>JBOGYJ010000026.1:0-20814 GCA_050696795.1 Solirubrobacteraceae bacterium | reverse complement strand
GCGCCGGTCACGAACCCGCCGGCGGCACCGGCGGGACCCAGGTCGCCGAGCGCGCGACGCATCCGACGCCGGTGACGCTCGCCGACGGGACCGAGACCGAGCTCGACCACGGCCACGTCGTGATCGCGGCGATCACCAGCTGCACGAACACGTCGAACCCGTCGGTGATGGTCGGGGCGGGGCTGCTGGCGCGCAACGCGGTCGCGCGGGGGCTGCAGGTCAAGCCCTGGGTCAAGACCTCGCTGGCGCCGGGCTCCAAGGTCGTGACCGAGTATCTGCAGCGGGCGGGCCTGGACGAGCCGCTCGACGCGCTCGGCTTCAACCTCGTCGGCTACGGCTGCACCACCTGCATCGGCAACTCGGGACCGCTGCCGACCGAGATCTCCGACGTGGTCGGCGCCGAGGACCTGGCGGTCGTCTCGGTCCTGTCGGGCAACCGCAACTTCGAGGGCCGGATCAATCCCGACGTGAAGATGAACTACCTGGCATCGCCACCGCTGGTCGTGGCCTATGCGATCGCCGGGACGATGGACGCCGACCTGTACAACGAGCCGCTCGGCAGCGACGACCACGGCAACGACGTCTACCTCAAGGACATCTGGCCGAGCTCTGCCGAGGTAGCCGAGGTGATCGAGGAGGCCGTCCAGTCGGACATGTTCCGCAAGAGCTATGCCGAGGTGTTCGACGGCGATGAGCGCTGGAACGGCCTCGCGGTACCGACCGGAGACCTGTTCGAGTGGGATGAGCGCTCCACGTACGTGCGCCGTCCGCCGTTCTTCGAGGACCTGCCGGCCGAGCCGGAGCCGCTGCAGGACATCGTCGACGCGCGCGTGCTCGCGGTGCTCGGTGACAGTGTCACCACCGACCACATCTCCCCTGCCGGCTCGATCAAGCGCGACGGCCCGGCGGCGCAGTATCTGAAATCGAATCACGTCGAGGTCGCCGACTTCAACTCCTACGGGTCGCGGCGCGGCAACCACGAGGTGATGATGCGCGGAACGTTCGCCAACATCCGCCTGCGCAACCGGCTAGCGCCAGGGACCGAGGGTGGTGTGACGCTCTACCTGGCCGACGGCTCCGACGAGGAAACCTCGATCTACGATGCCGCGATGCGCTACATCGAGCAGGACATCCCGCTGGTCATCCTCGCGGGCAAGGAGTACGGCTCCGGGTCCTCACGCGACTGGGCCGCGAAGGGCACGGTGCTGCTCGGCGTGCGCGCGGTCATCGCAGAGAGCTTCGAGCGCATCCACCGCTCCAACCTGGTGGGCATGGGTGTGCTGCCGCTGCAGTTCAACAAGGGGGAGAACGTCGAGTCGCTCGGCCTAAGCGGACACGAAAAGTTCGGGATCGCCGGAATCGCCTCGGGCGACGAGGTCCCGCGCGAGCTGACGGTGAGAGCCGACGACAAGGAGTTCACCGTCACCGTGCGAATTGACACTCCCGAGGAGCAGAAGTACTACCGGCACGGAGGCATCCTGCAGTTCGTCCTGCGCCAGCTGCTGGCGTCCTGAAAGGAGCCTTCATGGCTATCCCCGAGTTGCTCGACACGCTGCTGCAGGTCCCGGGCCCGTCCGGCCAGGAGGCCCGTGCGGCGGCCGTCTGGCGCGAGCTCTGTGAGCCGTTCGCGGCAGAGGTCGATGTCGACGTCAATGGGTCGTCGTGGGCGCGGGTCCCTGGGACGGGATCGGATCCCACCCACCCGTCCCAGAAGGAAAGAAGACCGATTCTCGCCGTGGTCGGGCACATCGACGAGATCGGCATCCACGTCACGCACATCGACGACGACGGCTTCCTGCGCTTCGGGCAGGTGGGCGGCTGGGACCCGATGCAGCTGATCGGGCAGCGGATCGTGCTCGCCACACGCAGCGGAGCGGTGCACGGGGTGATCGGCCGCAAGGCGATCCACCAACTCGACGAGGACGAGCGCAAGCGGGTGCCCGAGCTCAAGGCCCTGCACATCGACATCGGCGCCGCCGACGGCGATCAGGCGCGTGAGCGCGTGCGCATCGGCGACATGGGCGTGATCGACGTGGCGCCGCTCGAGCTCCCGGGCGACCGCGTCGTCTCGCGCTCGCTGGACAACCGGGCCGGCTGTTACGTGGCCGCGCGCGCCGCGCAGCTGGTGGCCGAGAGCGGCGGCGCTGCCGGCGACGTGCTGGCGCTCGCCGTCGTGCAGGAGGAGATCGGGCTCAACGGTGCGCGCACGGCCGCCTACCGTCACCAGCCCGACGTCGCGATTGCGATCGACGTCACCCACTCGAACGACACGCCCGGCATCGAGCTCGGTGCCGACACGCGCCACAAGCTCGGCTCCGGGCCGGTGATCCAGCGCGGCGCCACAATCCACCCGCGCGTATCCGAGCTGCTCTACGAGGCCGCCGAGGCCGAGTCGATCCCGTACACCCTGAGCTCAAGCGGCCGCGCCACCGGCACCGACGCGGACGTGTTCCACATCAGCCGTGCCGGCATCCCCACCGGGCTGGTGTCGGTGCCGCTGCGCTACATGCACTCATCGGTCGAGATGGTGAGCATCGAGGACCTCGAGAACACGGCGAGGCTGGTGGCAGCGTTTGCCAAGCGGCTCGAGCCGGGAGAGCAGTTCAGGCGCTGATTCGCCTGAGGTCTCTGCGGAGCTCGTCCAAGACCGGCCGCTGCAGCAACCAGCTGAGCGCCAGATAGAACAGGGCCGCGGTCGCGGCCTCTGCCAAGAGGATCAGGATCGGCCGGCTGCCCGCTAGCAGCCGGCCTACAACCGCCGTTGCGATGCCCATCGAGACGGCGCACACCACCGCTGCCGGGAGGTCCCCGTAGGCGCGGGGCGAGATTCCGCCAAGCCGGCTCAGCACGCCAATGCGCAGCGGCACCTGTAGCAACGCAATCGCCACTACGCTCCAAGCGACGGCGCTGAGCCCGAGATGGCAGACGATCCCGACGCACACGAGCGTCGCGACCGCGCCCATGCCGGAGATCGCCAGCGCGATCGACGGCCGCCCGAGCGACCACCATACGGCGCTGTCCAGCCAGGTGACGGCGGCCGCTCCCGCATAGATGCACAGCAGCCGCCCGAGCCCACCGCTCTGGTGCCAGCGGGCGCCGAACAATGCGGGGATCGCAACGGGCGCGGCGGCGGCGATCGCGAGCATGCCGGGCATCGCGACTGCGCCAAGCGTCCGCTGCGCCTGCCTGAACACGTCCCCCAGGCGCTCGCGGTCGCTTTGAAAGCGCGCAAACGCGGGCAGCGCGACCTGCATCGCGACAGTCGTGAACATCGCCAGGCAGACGCTCGACACGCGGCTGGCGATCACCCACACCCCCAGCAACCGCACGCCGAGGATGCGGCCGATCAGCAGCTCGACGATCCGGTCACGGCCCTGATCGATCAGCTGGGTGAGCGTCACCTGGCTGCCGAAGGCCAGCAGTCCCCGTGCCTGCACACGATCAAAGCAGAGCCGCGGGCGCCAACCGACGTTGCGCCAGAGCACGATCGCCTCCAGCGTAACGCTGCCGACGTCCTGGAAGACCAGCGCCCATGCTCCCGCGTGCAGCACGGCGAGCACGATGGCGCCCAACGTCGCGACCGTGACCGCGACCACCTGACGACGCGCGAGCACCTTCGCCTGAAGGTCGCGCCTGAGCAGCGCGGTCGGCACCGCCCAGACCGCGGTGATCGGCACCGACAGCGCCACCACCCGCAGGATCAAGGTCAACTGCGGCTCGCGCATGAGCGACGCGAACGCCGGCGCGATCGCCTCGATCGCCGCGGTCAGCACGACGCCGATGCCGAGGCTCAACCAGAAGCCGGTGCTGAGCTGCTCGTCGCTGACCTGCTCGACGCGCTCGAGCATCGGCGTGACGCCGAAGTCGGTCACGATCGTCACCAGCGAGATCACGACCGACGTGATCGCCACCAGCCCGAACGCCGACGGCGCCACCAGGCGCGCCAGCACCACCAGCGCGACCGCGTTTGCCACCGTGTTGTAGGCGCTCTGGCCAGCGAGCCAAAGCCCGGCGACAAGCGCCCGCGTGCGCAGAGACGGCCGGTCGGGTTGTTCTGCCGGGGCAGCAGGCATGACCGCTGCGAGTGTGCCAGCCGCAGCTCTGCTCGTAGCCTGTTGCCATGCCCGAACTCCAGCTGTCGGTCATCATCCCGAGCCGTGATGGTCGAGAGCTCCTGGCAGCCTGCCTGCCGCCACTCCTGGCGGATCTCGAGGCGCTTGGCGAAGCAGAGGTGATTGTTGTCGACGACCACTCGAGCGACGACTCACTCAGCTTCCTGCGTGAAGCTTTCCCGAAGATCCGCATCGTGGCGCTCAACGCAACGAGCGGATCCACCGGGGCTGCCGGATTCGCCGCAGCCTGCAACGCCGGCGCGCACCTCGCTCGGGCGCCCACGCTCGCATTCCTGAACAACGATGCTGAGGTCAGGCTCGGCTGGTCCGCGGCGCTGCTCGCGGCGCTGGATGCCGACGCGCACGCGGCCATAGCGGGAGGCCTAACGCTGTTCCGCACCTTCCCCCCGACTGTCAACAGCGCGGGCGTACTGGTCGGCCACTCGGGATCGGCTGCGGATATCGGACTCGGCGCCCGGCTGAGCGCTGTCAACCTGGCGCCGCGCGCGGTCGCGGCGGTGTCAGGCGTCAGCATGGCTGCGCGAGCTGATTGGTTTGGCGCGACTGGCGGGTTCGAGGAGCAGCTGTTCATGTACTTCGAGGACGTCGAGCTCTGCGTGCGCGCCTGGCGCGAGGGCAGAAGCGTGCGCTTTACCCCGGAGTCCGTCGTGCTCCATCGCGGCGCCGCGACGGCCGGCCAACGCCAGGACCGCCTCCGCAGCTACTACGGGAGCCGTAACCGCCTGCTCGTCGCAGCGCTGTGCCTCGACCGTTCGGACCTGCCGCGCGCGGTCGCGGTACTGCTGGCGCAGGACCTTGCAGCCGTTGCGTCTCTGGCAGCCCGTGGTCAGCTTCGCGCCGCAGTGATGACCTCACGTGGGCGTGCCAGGGGCGCGGGCGACGGGCTGCGGTCGCTCCGCGCCGCGCGCCAGCGACGGCTTGCCAAAAAACGATATGTGCGCGATTTCGCAGAACTGCACGAGCTGGGACTGATCGCAGGATTGGGCGCGACGCTGCGCGAGTTCGCACGCCTTCAGCGCCTGCGCTGAAGCTAGAAGCGCTTGCGTAAGGGCAGTGCCGCTGAGACTGCCAGCCGCACGAGTGGTGACATCCGGGGATGATGCTTTGCCGCATAGCGCTCCAGCGAGTGCAACCTGATCTCCTGCCGCCGCGCCGGAGCGAGTTGGGCGAATGCCTCAGCGCCCCGATGCAAAGCGACGGCGTCGCCAGCCACGACGTTGCGGTAACCGGCTGCGAGCGAGCGCCGCGCCAGGTCGACGTCCTCGAACCAGAGCAAGAAACCGGGGTCGAAGCCGCCAAGCGCCTCCCAGACGTCGCGGCGCAGCAACAGGCAGGCGCCCGCGGGCTGCTCCACCTCGCGCACGCTCCCGCTGGGAGGGTTGGATACCGACCGCTGCCCAACCCTCCCGGCGAACGCTCGCAGCGGCAACGTCGCAGGACGCGGCAGCTGCGCGTGGTAGCCGGACGCCGTGCCCGTGAGTCGTGGCCCCACCAGTCCCACGGAGCTGTCGTGCAGTGCGACCTGCGCGAGTGCGGCGAGCATCTCGGGCTTGGGCTCGAGGTCGGCGTTAGACACGCACACCAACTGCGCACCGCTTCCGGCCAGGCCGAAGTTCGCCGCAGCACCGTAGCCGAGGTTCTCGGCCCGAGTCCGTAGCTCCAATCCAGGCCGCTGGACGACGCCCGCGCGTAGCATCTCCTGCTGATCCGGCTCCGATGCGTTGTCGACGATCGTCACGCGTACGTCGGCGCCGTCGGAGGCGAGATACAGCGAAGCTGCCAGCAGTGCCGACGTGGAGGTGTTCCAGTTGACGATCGCGACGTGTACCTGAGGGCGTCGTGACACGAGCCGAGCAAGCCTACCCGTGAACGACCTGGACGTCGTCATCGTCACCGCAGAGGGCGCCTGGGAGCTGGTGCGAGATTGCCTGGATTCGCTGTGCGCGCACCCACCGGCGACGGCTCATATGGCGGTGCACGTCGTCGATAACGCCTCGCGCGACGGCACCCCGGATCGCATCCGCGCGCGCTATCCGGACGTCAACGTCGCGGCGCTCGATCGCAACTCCGGGTTCGGGTACGCCTCCAACTACGGCGTCAAGCGGACCCGCGCGCCGTTCGTGCTGCTGCTCAATCCCGACACGGTTCTCCAAGCTGGCGCCATCGACACGCTGCTCGGAGCGTTCGCGCGCACCCCCCGCGCGGCTGTCGTCGGGCCACGGCTGCTCAGAACTGACGGCAGCCTCGACCACAACGCGAAGCGCAGCTTCCCCTCGCCTTCCGCTGCGTTCGGCCACCTGATCAGGGGCGTCACGCCGGGACGGTTGCGCAGTGGCTCGGGATATTCGCGCGCAGACATCGACGAGTGCGCAGACGCCGCCGTCGAGGCGGTCAGCGGCGCCTGCATGCTCGTCCGCCGGGCGGCGCTCCCGGACGTAGGCCTGCTGGACGAGCACTACTGGATGTACGGCGAAGACCTCGACTGGTGCCGCCGGTTCCTCGAGCACGGCTGGGAGGTTCGCTATATCGGAGGCGCGACCGTCGTCCACGTGGGTCACGGCGTCACCGGTGCTCGCCGCAGCGTGCGCGTGAATTGGGCCTTCCATCGGGCGATGGGCCGCTTCTACAGGCGCTGGGAGGCAGGTGAACGCCCGCTGCTCGACCTCGCCGTATACACGGCGGTCCTCCTGCGGTTCGCGCTCTCCACACTGTGCGCGACGCTTGCCCGCGGCCGTGAAGACATGTAGCGCCTGGCGGCCGAGACGCCGTGGTCGGCGATCACGATGACGCCGAGCCAGGCGATGACCGCCGCGCAGACCACCGCGACGATGCCCGGCCAGGGACTTCGCCGGCGCGAACGGCGCGCCTGCGTGAGCGAGCTCCGCGACGGCGCGTACGGGTACCCCGCGCGCCGCTCGGCATGACGGCCGAGCAGCCACAGGCCAGCGACCACGAACACCCAGTCCTTGTACTGCGTGAACAGGTTGTCGTAGAGGCAGTAGAGCGCAAGCGAGAGGAGGTAGCCCGCGAGCACTGCGTATCTGAAGCTGGGCGTGCGCCTGAACAGCGCATGGGGCAGCGTGCTGACCGCGCCGATCAGCAAAAAGCCGCCGGCCACGAAGCCGAGGCCGCCATCCGCCCACAGCGGACCTGCTGCCGTGGCGACGCGGAACGGGGGCGTCAGCCGCATGGTGAGCTGGCCGAGGTCGCGCGATGGCAGGATCGAGTGCAGCGCGCGTAGGTCGTACTTCCCCAAGCCGTACGCCTGCACGTGAGGGAAGTAGGCAACCAACTTGTTGAGCACCGCGAGGTTCATCGCCAACGCGAGGTGCAACGGCACCAGCGGCGCCAGCATCGGCGAGGTCCGGTTGACGACGTTCAGATAGAGCTCCTGCGGGAACGCCTGCCCTATCTCCTGACCGAGGCGCAGATAGAACACGGCGGCGAACGCTCCGACTCCGAGCAGTACGAACGCCAACACCAGGGTGGCCTCGATCCTGCGCCAGTACAACACGCGGGCGAACCAGCCAGCCGCGGCGATCGCCAACGCCTGCCGCCCACCCGCGATCGCGAAGCCGGCCAGTGCGACGAGGGCGATCAGCACCTCGGGAAGCGCCGCGCGCGCGAACAGCCGGTCAGGCGCGGCGATCGCCACCACCGCCGCCACCGTCAGCGCGTCGACCAGCAATCCCAGCGGCCCCGTGTGGATGCCGACGCGGACCGCGTCGATGTGCCCGCTCAGCAGCGGCACCGCGCCGGCTTCGGCAAACTCGTGCGTGAGCTGCGCGTAGCCCACCACCAGCAGCGCGATCAGCACCGCGCGCGGACTCGTGGGTCGCGCGATCCTGGTGCCCCCGCTGGCGAGGCCTCGCGCTCGGTGCGTAACCACCCGCCGATCGACCAGCCAGGTCACCGTCAGCCCCCCCGCCACGAACGCAACCGGCACGAGCAGCGCGACAGTCCACATGGCCGCCGACCAGCTCGTTTGCAGGCCCACGATGTGGATCTGCGCCAGAGCGACCGCCACAAGCCACAACAGCGGGAAGGCCGCGACCGGGGACAGCAGCAACTCCACCGCGCGGGAATCGTTTTCGCGCCATCCCACGGGCGACAGACTACACGCGCCCACGACCCCGAACGCTGCCGGATCGCCGATCGGAGCAGCCGCGTCGGCTACCATCGCTCATCGAGGTCATGCAGCGTCGCCATCTTCGGTACCTCGCGGTTTTCACGGCCCTGACGGCAGCGATGGCATCCCCCAGCGCCGCGCTGGCGGGCTCGAGCTCGGCCCCCGGCGCCGGGGTCCACGTCGACCCGGGAAGTCCTGCCGGCAAGGAATACGCGATACCGATCGCGACCGCCCGCGGCACCGGCAATGGCAAATCGTCGGGCTCAGGGCTGTTCGGCACTGGGATCAGTAGGGGTGGCGGCTCTGGCGGGAATCCCCCACTTGGCGAGCCGGTCGGCAACGGCAGGCCGGTCGGGGACGGCGGGCCGGTCGGTAACGGCGGGCCGGTCGGCAATGGCGGGCCGGTCGGCAACGAGATCTCGGCTCCGAGCGCGAGCTCGTCGAGCATCCCCACCCGCCCACCGGTCGTGACGCAGTCGGCGAAGCCGCCATCTACCAGCGGGAATGGATCCAAGCCCGCACCGAGACGAAGAAGTCCCAATCACAACTCGGCCAAACCAGCACCCCGGCGGGTCGCCATCCGCAACGTCGCCAAGTCCGCGCCCAAGACTCCGACCACCCGCCGCGAGACCAGCCCGCCGCGGGTCACGGCGGTGCTGCATCCAGGATCCAGCTCGGGCTGGTTGTGGATGCTGCTCGCAGCCGTCGTCGTACTCTTCGCAGGCGGCGTCGGGAGCCTCGCCCTCCGGCGCACCCGACCGCGTCCAGCCGATCCGCGTCTGGGCTGATCCAACCAGCTGTGCCGGCGTATGCCAGCGACGAGTTCCGAGACTCCAGAGGCGACCGTCGGCCATCCACCGAACGTCGTCGAGCCGAGCCGGGGCGGATCGACAGCCTCCCGGTCGGCGAGTCGCGACCGCATCGGAGTCGCGGCGCTCGCTGTGGCCGCCGCATTAGCGATCTCGCCGGTGGCGTTCGGCTACTACGACTTCACCTCCTGGGCGCCTATGGGGCTTGGCGCCGTCATCCTGCTCGTCATGGTTGCGCTCGCCGCGCAGCCCCGGTTCACCGCCTTCGGGATCGCGGCCGCCGCGGGCGTGGGGCTGCTGCTTGCGCTGAGCTTCGCCTCGATCCTGTGGGCCGACTCGCGCGACTCCGCTTGGACGGCCGGCAACCAACTGGCGGTGTACGCGGTCGTGTTCGCGGTGGGGCTGCTCGCGATCCGCGAGCGTCGCGACGCCCAGGCGGTGCTGGTCCTGCTCGGGCTACCCGCGCTGGTCTCGAGTCTGGTGCTGGCCGTGATCTTCGTCGGCGGGGGTGGCGCCGGGGCGCTGACACAGGGGCGGCTCAACTCCCCGATCGGCTATGTCAACGGCGCCGCCGGATTGCTGGTGATGGGGCTCTGGCCGTGGCTTGGAATCGCCGAGACGGCTCGCTCCTCGCGCATACGGGCAGTCGCGCTGGGCGCTGTTGGACTGATCGCCGCTATGGCGGTGATGACGCAGGCGCGGGCGCTCGTGCCTGCGTTCGCGCTCAGCGTGATCGTCGTCCTCGTCGCGGCTCCGGGCCGGACGCGGCGCGGCATGCACCTCCTGATCCTCGCCGTGACGCTCGCCCTCAGCGCGCGTTGGACGCTCGCGGTCTACAGCTCCACTGGCCCACAGCAGACGCTGACGCCACCCGCATCAACGCTGCGCGCCGCCGGTCTGGCGGTGCTCGCCGCCGGTGTGGTCGCGCTCGCGCTCAAGCTCGCTCTCGACAGATGCGCAGCGCAGCTGTCAGGAGATCGGCGCACGGTCCTGTCGCGCCGGACCGGACAGGGACTGCTGGCACTGGCCGGCATCGCCGTGCTGGTGGTCGCGATCGGCGCCCATCACCGCATCGCGGTCCAGTGGAGCGACTTCACCAACCTGAACCCGGAGACCGGCAGCACCAACCGCTTCCTGACGATCGGCAGCGGTTACCGCTACGACCTCTGGCGCGTGGCGCTGGACGAGTTCACGCGCCATCCGTTCGGCGGTGTTGGCGCCGGCAATTACGACAGTCTCTACTACCTCCTCCGCCACCAGACGGAAACACTGACGGTCCCCCATAGCCTTGAGCTCCAGATGCTCGCCGAGCTGGGTGTCGGAGGCGCAATCGGTCTCGGCCTACTGCTCGTGGCCGTCCTCTGGGCCGGACTCACACACCGCCACCTCACGCTCTCGAGTACAGACATCGCCATTCGCGTAGGCGCGCTCGGACTTTTCACAGCCTGGTTGGCCGCGACCAGCGTCGACTGGCTCTACAACATCCCGGGGCTCGCCGGGATGGCATTCCTCGCCGCGGCGATCCTGGTGGCGCCCGCGTCACCTTCCGTGGCAGATCGACCGCACACCGGTGCGGTGAGGAGTGCGCCGCAGGCGCGTTCGCGCCAGACGAGGCTCGCGGCGCGCGCCTCGCTGATCGCGGCACTCGGCGTGCTGGCGCTGCTTACGGCCAGCCTGGGTCGGCAGTATGTGGCGGCGCTCTATGGCGACTCAGGTCAGAGCCTGGTGACAAAGCGTCCCGTGCAGGCACTCGATCAGCTGCGGACGGCCGAGCAGCTCGATCCGTGGTCGATGCCGACCCAGTACGCCATTGCCGCCGCATATGCCGGACTCGACGATTACGCCGCTGCGCGCACGGTGCTCCTGCACGCACAGCAACTCGAGCCTGAGAACTATGTGCCACCTGCGTTGCTGGGTGACGTCGCCACCCGAGCCGGGGACTTCGGGACCGCGCTCGTGGCCTACCACCGCGCCCTGCGGCTCGATCCGCGCGAGCCTCTGCTGCGGCAGGCCGTGGCGAGCGCCAAGAAGGCAGCCAGATGAGCAGCGATCCGAGACGGCTCCCACCGCTCGAGGCACTCGAGGTAACCGCTGCGGTCGACGCACAGACCTACAGCAATCGTTCAAGCTGGCCAGTCACGCGGCTTCCCGCCACCTGCATGACCGTGATCCTGGGGGTAGCGATCGTCGCGCCCACGCTGGTTCACGACGTCGGCTCGACCGTCTGGCCAGCTTTGCTGCTGCCGGCACTGCTCGCGACCCTCGCAGCGCGACTGGTGTTCGAGTCAATCGACGGTGCATTCGCCCGACGCGGTGCCCAACTGCACCTGCAGGCTGCCGGCGCAGGGGCGATCATCGGCGACATCGTCATGGCCGGGGCGGGGTTGATCCTCGGAGTGCGTCCGACCCTGTTCACCGCGCTGGTGCCACTGGGACTCGCCTTGATGGCGCTGATCAGCACGGGGCTCGTGCGTGACCTCGAGGTTCGCGTGCGACAGGCACTGCGGCGCGTGTACTTCGCCGGTTCCGCGGACAGCCTGCGCGAGTTGCAGCGCGAGCTCGTGCGCAGCCCGGAGGCGAGCCTCGTGGGGTCTGTCGGAGCGTATGCGCCGGTCGCCGCCGACGCCCTGGCAAACGCGATCCGCGGCTCGCGCGCAACCGTGCTGGTGCTCGACCGCAATGCGGCACAGGCGCGGCCGGTCGTCGGTGCCGCCACGGTGTTGGGCAAGGACGGACTCCATGTGCGCGACCTGCTGAGCTACTACGAGTCCGAGTTCAAGAAGGTCCCGCTCACGGAACTCACGCCGGCATGGTTCCTGTTCGAAGATCCCGCGCTACATCGCCGCGTGCTCTGGGACGGCGCCCGCCGCGCGGGTGTGATGTTGGCGGCGGCGCTGCTGCTACTGCTGTTGCTGGGACTGATCGGAGCGCTGATGCTGGCGATCACGCTCACCAGCCCAGGCCCCGCGATCTTCCGGCAGGCGCGGGTGGGCAAGAACGGCGCGCTGTTCACAGTGGTCAAGCTGCGCACGATGACCGTCGCCGACGATGGCGCGGCCTGGGCCACAGACCAGGGCCACCGCATCACCGCGCTCGGACGCGTGCTGCGGCGCTTCCGCCTGGACGAGCTGCCGCAGCTGTGGAATGTGCTCCGCGGCGAGCTCGCGCTGGTCGGTCCCCGCCCCGAGCAGGTACCGATCGTCGAGCGGCTCGAGCAGCAGATTCCCTTCTATGCGGTGCGGCACACCGTGCGCCCCGGACTCACCGGATGGGCCCAGGTCAACCTGGGCTACTCCGGCTCGCTGGAGGGCGCACGGGCGAAGCTCCAGCGCGACCTCTACTACGTGAAGCACCGCAGCCTGCGGCTGGACCTCCTGATCCTCTGGCTAACGCTCAAGGCAGTCTTCAGCGACCCGCGTTGAGCGACCCCGTCGAGGGACCCCCGTCGAGGGACCTCCGTTGAGGCGCCGGTTGGTCGTTGATTGACAGCGCGTCAGAGCGTGCGCGCCAGCAGAGCGAACAGCGCGTCGAAGTGACGCTCCGCCGCGGCCTCGTCGTAGGCGCCCTGATCGGCCATCGTGTAGCCGTGCATCGCGCCGGCGTAGACCTCAGTGGTGTGGCTGACGCCGGCACTGTCCATCGCCGCCTTCAGCGTCGCGATGTTATCGGGCGTCATGCTTCCGTCGTTGTCGGCGAAACCCCAGTAGACAGTGGCCTTGACCTCCGGAGCGCGCAGGTGCGGGCTGTCGTCGGCATCGGTGACGATCCCGCCCGTGTGGAAGCCGCCGAGGGCGGCCACGCGATCAGGATAGGACGCAGCGATCTCCCAGCCAACGCGGCCACCCATGCAGTAGCCGGTGATCCCGACCTTGCCCTCCGTCAACTCGGCGAGCTTGCTCAGATAGGCGCCGCCGTCGGACGCCGTGGCGTCTGGGGTCAGGGCGGACATGAGCGGCCGGAGCGTCTTCATGAACTCGGCGCGGGCATCGGGATCGGCCAGGTTGACGTCCGGCCAGATGGGTGCACGCCCGGCGCGATAGAAGATGTTCGGAGCAAGGACGACGTAGCCGTGCGCAGCGATGCGGTCGGCCATGTCCTCGATCTGCTGGCGCAGACCGATGGCGTCGATGACGAACAGGACGCCGGGATGAGCGTCGTCGTCGTCGGGGCGGGCGAGGTAGCAGTCGGCGACCCCGTCAGGGGTCTCGACGTCGATCATTGAACTGTTCACCGGCAGAGCTTCGCAGACGGCGGCCGGCGAAGAGCCACCAGATGGAAGATCCCCGAGGCCGCACCCGGCGCGATCGTGAGCCGGTGTCGAAAATACAGCTGCTGGATGTATTCGCGACACCGTCGCGGCCGCGAGGCGGCTGCAGCCAGGTGCGTCCAGACGCCGTCAAGGCCGCAGATAACTTCACGACAGGCTCTGAGTCGGCCTCGAGCTGCCGCCGAGCGTCAGACCGGTCTCCTGACCGAGCTTCGTGGCGATGTCGTAGGGATAGGCGTAGAGCCAGAGCTTGCCGACGCGTCTCGACGCGATCGGCGTGCCGAACTGCACCCGAGCCCTGCTTTTCACCTGTCTGGCCCTGGGGTTGACGACGAGCATGCTGCGCACGTTGCCATGCGGCGTGTCCCAGCTGGACATCGAGATCTCGTCGAAGGTGCAGAGCATCCGCCCGTTGGTGGCGCAGCGCTGGATCGGATAGACGTTGACCTTGAAGTTGGACTCCCACGTCAGGTCGATCGAGTTCCAGTAGCTGCCGTACCCGACGGCGACATCCTCCGACCTGGCGAACGCCGCCACCCCCCTGGCGACGCGGGCGGTCTGATACCCGGCCGGCATGCGCTTGATCACGCCTGCGTTGAACTGGTAGAGCGCGCTGAACACGAACAGCGAAGCGCCGGCCGTGACGATCAGCTTCCAGCCGAGGCCGCGCTCCAGCATCAGCGGCAGCAGAGCCGCGATCGCCACGTAGGGGCCCAGCAGGTAGCGCCCATCCGTTGTCCAGGGATTGGGCGAGCCGATCATGAACATCAGCAGGCCTGCGCAGAGCACGGTCGTCCAGAAGGTGGTGTGGACGAAGCGCTCGCCGACGATGTCGCCGCCGCCGGTCGCTCGCGGCAGTGCGTTGGCGACCCGGCGACGGACCGACCAGATCGCAGAGGCCAGCGCCGCGAACAGCAGCGCGGCGCTGGCGACCTCGAGCTCGGAGTGGGCGTTGACGCTCTTGCCGTAGAAGCTGCCAGCCGTAAGCGACGGCAGTGCACGCAGGAGCGTGTCAAAGTTGGTGATGATGCCCCCCGGCCGTGCGAAGGTGAGGAACTGCCGGTAGGAGGGGGAGAATCCGCGCACGCCCTCGCCGCGCATGATCGCCGCGAAGATGAGCGCTGTGAGGCCAGTCACGGCGAGCGCCCCGATCCCGAACGCGACGACGCGGCCCGCGCCGTCCTCCGGGCCGCGCCAGGCGGCCAGAACGGTCACAGCGGCCAGCGGTGCGACCCCCCATGCCAGATAGAAGCTGTCTCCGGCAAGCGGCAGGCCACCGAGCACGCCGAGGGCGACGGCAGCGGCGAGGAGTTGGCGGGTCGAGAGCTGCGCGGCTCGCGGGACGATCCAGACCAGACCGGCTGCGACCAGGGCGGCCGTGATCAGCGTGTTGGCGTGGGCATCCATCGCGAACACGGTGGCCAGGCCGCCCGCGGTGACCGTCGCCTTACCGCCACCGGCGAAGCAGACGAGCACAGCGGCGACGATGCCCGCGGGCCAGCGCCCGAACGATCGGCAGGTGGCCCAGACCAGGGCGACCCCGCCGACCAGCGCGAAGAACACCGGTGCCAGCACCCAGATCACGCGGTACAGAGGGAAGGAACGCGTCAACAGCGTGAACGCCATCGTCTCGTAGTGCGGGTAGTCGCCGGTCGTCAGCAGCGTTCCGGCCGGGGCATGCATGCTGAGGTGTGCGAGCACGGCGTCGATGTCGCTGTCGCTGCTCAGCCAGACGCTGTCGAGGATCGTTCGCAGGTGCGTCACGATCGCGATCGCGTAGAGCCCTCCGAGGATCACGGGCAGCCACCACAGCCAGGTCAGGGTCGGCTTCAGCAGCCCGGCGACGCCGTGCGTCGCATCTTCTTCGACGACTGACCGTTGCTTGCTGGGTGTGGTGCTCATACGTTTCTTGTCGCAAGCGACCGGCTGACGGGTAGGCTCGCGATGTCCGGCTATCTCCCGATTGGCCGGACGCTGGAAATTTACTGTGTTCTTCTAATTTCCGATAAGGCCGATGCTGCTTCTGTTCGACATCGACGGCACTCTGATGAAAGGTGCATCAGGCGCTCATGCTGACGCGCTGCGCCAGGCGCTGAAGCACGTACACAACGTGGAGGTAGCAGGATTGTCCGTGTCGGCCGCCGGCAGAACCGACGGTGAGATCGCGCGCCTGTTCCTACTGGAGGCGGGGGTCTCAGCCGAGCGGATCGACGCACGTGCGGCAGACGTCCAAGATGAATGCTGCCGGTTGTACGCGGGTCTCTGTCCCGCCGACCTGTCGTCGATGGTAGTGCGCGGGATGCCCGAGCTCCTGAGCGCGTTGAGCACCGACGACCGCATCCAGCTCTCGCTGGTCACCGGCAACTTCGAACCGGTGGCCCGCATGAAACTGAGGGCGGGTGGCATCGGCAAGTGGTTCGCGCGCGACCAGGGCGGGTTCGGCTCGGATTCCGAGGACCGCACGATGCTGCCCCCGGTCGCGCGCCGGCGCGCCGGCGAGGCTGCCGGCATGGCGAGCTCGTGGCCGCGCGAGCGCACCGTGGTAATCGGTGACACTCCGCGTGACGTCGCCTGCGCGCACGCCGATGACTTGCGTTGCATCGCGGTGACGACAGGCCCGCACAGCCGCTCGGACCTGGCCGGTGCCGACTTCATCGTCGACACCACCACGGAATTGCTGGACGCGATCCGGGCCTTGGGCGCAGCGACCGATGCCTGAGGGCCACGAGATGGCGGCACCTCTGGGCGGTGGCCCTCAAGCCTGATCGCTACGCGGTTGACGCCGTTGCAGCCGAGCTGGCCGGGGCCTCTTCCGGCTCCGGCGTCTGCAGCGGGAAGTGACAGGCCGCCTGATGACTTGGCCCGAAGCGCCGCATCGGCGGCTCCACCTGAGCGCAGATCTCCTGCGCCAGCGGGCAGCGCGTGCGGAAGCGGCAGCCGGAGGGCGGGTCGATCGGGCTCGGCAGCTCGCCGCGAATCCCAACGTCCGTCTTGGCCTTCTCGACAGCGGGGTCGGGGACCGGGATCGTCTTGATGAGCGCCTCCGTGTAGGGATGCGCCGGACGCCGGTAGATGTCATCGCCGGTGCCCAGCTCGACGATCTTGCCGAGGTACATCACGCCGATCCGGTCAGCCAGGTATTTGACCACCGCCAGGTCGTGTGAGATCACGACAGACGCCATGTTGTGCTCGACCTGCAGGCGCTTCATCAGGTTCAGCACCTGCGAACGGATGGAGACGTCTAGCGCGCTCACGGGCTCGTCAGCGACCATGATCTTCGGCTCCAGCATCAGTGCTCGGGCGAGCGCGACGCGTTGGCGCTGGCCGCCGGAGAACTCGTGCGGATAGCGCTCGAGCGCGTTGTGCGGCAGACCCACCTCGTCTAGCAGGCTACGCACCCGCTCGTCCTGCTCACGCGTGCTGCCGACTCCCTGGATCTGCAGCGGCTCACGCAGGATCGCCCGTACGCGCATGCGCGGATCCAGCGAGCCGTACGGGTCCTGGAACATCATCTGTACCACGCGGCGCGCCTTGCGCAGGTCCCCTCCGCGCATCTTGAAGATCTCCTCGCCCGCGACCTTGATCTGGCCGCCGTCGGGCTTCTCGATGCCGACGATCAGCTTGCCGAGTGAGGTCTTGCCACAGCCGGACTCGCCGACGAGACCGAGCGACTCCCCGGGATCGACATGGAGATTGACGGTGGAGACCGCCTTGACCGAGTTGACCCTGCGGCGCAGGATTGCGCCGGCGGTCACGGGGTATTCGCGGACCGCATCGATCACCTCGAGCAGGGGCTGGTTGGGCGCGGGTGCAGGAACCTCCGCGGCCAGGACATCCGCCAGTGGCGCGCCGGACGCTGCCGGTTCGGAGACGACCGAGACCTTTGGCGCTGCTGCTGCGTCAGCGCGAGCAGCAGCAGCGGGCTGCGCTGTGATCAGCGGCGTCGTCACCACCGCGGGCCCGTCCACCGGGTGCCAGCAGGCGAATTTGTGACCGGCGTCGCCGGCCAGCGGCGGCTCCTGCGCCAGGCACTTCTCGGTGGCGAACTGACAGCGCGCGGCGAAGCGACAGCCCTGCGGCGGGTTGGTGAGATCCGGTGGCAGGCCGGGGATCGAGAGCAGCGGCTTGCTCGCGTCCGCCTCCAGGCGTGGGATCGAGCCGAGCAGCGCCTGGGTGTAGGGGTGACGCATCGAGGTGAAGAGCTCCTCGCTGGAGGCGGTCTCGACGATCCGCCCCGCGTACATCACGTTGATGCGCCTGGAGCGGCCGGCGACGACGCCCATGTCGTGAGTCACCAGCAGCGTGGCCATGCCGAGGCGCTGCTCGAGGTCGTCCAGCACCTTCAGGATCTGCGCCTGGATCGTCACGTCGAGTGCGGTGGTGGGCTCGTCGGCGAGCAGCACCTTCGGCTCGCATGCGAGCGCGATCGCGATCATCACGCGCTGGCGCAGACCGCCGGAGAGCTGGTGCGGGAAGTCGCCGAGGCGCTCCTTCGGACGTGGCAGACCGACGAGCTCGAGCACCTCGAGCGCGCGATCGAACGCCTCCCTACGGCTGGCGCCACGGTGTAGCCGCACCGGCTCGGCCACCTGCTCGCCGATGGATTTGGTGGGGTTCAGCGAGGAGAGCGAATCCTGGAAGATCATCGCGATCTCATTGCCGCGGATCCGTCGCAGGTCGCGTTCGCGCAGGCCGACGAGCTCCTGATCGTTGAGCTTGATCGAGCCGCCGGTGACGTGGCCGCCGTTGGGCAGCAGCCCGAGCACGGAGAGCCCGAGCATCGACTTGCCGGAGCCCGACTCGCCGACGAGGCCGAGCGTCTCGCCCTGGGCGATCTCCATGCCGACGTTGCCGACGGCGTGCACGGTCGCGCGCGAGAGCTGAATCTCGGTGGTGAGGTCCTCGACCTTGAGCGCTGGTGAAGCCATGAGTCGAACTCGATCTCCTCGGTCAACGCCTCTGCAGGCGCACGTCGATGGCGTCGCGCAGCGCGTCGCCGATCAGGTTGCAGCAGAGCACGACGACGACCAGGCAGCCACCGACCGGGTACACCAGCCACCATTCGCCGTTCTGGACGTACTGCTCGGCGTTGCCGAGCATGTCGCCCCACGAGGTGTTGGGGAACTCTAGGCCGAAGCCGAGGAACCCGAGCAGCGCGAGGTAGATGATCGAGTCGGCGATCAGGAAGGTGACGTTGACGATCGTGACCGACATCGCGTTGGGGATCAGGTGGCGGAAGATCAGGCGCGCGCGGCTCGCGCCCATCGTCTGCGCGGCGACGACGAAGTCCCGTTCGCGCAGCGTCAGCACCTCGCCACGCACCAGCCGCGCTGGGACGAGCCACGACCAGATCCCCAGGATCAGGCTGATGCTGACCACGGTGCCGTTGTACTTGGTCGCGAGCACGAGCACGATCAGCAGGATCGGGATCGACAGCAGCACGTCGACGAAGCGCATCATCACGGCGTCGAGGATGCCGCCCACCAGGCCGGAGACCGCTCCGTAGAGCGTGCCAATCACGATCGCCACCGCCGCCGCAAAGAAGCCGATCTCGAGCGCCGCCTGGCCGCCGAGCATGATCCGACCGAACTCGTCGAAGCCGCTCTCGTCGGTGCCGAGCAGATGGGAGCTACCTCCAAGCGGGCTCGCCTGGCCTGGCGCCAGGGTGGCGTTGAGCGGATTGGAGCTGGTCTGGTTGGAGTGATAGAAGACCGGCCCGAGGAAGCAGAAGAGGATGATCGCGACGAGCAGCACGAGCGCGACGACGGCGAGCCTGTTGCTCGCGAACTCGCGTAAGGCGAGGCGCCAGCCGCTGGCGATGACCTGCACCTCGCCGCCGTCCGGCATCGCCCCGTGCAGGCCACCGCCCGGGCTGGGGACCTCGAGTGCCGCGCGACCCGCCTCGATGCGCTGCTCGGGCGCGAGGTTCTGCTGCTCAGTCAAGGCGCACCCTCGGGTCGGCGGCGGCGATCGCAACATCGGCAAACAGGTTGCCGAGGACGGTCACCAGCGCCGTCAGCAGCGCGTAGGCAAGCAGCACGTTGTAATCCTGGTAGCCCAGCGCCTGATAGAAGAGGAAGCCCAGCCCCGGATAGTTGAACAGCACCTCGATCAGCAGGTTGCCGGCCACCAGGTACGGGATCGAGACGCCGACGAGCGTGATCACCGGCAGGCAGGCGTTGCGCAGCAGGTGGCGCAGCAGCACCGCTTTCCCGGAGAGGCCCTTGGCGCGGGCCAGGCGGATGTAGTCCTGGGCGAGCTCGTCCAGTGCGGACGAGCGCATGTAACGGCTGTAGCTGGCGACGTTCAGCAGCGCCAGCGTGACGACCGGCAAGAACAGCTGCCTGGGATGGGTGATCGCTCCCCAGGTACTGGTGACCGTGTCGCTGACACCGGGCGGGAAGATGCCCCAATCCAACGCGAAGAACTGGATCAGGATCAGCCCCAGGAAGAACGATGGCATCGAGTACAGCGTGAAGTTGATCGCAGTCGCGGCGTAGTCCCCGGGGCTGTTGCGCTTGACCGCCTGGGCGATCCCGAGCGGAACGGCGATGATCAGCGAAAGCACGAGCGCCGCACCGGAGAGATAGGCGGTGCGGCCCGCGTTCTCCTTGAACAGCGCGGCCACCGACTGGTTGAACTTGTAGCCGAAGCCGAAGTTGAGGTGGACGATGCCGCCGAGATAGCTGATGAACTGTGCCAGCTCGGGGCGGTCGTAGCCGTGTTGCTTGTCCCAGAGCTGGATCACGGCGGGCTTGGCCTTGGTGCCGAGCACCGTGTAGGCGGGCGTCGGCGAGACGTAGTGCAGGATCGCGAAGGTGATGGCGGCGACGCCGACGATGACGATCGCGGCCACGAACAGCCGGCGGATTATGTAGCCAAGCATTGGAGACGAATGTTAGGTCTGACGGGAGATGTCCCCGGCGGTCAGCGGGTGGGGATGGGTCCTGCCCGTCCCCACCCGCGTGGGCGACCGTCTGCTGCCAGCTCCTACTTGTTGACCCAGAGTAGCGTTGCCACCAACTGCTGCTGCGTCATCTGCATGAAGCCGTCGGTGGTACCACCAACCTTCTTGCTGACCGCGGTGACCCAGTCCTGGACCGGCATGTAGATCACCGGTTGCTGCTTGGCGAAGTAGGAGACCTCGTTTGCGATCGCCTGCCTGCTCGGGCTGATGGTCGACTTCACCATCAGCTTGTTCGCCTTCGGATCGGCGTAGTCACCCATGTTGAGGGCTCCCGTGGTGTTCATCACGCCGGACTCGGTCGGGTAGTAGTCGACGAAGATGCCACCGTAGCCGTTGGCGCCCCAGTCGTTGAAGTACTTCTTCGCGGCCGGGTTCTGATCGTTGTAGTTGGACGTCAGGAAGCTGAACGGCTTGTACTGGATCGAGACATCGATGCCGACCTTCTTGGCATTGGACTCGAACGACTCAGCCTCCAGCACACCAATGGGAGCCGCCGACTCGGGCTGGGT
>JBOGYJ010000025.1:0-5371 GCA_050696795.1 Solirubrobacteraceae bacterium | reverse complement strand
CCTGCCGTACAGCTCACGGATGTCGGGATGGTGTAGTCGTTACCTTCGCTGGGGACCCCGACCTGCGTCCACGAGCCGCCGCTCCAGTGCAGCGCCAGCGGTAGGTAGCTATCCGAGCCGTAGTAGTCACCCACGGCCATGCAATCGGATGCGCTGGCGCATGAAACGTCGCCGAGCGATACGTCGCTTCCGTATATCAGGGGCAGTGACTCCTGCTGCCACGACGAGCCGTCGAACAACTCCACAGCCGCGCCGTTGGGATACCGAGTGTCGTACCCAGTCGCCATGCACATGTTGGCTGCCGGGCATGAGACCGAGCTCAGCGCGGCTCCGGCGATGCCGGCGCTGCTCATCACGCTCCAGCCGGTGCCGTCGAAGTGCTCGGCAAGCGCGGTCGCGTCAGCCACCCCGACCGCAACACAGTCGCTGCCGGACACGCACGAGACCCCGGAAAGGCTCACGTTGGCAAGGGCCGGGTCGGGGGTCGCCATGACCTGCCAGGTCGCGTCCCGGACGGACGAGGGTGCGTCACCGACGACAAACGCAGTCGCGCCCGCGGCGGTGGCCAGCACCACGGCGAGCACCGCGACGGCCGTCAGCCCGCGTGTGTACCGCGTCCAGCAACGCTGTGTACACAGCCGACCCGCCATGCGACGGCCCAGCCTTCCGGCATTCACCCGAATACCCATCGTTCGCCCCCATGATCGACGCCGATCCCTATCTACCCGAGCACCCGTCCCCCGACGGGTTGCGGGCAGACTACACATCTCAGCGGATCTTTGGGAAAACCCGGCGCACACGCATCGCAGCCGCAGTCGCGTCCGCCGGCCGCGCCGCATGGCACTGGCCGCCGCGCTGACCGTTGTGCTCGTCCCGGCCGGCGCCATCGCCACCACGCAGCTGCTCACAACCGACCAGGTCGCGGCGAGCCTGCCGCAGGGCACCATCGCTCTGATGAGCACGTATCCAACGTGCGCCACCGTGACGGCGAGCGTTGAGTACCACTGCGTACTGGCGAGCGCGCCGGACATCAACGGCGCGCCGACCGACGCGAGCGGAAATCCGAAGTGGCTGAGCACGGTCGAGGCGACCGTCGATGCGGGCAAGCACGTCAACGGCGCTGCCGCTCACAGAACCAGGCCGGCACCGAGTGGGAGTGCTACATCGGCCAGGCCGCGGTGCAGCAGAACATCATCAGCCAGGGCTTCCTCGGCCAGTCCGCTCCGGCCCCCGGGGTCGGCTGACCAACTGACTGAGCCGGGGGTCGAGCGCGACCCCCGGCTCCGCTGTCAGGCCATCATCGACGGCGAAGCAATCGGACTCGTCGAGGAACACCTGAGCGACGAAGCGTGTGCGCGCGGCCCCAAGCCCGCGGAGTCAGTTGATGTCGCGCTCGGCCGTTAGGACGACGCCGATGATGGCTAGGAGGACGGCCCAGCCGACGAGGGCGGCGGCGCCGGCTCCTGGTGTGAGTAGGTGCTGTGTTGTGAGACCGACCAGTGCGTCCTGTGCGTGCGTTGGGGTGAACCGTCCGACCGACGGTACGAGGCCGAACAGCAGGTTGTCGACGACGAATCCCCAGGCCAGGAGGGTGATGACGCCACCCACCTGGTTGCGGATGATCGTGCCGAGGCCGGCGCCGATCGCGCCCCATAGCGCGACGCCGGCGAGACCGCCGAGCGCGAGTAGCAGCGCGTCGCCGGTGGAAAGCGCAAAGTGGATCCCACGTCCGTGAAGGACCAGCCAGCCGGCGAGCCATCCGAGCCCTTCGCCGAGAACCCCGAACGCGATGCCGGCAAGCGCCCCGGCGATGATCTTGGCGGCCAGGACGTGCGAGCGCGCCGGGTTGTACAGCACCGTCGGGCGGATCGTGCCGTAGCGGTACTCACTGGTGACCAGCAGCACGCCGGCGAGTGCCGAGAACACGCCCGCGAGGCTCCCCAGGCTCAGCAGCTGACGCTGGTTCTCCTTGCCCATGAGCGCCGGTGTGTGGCTGAGCAGCCCGGTCAGCAGCGTGAAGAGCAGAATCAGCGCGAGCATCCCGAGGATCAGCGCGATCGTCGTGCGGGTCGAGCGGATCTTCAAGAGCTCGGCCTTGATCTGCGCGATCATGCCGGCGCCTCGGTCGTCAGCTGCAGGAAGATCTCCTCCAGCGAGCCGCCGGCGGTCATCAGCTCGTGCACCGGAACCCCGGCGGCGAACGCAATCTCGCCGACCCGTTCGCTCGAGGCCCCGTTGACCAGCAACGCCCCGTCATCGGCACTATCGGTGACCTGCAGATCTGCATTGCGGAGCGCTGCCACAAGCGTCGAGGAATCGGCGCCCCGGACGCGGACCGCGCCACCGGCGCGGGCGGTCAATTCCGCCAGCGGCGACTCGATCACGAGCCGCCCACGACTGATGATCAACACCTGGTCCACGGTTTGCGCGACCTCGGCCAGCACGTGGCTTGAGACAAGTACGGTACGGCCCTCGGACGCGAGCCTGCGCAGGAAGTCACGCAGCCATCGAACGCCCTCGGGGTCAAGCCCATTGGCAGGCTCATCGAGAATCAACAGCTCCGGATCGCCAAGCAACGCCGCCGCGAGCCCCAGCCGCTGACGCATCCCCAGCGAATACCCCTTCACACGCCGTCGCCCGGCGTCGCCGAGCTCCACCAGGCGCAGCACCTCATCCGCGCGCGAGTCCGCAACCTCAACGGCACGCCCAAGCATCCGCAGATGATCACGGCCCGAGCGGCCGGGATGAAAATCGGTCGCCTCGAGCACCGCGCCGACCCGCAGCGCGGGACGTTCGAGCTCAGCGTAGGGCTGGTCGAACACAAGCGCACGTCCGCTCGTCGGTGCCGCCAGCCCGAGGACCATCCGTAGCGTCGTGGTCTTGCCGGCGCCGTTCGGCCCGAGAAAGCCGGTGATCGTCCCCGCCTGCAGCGCGAACGACAGATCCGTGACCGCTGCGACCTCCCCGAAGCGCTTCGTGAGGGATTCGGCTAAAACGACAGCCGTCACCCTCAGCCCCTCATCTCAAATAGCGTCGCGCTCATCATGAGTCTCGTGCCGACCCGATACTACATATGGCGCCACCCGAATCGACCCCGGGGACGGCCGATTCCGACGGCGCACCGTGTGAGCTCTGAGCTCGGCGCTCAGGTCACATGAGGGTCGGCGTGACGGACGGCGTCACGCCCAGCGAGATGCCCGTCGCCAGCTGCGTGGGCCGGGTCGGTTCGAGTGAGCGACGACGGGCGGGCCGCAGCGGTGTCGCGGGTGGTGAGCTGTGTTTCGGGCTCGCGGTAGTGGTATTTACCGCCGCGCAGCCACGACGCTCCGGCGGCGACCAGGCATGCGATCGCACCGAACAAGAAGGCGGTGTCCAGCGCGCTGGCGAACGGCCCGCTCAGCAGGTGCGGGAAGAAGCTGCGGCCGGTCAATGTCGCCTGCTGCACGGCGGAGAGGTGGTGCAGAACTCCGGGTGGCACCAGCGTCCCCATCGGGTTGTACCCGAGGAACGCGGCGAACAGGCTCGACACCGGTGGCAGGTGCGAGATCTGCGTGGCCGTTGCGGCCGGCACCCCGTGCGAGGTGAGCCCATGGAGCAGTACCCCCGGTAGTCGGGTAGATAGGCCGGCGATCATCAAGGAGAAGAAGACGCCGATCGACAGCACCATCGCGGAGTTCTGGAAGGTGGCGCTCATGCCGGCGCCAACACCGCGTTGGTGTGGTGGCAGGCTGTTCATGATTCCGGCGCGGTTGGGTGAGCCGAAGAGGCCCATGCCGAGCCCGTTGAGCAGCAGGATCAACGCGAACCAGACATATGAGAAGTTGACCGGCAACAGGGCCAACAGCGCAAAGCTGATCGTTGCCACGATCATCCCGCCGGTCGCAAACGGCCGCGCGCCGTAGCGGTCTGACAGCCAGCCCGAGAGCGGCCCTGCGATCAGGATGCCGGCGATCAGCGGGACCATGTAGATCCCCGCCCACAGTGGCGTCTCGGAGAAGCTGTAGCCGTGCTGCGGCAGCCAGATCCCCTGCAGCCAGATGATCAGGACGAACTGCAGCCCTCCGCGCCCGATCGCCGACAGCAGGCTGGCGAGATTGCCCGCCGTGAACGCACGGATGCGAAACAGTTCGAGGCGGAACATCGGCTGCTCAACACGCATCTCGATCACGCAGAAGGCGATCAGCACGACGATGCCGCCGATGATCTCGCCGAGCACCTTGGGACTCGTCCATCCCATAGTGTGGCCCCCGTAGGGCTGGATCCCGTAGGTGATGCCGACCATCACCGCGATCAGGCCGACCGCGAACGTCAGGTTGCCCCACCAGTCGATCTTCGCCGAGCGACGCACCCCGCGCTCCTGCAGCTTGTGGTAGGCCCAGATCGTGCCGAACACCCCGATCGGCACCGAGACGAAGAACACCAGCCGCCACGCGACCGGCGCCAGCACACCGCCCAGGATCAGGCCGATGAACGATCCGGCGATCGCGGCAACCTGGTTGATACCGAGCGCAAGCCCGCGCTCGTCCTCGGGAAACGCGTCGGTCAGGATGGCGTTCGAGTTAGCGAACAGCATCGCACCGCCGATCCCCTGCCCAACGCGCATGACGATCATCCACAGCGCACCGTCCGCGCCGTGCATCCAGGTCACGGTCAGCATGATCGAGAACGCCGTGAAGACCGCGAAGCCGAGGTTGTACATCTTGACCCGGCCGAACATGTCCCCCATCCGGCCAAGGCTCACGACCAAAACCGCGGTGACGACCAAGAAGCTCAGGATCATCCACAGCAGGTAGTCGGTATTGCCCGGCGTCAGCGGGTTGAGATGAATCCCGCGGAAGATATCCGGCAGCGCGATCAGCATGATCGACGCGTTGACCGTTGCCATCAGCACCCCGAGCGTGGTGTTCGACAACGCAATCCACTTGTAACGATCGTGGCCCCCGGCCGGAGCAGCAGCAGCGCTCGTCACGGCATGATCTGGCGCATCTGCATCGGCCACGTCCTCTTCGAGAATCTCACGTCAACGTTAACCTATCACAAGTTTACGTCAACGTGAGATTGTGCGTCCCGCGCTCCGGCGACACTTCGGGGAACGCGGCAACGAACGCCTCGGAGAACCCCACCTGCTTCAAGCCAGCTTGACGACCGATTGACATGCCCTCCAGCAGCTGGCTAGCCCGGCTGCCGCCAGCATGGAGGTTGGCGTGAGCGACGTGATGGGGGAAGTAGATGCCTGTAGCCAGTAGCCCACGCGCACGGACGCGCGAGGTCGCCTCTGGCGGCGAGCGTGGCACCCCACTCGCCGCTGTCACAATCAACACCCTGATGAGCACGGAGGCCGCAGAACTCACGACGCCCACACATGCCTCGG
>JBOGYJ010000024.1:0-39982 GCA_050696795.1 Solirubrobacteraceae bacterium | reverse complement strand
GTCCTGGGGCTCGAGCACGCGCTCGAGCGCGACCACCGCGGCGGCGGCGAACTCGGTCCCGGCGCCGGCCCGGCACTCCTCGAGCGACTGAGTGGAACCCAGGCCAACGGTGTGCAAGCGGCCGGTGATCATCATGTCGTAGGCGTTGGCCACCGCCAGCAGCGCGCCACCCTCTGAGAGGCTCTGGGCGCTCAGCCCCAACGGATAGCCGCGGCCGTCGGGCCGCTCGTGATGCTGGCGGATCCAGACGAGCTGCTCGTCGCCGAGCACGCCCTCGGCGATGCTGACCGACAGTTCCACATGCCGGTTGACCTGCTCCTGCTGTGCCTCTGTGAGCTCGCCGGGCTGGTGCAGCACCACCTCGGGCACACCGACCAGGCCGACGTCGTGGACCAGCGCGGCGTCGCGTAGCAGCGCGACCCGATCCTCCGGCCAGTCGCTGGCGCGGGCCATGCGGCTCGCCAGCTCGGCGACACGGTCGGAGTGGCGGCGGGTGACCGGATTGCGGCTGTCGATCATGCGCGCCAACGCCTGCAGGCCAAGTTGCGCCTGCGAGCGCGCCAGCACCTCGATGCGCTCCTCGCTGGACAGCTGCGCGACGTCTCGAGTGTTATAGATACAGGCCTGATCGCGGCCGTGCGCCTTGCTCCAGTAGAGCGCGTCATCGGCCAGCTGCAGGAGCTCTGTGGCGGATCCGCCCATGCTGCGATCGCTCACTCCGGCCGAGAACGCGACGCGGAACGAGTCGTCGTAGCGGTTCTCGATCAGCTGCCGGGCCGCCTCGATGCAGTTCAGCGCGGCGCTCGCAGCGAGCCCGGGCATCACCCACACGAACTCGTCGCCGCCGCGGCGGCCGATCGTGTCCTCGGGGCGCGCGCTGGCGCGCATCGCGGCCGCGACGCGACGGATCACGCTGTCACCGAAGTCGTGCCCGGCGGTGTCGTTGATCTGCTTGAACTCGTCGAGATCGATCGCGGCCACCGAAAGCGGCTGATCGCGCGTACGGGCGTGGTGCACGGCCGTGTCGAGCTCGCTCTGCAGGCGGCGGTAGTTGGCAAGTCCGGTGAGCGCGTCGGTCGCGGCCTGCTCAGCCAGCCTGGACTGCTTGCGGACGCTGCGGATCGCCGACTGCAACATGCCGCCGAGCGCCATGATCCGCTGCGCGTCCTCGATGCTGACGGCGTGGCGCTCGCGTGCGAAGGCCACGATCGCCCGGGAGCGGGTGCCGGGCACGACGATCGGAGCGACGATCGCGGCCTCGAAGCTCTCGGCGAGCAGCGGGCTCACCTCGGACAGACTCGTCAGCAGCACGGGCGTACGGCCGCTGATGGCCTGGGCCAAGCGTTGCCCGCCGATCGGCAGCGGCTGGCTCTCGGCCAGGCCCGGCGCGATGGTCGGCGGCCACATGCCAAGCACCGTCGCCTGCTGGGGGCGGTCGAGTCGCAGTACCGTGAAGCAGAGGCCCTCGTAGATGGTCGCAAGCTCACGCGCGGCGATCATCTCGAGCTCGCCGCGCCCGGCACCCTCGAGCACGGCACTCGCGATCACGCGCATCGCTCGCTCCTGGTCACCGAGCTGGTCGGCGTGGCGGCGGTAGAGCAGCGCGAGCGCCCGACCCACCATGATCGTGCCGCCGACGAGCAGGAACACCCCGGCGGCCAGTGCCCACTGCACGATGAAGAAGCTGTGGCGCACGCTGGGCTCATAGAGCAGCGGCGCCGCGAGCCCGGCGACCACGAGGGTCAGGAATATGCCGGCCAGCTTCGGCGGATAGAAGTACGAGCTGTAGAGCACCGACACGAGCAGGTAGATCCAGGCGGGCGAGCGTGATCCGCCTGTCGTCCAGGCAGCGGCGCTCAACATGAATACGGCGAGCACGCTCAGCGCCGGCATGTAGCGCTCGGGCCGCTGCATCTCGCGGAACATCAATGCCGACACGGCGCCGACGCCGAGCGCCACGCCGAGCAGGATCGCGCCGGCGAGCCGGTGGTGGTGCGGCACCGAGGGGATCACGAGCAGCGGGCCCAGCGTGAGCCCGCCCGCCAACCACAGGGCGGCGTGCACCACGCACGCGAGCCGGCGGTCGTCCGGGAGCAGCACGTCACGCTTGAGCCGCAGCCCGGCGCGCACGTTGACCAGCAGCGGCGCCTCGGCATCGCGGCTCAGCGCTCGAGGCGTCATCTCCTCAGCCAGCGACATTGACGACCGATCCGTCGCCAGACGCCGGCTCTGCGACAGCCACATCGAGCCCGCCCCCAAGCGGCGAGCCGTCGCTCAGCGAGCCGCCGGCACGCAGCAGCTGCAGCGCCTCGACCGCGGCCGCTGTGAACTGCCGGCCGACCAGTGAGAGACACTCCTGATAGGCCTCCTCGACGCTCTTGCCGGCGCTGTAGGCACGCCCGGCGGTCATCACATCCCAGGCGTCGGCCAACGCCAGCAGCCCGGCGCCGTCGGAGATCTCGTGGTCCTCGAGCCCGGCCGGATAGCCGGTGCCGTCCGGCCGCTCATGGTGCCCGCGGATCCAGCAGACCTGCTCCTCCCTGAGGATGCTCCCGACGATGCGTGCCGAGAGGTCGACGTGTTCGCTCATCTGCAGCCGCTCACGCTCCGTCAGCCGTCCGGGCTTGGTGAGCAGCGCGTCGGGCACGGCGAGCTTGCCGACGTCGTGGACGAGCGCCGCCTCGCGCAGACGTGCGACACGCTCGTCGCGCCAGCCGCTTGCCTGGGCGAGCAGGCCCGCGAACTGCGCGACGCGCTCGGAATGCTCGCTGGTGGCCGGGTCCTTGGCGTCGATCGCGCGCGCCAGCGCACGCAGCCCGGACAGTGCCTGCGAGCGCTCGAACCAGGCCTCGCGCGCCTCCGCATCGAGCGCCTCCGCGACCTCAGCGTCGTACAGCGTCACCTGGTTGCGCCCCGAAGCCTTGCTGGCGTAGAGCGCCACGTCGGCGCGCCGCACCAGCTCGGCGGGATCGGTTGTTGAGAAGGTGTCGCAGATTCCGACCGACGTCGTCGCCACGTCGAGGCTCTGGCCGCCCTGTGCGATCAGCTCGCGGGCACGCTCGACCGCCTTCACGGCGTCGCTCGAGTTGGTGTCGGGGAATATCCACATGAACTCATCGCCACCCAGGCGCCCGACCGTGTCGGAGGCCCGCGCCACGCGGCGCATGCATTCGGCCACGAAGCCGAGCACGGCATCGCCGCGGTCGTGCCCGTGACGGTCGTTGATCTGCTTGAAGTTGTCGACATCGATCATCGCGACCGAGAGTGGCGCACGGCGCCGTGCAGCGGCCGCCAGATCGGCGGCGAGTCGCTGGTGAACCGCACGATGGTTGGGCAGGTCCGTGAGCTGATCGGTCAGCGCCTCGGCCTCGAGCCGCGCGCGCTCGTCGAGGCTGGTGACGATGCGGGCCAGCATCTCCGCGAAGGCCGCGATGCGCTGCTCGTCGGTGCGTTTGAAGGTGTCCGTATCGGCTGACGCCAGCGAAACGACACCCCAGGGGATCGCCCCGATCATGATCGGGGCGATCAGCGTCGATCTGCAGCCACGCGAGCGCGCGACCGAGGTCTCCGGCAGGCTGTTGTTACGCGAGAGCGTCCGCGTCCTGAGCGCCCGCGCGAACCCGCCGGCCGGGTCGAAGGGCAACGTCTCGCCGCGGACGAAGCCGTGCACGCTTCCATCACTCCAGCAGCCCAGTATCGTGGCCGCGGTGTCCGATGCGAACCGGCAGATGCTCACGAGCGTGCATCCGAGTAGCGCGGCGAGGTCGGCACTGACGCGGTCGAAGATGCTGGCGGCGGACTCGCCGCGGATCACCGCGCTGGCCGCACGCTGGAGTGCTCCCTGCTCGGCCGCCAGGGTTTCCGCGCGCAGACGAAGACCGTCGACCATGCGCTTGCCCGTCGAGGCGATGCCACCGACGGCGATGTAGCCGCTACCGGCGATGATCAGCTGCGAGAGGAAGCCGCCGCCGAGCGCGCGGGAATCGTAGAACAACGGGAGCGACTGGACCAAGATCGCGAGTACCACGTAGACCATCGCCAGCGGCCGCGCGTAGAAGTAGCAGCCGAACAGCGCGATCCAGAACAGATAGAACCAGGCGGCGGAGCGCGCCCCGCCGGTGGACGCCACCACGGCCGCCACGCCACCCAGCGCCAACAGGGTCAGACCATGGTTGAGGTATGGGTTCATCCTCGACCAGTCGATGACGAACAGCGACACCAGGCCCCACAGCACGGAGCTCACCGCGATCAGCACCAGCCAGCCCAAATGGCCCTCGAACGAGCCCGGCAACAGCGGGTAGGACGCGACCGAAATCCCGGCAAAGATATAGAGGATCCCGCCGGCGTGGCCGCCGAGATCGCGCTCGATCGGATCGATCGCGAAGATCTCGGAGTGCTGTCGCATCCATGCGCCTAGGGCCCTGGCCGTCCACGGCATACACTGTTTATCGGCGTGAGAGCGGCTGTTTTGAGCCTGAGGGCGCCTGCGTAAGCGCCTGTTCCACGCGTTTTCAGAGTTCCTGGCGTACCACTGGGCGACGCGCCGCGGCAGCCTCGTCCAACCTGCGCACCGGCGTGGTGTAAGGCGCCCCCCGAGCGATCTCCGGATCCTCGGCTGCCTCGCGCAGGATCTCCGCGATCAACGACGCAAAGCGGTCGAGCGTTTCACGGGTTTCCGTCTCCGTCGGCTCGACCAGCAGCGCCTCGTCGACGATCAGCGGGAAGTACACCGTCGGCGGATGCACTCCGTAGTCGAGCAGGCGCTTGGCGAGGTCGAGCGTCTTGATCCCGAGCTCGCGCTTCATCGGCGCGCCGGAGAGCACGAACTCGTGCATGCACAGCCGCTCGTAGGCGAGCGGAAGGTGCTCGAGCACGGGTGGGTGGGTCGAATTCCGCAGGCGCGCGAGCAGGTAGTTGGCGTTCAGCACCGCCACCTCGGAGGCCTCGCGCAGCCCGGCCGCCCCCAGCGAGCGGATGTACGCGTAGGACCGCACGAAGACGCCGTAGTTGCCCTGGAAGCCACGCAGACGCCCGATCGACTTGGGCCGCTGATAGTCCAGGTCATAGATATAGGTACGTGTGCGTACTTCTGCGCCGGACCCGGGGGCCACACGCCGGATCACCTGTGGCCGCGGCAGGAACGGCTCGATCCGGTCGGAGACCGCGATCGGCCCGGCGCCCGGCCCACCCCCGCCGTGCGGTTGCGTGAACGACTTGTGCAGGTTGAAGTGCACGATGTCAAAGCCCATGTCGCCGGGCCGGCAGATGCCCATGATCGCGTTCAGGTTGGCGCCGTCGTAGTAGAGCGTCGCGCCGACGCTGTGGACGATCCGGGCGATCTCTTCGATCTGTGGCTCGAACAGCCCCAGTGTCGAGGGATTGGTGAGCATCAGGCAGGCGACGTCGTCACCCGCCTTGGCGCGCAGATCCTCGACGTCGACATTTCCGTACGCGTCCGTACCGATCTTCACCAGCTCGTAGCCCGCCATCGTCACGGTCGCCGGATTGGTGCCGTGCGCGGTATCCGGCGTGAGCACCTTGGTGCGGTGCTCACCGCGGTCCTCGTGGTAGGCGCGAGTCAGCAGCACACCGGCGAGCTCTCCGTGCGAGCCGGCGCTCGGCTGCAGCGACACGTGCGGTAGCCCTGAGATCTCGCCCAGAGCGTTCTGCAGGCGCCACATCAGCTCGAGCGCCCCCTGTGCCCCCTCGGGCCGCTGCAGCGGATGCAGGCGCGCATGGCCCGGCAGTGCCGCGACTCGTTCGTGCAGCTTGGGGTTGTGCTTCATCGTGCACGAGCCGAGCGGGTAGAAGCCGGTGTCGAGGTCGAAGTTGCGCTTGCTCAAGCGGTTGTAATGGCGCACGATCTCCGGCTCGGAGACCTCCGGAAGCCGTGCCGGCTCGGGGCGCCGGAAGTCGGGGGGGATCAACTCGTCGAGCGGACGCTCCGGCACGTCCAGTGCCGGCGGCACGAAGGCCCGCCGCCCCGGCCTCGAACGGTCGAAGATCGTCAGCTCATCATCGGCCGCCTCGATGAACGACCTGGCGCGCTGCCCGGTGGTGGTGCTCATGTCAGTGCCTCCTCGAGCGTATCGGCCAGCCGATCGATATCAGCCCTCGTGCGCTGCTCGGTGATCGCGACGAGGAGCTCGTTGTCCGAGATCCGGTACCCAGGATTGATCCCATTCGTCAGGCAATGCTCGATCGCCCGGTCGACGTCGCCGAAGATCCGGATCGGGAACTCGCGGAACACCGGCTTGTTGTGCGAGAGCGCGACGCCGGTGAGCGCGTCGAGGCGCGCACGGGCATACGCGGTGCGCTGGACCAGCAACTCGGCGAGCTCGACCATGCCGCGGCGCCCGAGCCAGCTGAGGTAGACGATCCCGGCCAGCGCGTTCAGCGCCTGGGCGGTGCAGATGTTGGAGGTGGCCCTCTCGCGCCGGATGTGCTGCTCGCGCGTCTGCAGCGTGAGCACGTAGCCGAGGCGCCCTTCGAGGTCGTGCGTCCGGCCTGCGATGCGCCCGGGGAGGCGGCGGACGAGCTCATCGGTGACGGCAAAGAACCCGAACGACGGACCGCCGAAGTCCAGGTGGTTGCCCAGCGTCTGCCCTTCGCCCACGACGATGTCGACCCCCTGCGCACCGGGCGCCTGCAGCAGCCCGAGCGAGATCGGATCGGCGCTGCAGATGACCAGGGCGCCCACGTCGTGCGCGGCCTGGACGAGCGGTTCGAGATGCTCGACCGCGCCTAGGAAGTTCGGTTGCTGGAGCACGACCGCACTCACGTCCTCAGCGAGCCCGGCTCCAGCCAGGTCAGTTGCCGCATCCACGAGCTCGACGACCTCGACCTCCATCTCCCAGCCGCGGGCGAGCGTCGTCAGCGTTTCGATCGCGTGCGGGTGCACGCCGGCGGACACGACAAAGCGCCTGCGGCCGTTATGCAGCTTGGCCAGGTAGCCCGCGGCGGCGACCGCGCTGGGTCCTTCGTAGACCGATGCGTTGGAGACCGGCAGGCCGGTCAGCTCGCTGATCGCCGTCTGGTACTCGAACATCGCCTGGAGCCCGCCCTGGGAGACCTCGGGCTGGTAGGGCGTATAAGGGGTCAGAAACTCGGAGCGGGTGATGATCGAGTCGACCAGGGCAGGGACGTAGCTGTCATACATACCGGCGCCGAGGAACGTGATCTCGTCCTCGGCGCTGATGTTGCGGCTGGCGAGCGCCTGCAGCTCCGCGTAGACCTCCTGTTCGGAGAGGCCCGCCTCGAGCGCCAGCGGGCGCCCGAGGCGCAGACCGGAGGGCACGTCGGCAAAGAGCTCGTCGACCGAGGCGACGCCGATCGTCGCGAGCATCTCGCGGAGATCGTCCTCGGTGACAGACGTGTAACGGCTCAAGTCAGTGTCGATACGTACGCGCCGGCGTCCATCAGGCTGTCGGCCTCGCTCGGGTCCGAGAGCCTGACGCGCACCAGCCAGCCCTCGCCGTAAGGGTCCTCGTTGATCAGCTGCGGGTTGTCGGAGAGCTCGGCGTTGACGGCGATGACCTCGCCCGATAGCGGTGCGACCACATCGGAGACGGCCTTCACGGACTCGACCTCGGTGTATTGCTCGTCCTTGGTGAGTGCGGATCCGAGCGCCGGCGGCGTGAAGAACACGATCTCACCCAGCGTGTCCTGCGCGTACCAGGTGATGCCGAAGCTCGCCTCATCGCCTTCGATCCGCGCCCAGTCGTGCTCGGCGTGGTACTTCAGCTCATCCGGGTAGTGCCGGTCCGCCATCTACTGATCCTTTCCGTACAGGGGCTTGGTCATCACAACCGCCGCGCGCATCGTGCCGCGAACGTCGATCTGGAGCGGCGTGCCGGGCATGGCACGCTCCGCTGAAACGTACGCCAAACCGATCCCTCGCTCCAAGCTCGGCGAGAAGGTTCCGCTGGTGACGGCCCCGCCGCCGAGGACCGGATTGCCCTGGCGCGCGATCCCGGGCCCTTCGATGACAAACGGGACCAGCTTCAGTTCGGGTCCGCTGACCCGAACTTTCGAGATCGCGTCCGCGCCGATGAAGCCTGTCTGCTCGGCACAGGCCCAGCCGAGACCGGCTGAGATCGGGTCGTGCTCCTGGTCGAGGTCGTTGCCATAGAGGTGGAAGCAGGCCTCCATGCGCAGCGTGTCGCGCGCCCCGAGTCCCACCGGCCGCGCGCCGTCCTGCACCAGGGCGGCCCACAACGGCGCCGCCTGGTCGGGGTCGCAAAGCAACTCGACGCCGTCCTCGCCCGTGTAGCCCGTTCCACACACGAGCAGCGGCACGCCCGCCACGGTGCGCTCGCAACAGTGCAGACGCGGCGGCAGCTTGCCGTCGGCGAGCTGCTGGACGAGCGCACGCGCCTTGGGCCCCTGCACGGCGAGCATCGCGAAGTCCGCCTGGCAATCGCACACCTCGGCGTCGAACTCTTCGCCGTGGGACTGCATCCAGGCGGTGTCGCGCGGGTGGTTGCCGGCGTTGGTGACGACCAGGAAGCGGCTCTCACCGAGGCGATACAAGAAGAGGTCGTCGAGCACGTGACCGCGCTCGTCGCAGAGCAGGCTGTACTGGGCGCCGCCCTCGGGCATGCGCCGCACGTCGCTCGTGACCAGACGCTGGAGCCGTTCCTGCGCCTGTGGCCCGCTGATCACGACCTGGCCCATGTGCGAGACGTCGAAGATGCCGACGTCGCGGCGCACGGCGAGGTGTTCCTCGCGGATGCCGGTGTACTGGATCGGCATCTCCCAGCCCGCGAAGGGCACGAGCTTGGCGCCGGCGGCTACGTGCTCCGCGTAGAGCGGCGTGCGCTTCAGGTCGGATGTCGCTCCAGCCATTGACCGCCAGCGTATAGGTAGCGCTGAGGGCGTGTGGAAGGCGTGCTCAGCGATCCTTCAGGAACGACGGGATGTCGATCTCGTCGTCGCGGATCTCGAGCGACGAGCGCTGACGATCATCCATCCTGACGTCGCGGTTGGCTCCGCGCCGGGCCGGAGGAGTCGGCGCGGTGGTGCGGGCCGTGCTCGCGCGAGTCCCGCGGCCGTGGTCGAAGCCGGTTGCGATCACGGTGACGCGCACCTCGTCAGACATCGCGTCGTCGATCACCGCACCGAAGATGATGTTGGCGTTGGAGTCAGCCGCGCTCTGGACGATCTCGGCCGCCTCGTTGACCTCGAACAGGCCCAGGTCGCTGCCGCCGGTGATGTTCAGCAGGATGCCGCTCGCGCCCTCGACCGACTCCTCCAGCAGCGGCGAGGAGATCGCCTCCTTGGCAGCTTCGCCGGCGCGGTTCTCACCGCTCGAGGAGCCGATGCCCATCAGGGCCGAGCCGGCGTCGCGCATGATCGTCCGCACGTCGGCAAAGTCAAGGTTGATCAGCCCGGGGATCGTGATCAGGTCGGTGATGCCCTGGACACCCTGGCGCAGGACGTTGTCGGCCTCGCGCAGCGCGTCGGTCAGCGACGCACGGCGCTCGACGACCGACAGCAGCTTCTCGTTCGGGATCACGATCAGCGTGTCGACGTACTCGCGCAGCCTGTCGATCCCGTCCTGGGCCTGGCGCGCGCGCTGCGTGCCCTCGAACCCGAACGGGCGAGTGACGACGCCCACGGTCAGCGCGCCGATCTCGTTCTTGGCGATGTCGGCAATGACGGGCGCGGCGCCGGTGCCGGTGCCGCCACCCTCGCCGGCGGTGACGAACACCATGTCCGCGCCCTTCAGCGCCTCCTTGATGTCATCGCGCGATTCCGCCGCAGCGCCCTGCCCGATCTCGGGATTGGCGCCGGCGCCTAGTCCCTTGGTGAGCTCGGTGCCGATGTTGAGCTTGATATCGGCGTCGCACATCTGCAGCGCCTGCGCATCGGTGTTGGCTGCGATGAATTCGACGCCGCGCAGACCGGCGTCAACCATGCGGTTGACCGCGTTGGTGCCTCCACCGCCGATGCCTACGACTTTGATGACTGCGAGATAGCTGCCGCTTTCCATGGTGATCCGTCCGACCCTCGATTCAGCATTGAGCGTTTACCCGCTCCTGCTTCCTTGCGGGAGTTTCGCACGTTACGGCCTTATCTTCGGCCAAGTCAACGCGAAATCTCCCCTCGCAACGATCTTTGCAGATCGGCGAACTCTCGATCATCGCCGGAGAGTCGACGTTCGAACCGACTCACCCTCAGGCTGAGGTCTAGGTGCTGCCGACGGCCGACGTGACCCCACCCATGGCCAGGCCGAGCGCCGACGCCTGCTGTTGCGATACGCCGACCCCTGGAGCCGGCCGCTGCGGATCGGTGACATCGATGTAGGAGGCGCCGACCGAATCCTTGTCCTGCAGCACCGCCACCGCAGCGGCCCACTTCTGCGTCGACTGGTCGGCCGACCCGAAGTACAGCTGCGGTCCATTGCGGAGTTGCACGATCACGCCGTGCGCGCTGCTGGAGGTCGCCCCGGCAACGTGCGCGAGCAGCGCATACGGGGCCGCGGCCAGCACGGCGATCGCGTTGTGCGCCCCGGGTGCGGTGATCATCTGCCCGTCCGGCGCCGAGCCCAGCGGGACCGTGGGCAGAGCGCCATGGGCGGTCGTACTCGGCAGCAGCTCGCCGTCGGCATCTACGACCTGGCTCTGGCCGCCGATCTGCACAAGTGCCACAGGCACACGCTCGGCGACGTGAATCACGAGGTCGTGAGCGCCAGCGCTCGTGACCGTCAGCCGCTGCACGTACCCGTACTGCGAGACAGCGCCCTCGAGCCTGGCCGTGTTCACGTTCAGCGTCGTCATCGCCAACGCTGCGCTGGTGAGATCCTCGCGGATCTGCGGTACGTCGGGGCCGCTGAGGCCGGTGACGGCCACCCGCTCCACCTTCACGAACGACGAGCTCCGGTACCACGTCGCACCCAGCCAGCCGGCAAGCGCCAGCGCCAGGACGAGTCCCACGGTGTGCAGCGAGCGCAGACGGCGCGGCAGCAGCCGCGGGGTCGCGAATTGGCGCTCGCGCACCCAGCTGCCGCTGATCATGAACGCCGCCAGTCGCTGCGAAACGCGACCGGGCCTCCGTAGGCGTTCGCGTTCATGCGCCCGGCACCCCCGGCGGTTCCGGGCATGCCGGGGATGCCACCCCCGGCTTCGATGCCGGAGAGCCAGGCGCGCGCGGCAGCCGCGGCTACGGTGAGCAGACATGCACTGCCGCCGCCGCCGCCGCCGCACGCGATGCGGTCGCCGGCGATCCCGTCGAGCCCGATCGTGGTGAGTTCGTTGTCCAGTTTCAAAACCAAGCCTCGGACACCCGCGTCCGCTATGAGGAGGTTCGACCCCGAGCCCGCGACCCCTACCTCGAGTCCTGATTCAGCTGCCAAGCGTAGAGATGCACAAGGACGCGCCCGACTCGCGCGCGCGTGCATCGTGGGTGCCCCTGGCGCTGCGTACCGGGGTGCTCAAGCCTGGGCGTCGTTGAGTTGCCGCCGCATACGGACCGTGCGGGCGCCGCTTGCCGAGCGGGTCCCAGGAGCCGACGCTAATCGGCTCGGTCGGCGACGAGCGCTCGGCCGAGCGAATCGATGTTGCCGGCACCCATCACCAGGCAGAGGTCGCCGGGGCGCAGGGTGTTCTCCAGCCAGCACTGGGCCTGCTCGAGCTTCGGCATCCAGGCGACCGTGCGGCCGCCTCCGGCATCGGCGGCGGCGGCAGCGATCAGCCGGCCGTCGACACCGGGGAAATCCTCCGCGCGCTCACGAGCCGGATAGACATCGACCACCGCGCACAGATCGGCGCCGGCGAGTGCCACACCGAAATCACGCGCGAGCGCGCGCGTGCGCGAGTAAAGGTGGGGCTGAAAGACGGCGACCAACCTGCGGGCACCGACCTCACGGACACCCGCGATCGCCGCCGCAACCTCGGTCGGGTGGTGGGCGTACTCGTCGTATATCGGGACTCCGTCATGTGTCTGGCCCAGACGCTCCTGCCGGCGCCGCGCGCCGTGAAACGAGGCGATCGCTGCCACGGCCGCGGTCGGGTCGGCGCCTGCGAGCGCGGCCGCCGTCAGCGCACCGGCGGCGTTCACCGCGTTATGCGTGCCAAGGATCGAAAGCGCAACGCGGTGACCCTGCCACTGAAAGCGCGTGCCCTCGGGGGTCGGATCCGGGTTCGGCGCGTCGTAGGGCACGACCCGGCGGGCGCCTGCCGCGAGCAGCATGAGGTCGGGACGGTCCCACACGACCGCCACCTCGGCAGCGCCGGTGAAGCGGGCGAAAGTCTCGTCGAGATCTAAGCGTGAGCCGTACGTTGAGTGGTGATCAAGCTCCGCGTTGGTGAGCACGGCGATCTCAGGCGCGTAGTTGAGCAGTGAGCGGTCGGACTCGTCGGCCTCGATCACGATCCAGTCGCCACTGCCCCAGTCGGCGTTGAGCCCGGTGTCGCGAAGCGTCCCGCCGACGACGTACGCTGGATCGAGTCCACAACCTCGAAGTACGTGCGTGATCATGCCTGTCGTCGTGGTCTTGCCGTGGGTGCCGCTGACCGCGATGCAACGCTTCAGCGACGCGATCTCGGCAAGCAATTGAGAGCGGTGCAGCAGCATCTCCGCGCCTGCACGCTCCGGGTTTTCGGGAGCAACCGCGCTCGAGTACACGACCTCGGCGCCGGGCGGCACGTTGTCTGCGCTGTGGCCGATCATGGGGTCCACACCAAGTGCGCGGAGCGGTTCCATATACGCTGACGTACTCTGATCCGAGCCGGTAACCCTAGCACCCAGCTTGGCGGCGATCAGGGCCACGCCGCTCATACCGGCGCCACCGATCCCGACGAAGTGCAAGAGCCGCCCATCCCAGGGGCGACCCTCCTCAGCGGGCATCCTGGTGCGGTCGCGCCAGCCGTCTGGCAGGTGAGAAGCTCGAGCCTCAGCCGCAGGGTCATGGCCATGACCCTGCGCGTCAAGCTGACCTTGATGGTTGCCGAGCGGGTCGCTCATGCCTCCAGCTCACCTGCGTGGCTGCCGGCGACGATGCTCTGGACTCCAGCTGCCGCCAGCACCTCTGAGGCGATCACGGCCGCGGCATGCGGCCGAGCGAGTCCAAGCGCGGCGCGACCCATATCCTCCAGTCGCGCTGGGTCCGCAAGCAACGTATCGACTTCGGTACGCAAGCGTTCATGAGTCAGCTCCGCGTCCGCGACGACCACTGCGGCGCCGGCATCGGCGAGGTAGCGGGCGTTCACCGTCTGGTGGTCCGCGGTCGCATGCGGATATGGAATGAGCACCGAGGGGCGACCTGCCGCGGCGAGCTCCCAGATCGAGCCACCGGAGCGGGCGACCGCCAGGTCACAGGCGACGATCGCATCCATCAGGCCGGAGATGTATCCGCGCAGGTCATATCCGGGGCGCGGCGCGCGCAGGCTGGGCAGGTCGCGCTGCCCGGCGGCGTGGAGCACGCGGAAGTTGCTCTCGGCGAAGGCGACGATCGCGGCCTCGTTGATGGAGCGCGCGCCCTGCGATCCGCCGAACACCAGGACGAGTGTCTCCTCTGGTTCGACGCCGAACCTCGCCCGCGCCGCCCGGCGGTCGGTTGGGATCGGCGGGATCGGGCGTCCGGTGATCACAAACTTGGCGGATGTGTGGCCGGGAAGCGGGAGCGCTGTGCATACGCGCCGCGCCAATGGTGCGAGCATTCGGTTGGTCAGGCCGAGGTGGCCGTCGATCTCCGCGATGACCAGTGGAACGCGCAGCATCGCCGCGGCGAGCCCCACCGGGCCGGCGACGTACCCCCCGCCGCCGAAGACCGCCCGGGGCCGCAGGCGCGCCACCAGCGCGGTGGCCAGTGCCAGCGCCGCGGTGTCCACCGCGACAGCCTTTGCGGCGCCGACCGGCGAGCGCCGCGGCAACGACAAGACGTTCAGCTGATGGAGCTCATAGCCCGCCGCGGGGACCAGCTCAGCCTCGGCTCGATCAGAGCCGACGAAGTGGACCTCGGCGCCGCTAGCTCGCAGCGCGTCGGCTACGGCCAGCGCCGGAACCACGTGTCCGGCGGTACCGCCGGTCGCGATCAGAATCCGGGGAGCCGTCATACCCCACCGCCGGGGTGTGTCGCTGCTCGTGCCCGTCTACAAGGCGCAGCTCGCGAGCGGCCGGCCGGGCAATGCCGAGCAGGATCCCGATCGATACCAGCAGCACCAGCAGGTTCGTGGGCGCGTAGGAAATGAATGGCAGCGGGACGCCGGTCAGCGGCGCGATCCCGAGCACGACGAAGATGTTGAGAATGCCTTGACACAGAATCAGCGAGGTCAGGCCGCTCGCGAGCAGCTTCGTGTAGCGACTGGCGGCGCGCCGAGCGGTGCGCATCCCAGCGTAGGCGATCATCCCGTAGAGGCTTATGACGACGAGGATGCCGGCGACGCCGAGCTCCTCCCCGACCACGGCGAGGATGAAATCGGTCTGCGCCTCCGGAAGCCACATCGCCTTGCCGACGGACTGTCCCAGGCCCACGCCCGAGAGCCCGCCGGAGCCAACCGCCATCTGGCTCTGCGCCGACTGCCAACCGGCGCTCGACCTCTGCGAGAACGGGTGTAGGAACGAGGTGAGACGCGTGGCCTCGTACGGATGGACCAGGACCATCAGCACGAGGCCGAGACCCGCGATCAGGAGGATCTTCGTCAGATAGCCACCGGGAACGCCGGCAACGACCAGCATCGACACGACCGTCAGGAAGCAGACCAGTGTTGTTCCCAGGTCGGGCTCCACAGCGATCAGCAGGCAGGCGGGGCCGACGGCCACCGCGATCGGTGCGATCGCCGGCTTGAAGCCGCGCTGCAGACGGCGCGGATTGTCAGCGAGGTAGCGCGCCGCGTAGAGCACGAGCGCGAACTTTGCGAGCTCGGAGGGCTGGAACTGGACCGGCCCGGCGACGAACCAGCGTCGGGCACCGTTGATATCACGCCCGATCCCCGGCACCAGCACCGCGAGAAGCAGAGCGGTCGAGCCGTACAGGATCAGTCGCGTCTTCTCGGGCGTCAGCCAGCCCAGCCCGAACTGCTCGCTCAGGCGCATGGCAACGAGCCCGAGCCCGGCGGCAAAGAGGTACATGAGGAACTCACCGGTGCCGGAACCGCCGCTGATGGCACCCGCCGGTGAGGACGCGCTGTAGACCATCACCGCTCCGAAGGCGATCAGGCACAACGTTGCCGTCAGCAGAATCCGATGCTCGAGCGGTGGCGCTACGCGCCTGGCGGTGCGCGCTTGAGCAGGACGTGGCGGCATTGTGACTGCTTCGACACCGGGCACCGAATGCCTCCGCGAAGCGGAGCCGCCTGCCGGCCCGCTACCTGTGGGTTCCTGACATGCGGGCGGTCCCGGCGCCGGTCGCTGGCTGGCTGGACCGGGCGGCTACCTGGGTCGTCCCCGTGTGCTTCCTGGGGGGCTCGGAGATCTGGTAGAGCGTGAAGCCGATCGCCCCGCAGGCGGCGGCGACGATCCAGAAGCGCAGCATGATCTTGGTCTCGGACCACGCCTCCATCACGAAGTGGTGATGGATCGGCGCCATCTTGAAGACGCGCTTGTGGAAGACCCTGAACGAGAACACCTGGATGATCACGCTGAGCGCTTCCATCACGAAGATGCCGCCGACGACGATCAGCAGGATCTCGGTGTTGGTCATGACCGCCAGGCCGGCGATCGCACCGCCGATCGCCAACGAACCCGTATCCCCCATGAACACGCTGGCGGGGAAGGCGTTGAACCAGAGGAAGCCGATGCAGGCGCCGCACATGCATCCGGCGATGAGCTCGAGGTCGTGGTCGCCGGGCCCGGTCACGAACGTGATGCCCATAAACGTCAGGAACGCGATCGCGCCGCAGCCGGCGGCGAGGCCATCGAGGCCATCGGTGAGGTTGACGGCGTTGGTCGTCCCGGCAAACACCAGATAGATGAAAAGGATGTACGCCGGCCCGAGGGGGATATGCGCGTCGAATGGCCGCAGCGAGACCGAGTCGGACATGTGCGCCTTGTAGTGCGCAACCCACCAGAGTCCCACCGAGATCAGCAGCAGCACCACCATCTTGGTGCGTCCGCGCAAGCCCAGCGAACGGCGCTTGACGATCTTCGTGTAGTCGTCCGCGAGCCCGAGCGCGGCGCAGGCAAGCGTCGCGCCAAATACCCCAAGTGACGTCCAATCGTGGGCCGAAAGGCAGAGATATGGGATCGCGAAGGCGAACACGATGATGATCCCGCCCATCGTCGGAGTCCCCATCTTGGCTTGGTGCTGAAGCAACTCCTTCTGGATGTGCTGTCCAAAGGAGCGCACCCGGAGGAAGTCGATGAAGCGCGGGCTCAGGAACAGGCACATCAGCAGCGCCGCCGAGCTCGAGATCAGCACGCGTCCGGCCTGTGAGTGGAGCGCGTGGGTCGCGGTCGCGAAGATCATGCGATCGTCGCCGCGCTCAGCGTCTCACAGACGAGTTTCAGGCCGACTCCGTTGGAGGCCTTGACGAGCACCACGTCGCCGGGGCGCAGCAGACCCGGCAGCAGCTCTGCCGCTGCCGCAGCATCAGAGACCACGTAGCGCTCACCCCCGAACTCGTCAGCCATGGCGGCAGCGAGCGGCCCTACGCTGACCACCATGTCCGCGATCCCGTCAGCGTGGCGTCCGATCTCGCGGTGGAACGATTCGGCGGTCGGGCCGAGCTCGAGCATATCCCCGAGCACGGCGATCCGGCGGCCCTCGGCTGGAGTGCCGGCGAGCGCGTCGAGCGACGCTCGCATCGACATCGGGTTGGCGTTATAGGCGTCGTCGATCAGCATGATTCCGCCGGCGAGCAGGCGGCGCTGCCCCCGACCCGGCGATAGTTCGAGCTCGAGCCGTCCGCCCGGGCTCACACCGACCGCACGCGCGGCGGCGACTGCCGCCAGCAGGTCCTGGCGCAGATGCGGGGCAGTGAAATCCAGGTCGAGCCCGATCTGCACCCCCTGGGCATCGATCTCCACATGCGTGGCGCTCTGCGAGATGAACCGCACGTCGCCATCCTCACCGACCGTCAGCGTCCGCAGATCCGCGCGCAGATGCGGGTCAAGCAGCGCCTCGCCGGCCGGCACGACTGCCGTGGCCCCCGATGCGAGCTCTGTGATCAGCTCGGCCTTGGCGGCGGCGATTGCCTCGAGCGACCCGAGCAGCTCGAGGTGGACCGGACCGATGCTGACGATCACGCCCACGTCGGGCTCGGCGATCCGGGCGAGCTCGGCGATCTGACCGGGGCCGCGCATACCCATCTCGAGCACGAGCACCTCGGTACCAGACGGCGCCGCCAGGATCTGCAGCGGCAGGCCGATCTCGGTGTTGAAGTTAGCCTGGGAGGCCACCGTGCGCCGTCGCGGCGAGAGCAGACCAAACAGCAGCTCCTTGGTCGACGTCTTGCCCACCGAACCGGTCACGCCGATCACCTTCGCCCCGAGCTCGCGCCGCCAGGCGTTGGCGAGCCGCTGAAGCGCGGCCAGCGGGTCATCGGCCGCCAGGACGGCGCCGCCGCCCGCGGCGAGCGCCGCCTGTGCGTGCTCGGGCGCGATCAGCACGCCCCAGGCGCCGGCCGCGAGGGCCGCTGCCGCGAATGTGCCACCGTCGACGCGCTCACCGGGAAGGCCGACGAACAGCGTGCCCGGCCCGGCGGCACGGGAATCGATGATGGCAAGCGTCGGGCCTTCGCCGCCCGCGGCAGGCTCACGGGCGAGCTGCGCGCCGCCGGCGCGCGCGAACTGATGAGCATCCCAGCGCCTCATCGAACACCGAGGGTACTTGGGCGCCCTGACTGCGACACCAGGCTCACGCGGTGCCACCGAGCGCGTCGCGCAGCGCCTCCCGCGCGACGCTCACGTCATCGAACGGGATCTTTTCGCCGCCGGTGAACTCCTGGCCCTGTTCGTGGCCCTTGCCGGCGATCACGATGACGTCACCGTCCTGGGCCCCGGCAACTGCCGCGTAGATCGCAGCGCGTCGGTCGGCATTGCGCTCGACCGGCCGGTCGATACCGGTAAGGACCTCGGCGATGATCGCATCGGGATCTTCGGAGCGCGGATTGTCGGAGGTGACGAACACGCGATCCGCGATCCGCGCTGCGATCTCGCCCATCAGCGGCCGCTTCTTGCGATCACGATCGCCGCCGCAGCCGAAGACCACATGCAGCTGCCCCTGCGCGAGGTCGCGGGCCGCGCTGAGCACGTTCTCCAGCGAGTCGGGCGTGTGGGCGTAGTCAACGAGCACTGCGAAGCGTTGCCCCTCCTCGACAGTCTCGAAGCGTCCGGGTACCTGCCCGGCCTGCTCGACGGCCGGCACCGCCGTGTCGAACGGGACCCCGAGCGCGCGGGCGGCGGCGAACGCGGCGATCACGTTGGAGACGTTGAAGCGACCGCGCAGCGGCGAACGGAGCTCCGCGACGCCGTCGGGTGAGTGCAGCGTGAAGCGCGACCCGCTGAGCCCCGTGCGCACGTCGTCAGCCCGGTATGTGGCGCCCGGATGGTCAAGCGAGAAGCTGATCGGCGAGGAGATCTCGGGATCGAAGGCGAGACGCATGCCGTGGGGGTCGTCCAGGTTGAGCACGGCGGTCCGCGCCCCGACCTCGGTGAAGAGCCTGCGCTTGGCCTGGAAGTAGTCCTCCATCGTCGGATGGAAGTCGAGGTGGTCCTGAGTGAGGTTCGTGAACACGCCGACGGCGAAGTTCGAGGCGTCCACCCGCCCAAGCTCGAGCGCGTGCGAGGAGACCTCCATCACGCAGGCGACATCCCCGGCGTCGAGCATCGCGCGAAACGTGCGCTGCAGATCGATCGCCTCGGGTGTGGTGCGTTGCACCGGAAGCACGCCGCCGCCGATCACACTCTTGACGGTCCCGAGGAGGCCCGTCCGGCGGCCGTCGGCCTCGAGCAGCGCCCGCACCAGGTAGGCGGTCGTGGTCTTGCCGTTGGTGCCGGTGACCCCGACGAGATCGAGACTCTCGGTGGGCTTCCCGTAGAAGGTCGCGGCAGCCGGGCCCATCGCCCGCCGCACGTCTTCAACCACGACCTGCGGAATGTCGACGTCGAGCAGGTGATCGACGATCAGGGCGGCGGCGCCGCGCTGGACCACATCGGCGGCGAAGTCATGCCCGTCGCGGGTGAAACCCCGCACGCAGAAGAAGAGATCACGAGGCCCGACCACGCGGTTGTCGTAGGCCAGTCCGGCTATGTCGACCGCAGCGGCGCCCGGGAAGAGAACGTCCAGATCCATCGGCGCCACAGCGTAGCTACCAGGCTCATCACGGCGTAGACGGCATCGCCGGATGTATCGCCGAGGCCGGGCAGGCCCTGGGCGGACAGGGGTTGATCCCGAAGTGCGGAACCGCCCAGCCGACGATCTTCTGGAACGCGGGCCCCGCGACCGATCCACCGTAGATGTTGCCGTTCGGCTCGTTGACAACCACGGCGACCAGCAGCTTCGGGTTGCTGGCGGGCACCATTCCGATGAACGAGGCGACGAACTTCGTGCTCGAGTACTTGCCGTTGATCGACACCTGCGCGGTGCCTGTCTTGCCGGCCATGTCGTAGCCGGGGATCGCCGCACCGGAGGCGGTCCCTCCATCCGCGAGGACGCCGCGCAGCATGTTGCGCATCTCCGCCGCGACGGTTGACGAGATGATGCGCTTGCCCTTCGGCTCTGCGGTTCGCTGACCGCCGACCGAGTCGATGACCTGCGGCCTGCGCAGGACGCCACCGTCGGCGATCGCGTCGTAGGCCTGCACCATCTGCATCGGCGTGACGTCCTCACCCTGACCGAACGGCAGGTTGTACATGGAGAAGCCGTAGTACTGAGAGAGCGGCCTGATGATGCCCTGCTCCTCACCGGGGAGCGCAACACCCGTGGGCCGCCCAAAGCCAAAGCGCTGGACCCACTGGGAAAAGCGGATCTTCCCCAAGCTCTGGCCGATCAGGTCCGCGCCGATGTTGCTCGAGACCTGCAGGATCTTCGCTACGTCAAGGGTCTCATCGCCGTGTGGCTCGGCGTCGGTGACCTTGTATCCGTACGCCTCGAGGTAGGACGGAATGTTGAGCTCTGTGGTGGGAGTGACGACGCCGTCCTGCAGTGCGCCTGAGACCGTGACCGCCTTGAAGGTTGAGCCGGGCTCGTAGAGCATGTCGACGGCCTGATCCTCGTATGCCGGAGTGTGCCCGTCGACCGGCTGCAGTGCCGATGCCTGGATGTTGTCCAGGTTCACGGACGGCCAGTTGGCCAGGGCCAGGATCTGGTCGGTCTGCGGATTGGTGACGATCGCGGTTGCGCCCGTGGGCTTGTACCGTGCGCCCACGCCGGCGAGGACCTGCTCGACCTCTGCCTGGAGCGGCGCTGAGATCGTCAGCCTGATGTTCTGGCCCGGGATCATGGTCTTGGGCGTCTGGATCGAGATCGGCTTGCCCTGGGCGTCGATCACCGTCCGCCGCGTGCCGCTGACACCGGCAAGCGTCCGGTTGAACTCATATTCGAGGCCGTCGGCGCCACCCTTGGCGCCAGTCCAGCCGAGCACCTGCGCCAACTCGGTGCCCCGCGGGTACACGCGTCGCTCGACGGGCACCGGCGGAGAGATCCCGTTGATGTTCATCGCCATGATCGCGCTGGAGACCTGCGGCTTGACGGTGGCGAGCTTGATGTAGCCGGTGTGCGGCTTGGTCAGGTCGGCGAGCGCCGCCGAGCTGGTGATGCCAAGGAGGGGGGCCAGCCGCTGGGCCAGTTTCTGCGGATGCTTGTAGCTGCTGTTGATCAGGTACGGGTCGGCGATGATCTCGTCCTCAGGCTCGCTGATCCCATAGATGACGCCGTTGCGATCGGTGATTTCGCCGCGCGGGGCCGGGATTGCGACCGACTGCACCTGCTGGTCGTTGGCCGCGTGACGCAACGCTCCCGAACGGATCGTGCCCAGGTAGCCGGCCCGAAGCACCCCGACGAAGAGCAGCAGCACGAAGATGCCGAATATCAGGCCGACGCGCCGATCGATCGTGTCGACGGTACGGCGAGGCGCGCTGGTCGACATCGCTGCTTACCCGGCGAGCCCGGTGCCACCGTTGCCTGTGCCGGTGGCACCTGCGGTCTGTGAGGTAGCCGAGGTGGGGTCGGTGTTGGTGACGCCCGTGTTCAGATCGGCGCTGCCGCCGGCCGGGGTCGAGGAGTTGCCTGCATCCGCCGTCGACGAGGTGGACAGCGCGCCCGCGCTCGTATCGGTGCTGGTGACGGATGTTGCCGTCGTGCCTGCGGTGGCCGGGTTCGTGCCTGCCGTGGCCGGGTTCGTGCCTGCCGTGGCCGGGTTCGTGCCTGCCGTGGCCGGGTTCGTGCCTGCCGTGGAGTTGACTGTCGTCGCGCCGCTCAGGACTGCCGTGGTCTGGGTGCTCGGCTCGTTGGTGTGCTGTTCGGTCGCCAGGCCGCTCAAAAACGTCGTCCGCGACGGCGCGGAGATGTTGTGGATGGCCGCGCCCACGTGCGTGCCGGTGGCGGACTGCACGAGATGTACGTCGAGCGGGTTGGGCATCTGCATGCCGTACGTCGCCGCCAGCTTCTCGATTCGCTGGTTCTCGCTGAGCGCGGAGATCTGGGTGCGCAGTGTTGAGTTGCTGCTCTCGAGCACGGTCGCCTGCTGGATCTGTCCGCCGACCCCCGCCCCGAGCTTCAACACCTCGACGCGCAGCCCGACGATTGCCACGAGCATCGCTCCGAGCACGGGGATCCAAGCGCGGCCGCGGACGATCCGATCAAGCCGCGGCGGCTGCAGCCGCAGGGCCAGGCGTGGCGCGGGAGCAACACTGGCGCGAGCGCGACGCGCGTTCGTGGTACGTGAGCGCAAGGGTGCCTCGCGCTGGGGCCGCGCGGGAGCCGGTGCCTCGCGGCGCCTACGGGTTGGGGCTGCCGGGGCCAGTGATGCCTCGAGCGCCGCGGCCGCTGCCGCGGCGCGACTCGAGGGACGCGCGGCGGGGCGCACGCGGTGACGCGGTTCTGGACGGACCTCGGGTTCCCGGACCGCGCCGGAGACGCGACGCGGGGCTCGGGGGACGTATTCGGACTCGGTCGCGCGGGCCACGCGGCGCCCTGCGACGGTTGCGGCGGCTGGTGGGGTCACTGGCTAGTTCACCTCGACGGAAGCTTCTGCGCTGCGCGCAGGTGCGCTGACCTGGATCGTGGGTTTGACGCAACCTCACCCGGCGTCGGCGCGACCGCACGTCGTGTCAGTAGCTCGGCTTCGGGTTCGTGGCCGCAGACGCAGATCGGAAGATCCGGTGGGCAGATGCAGCCACGTGCCTTGCCGGAGAGGAAGCGCTTGACGCGCCTGTCCTCCAGCGAGTGGAAGGAGATCACCGCCATCCGTCCGCCCGGAGCCAGCAGGTCCCAGGCCAGCGGCAGCCCATCGTCGATCTGCGTGAGCTCGTCGTTCACGGCGATGCGCAGCGCCTGGAAGGTGCGCTTCGCCGGGTGACCGCCGGCGAACTGCGCGGGCACCGGCACGGCGCCCTTGATGACATCGACCAGATCCTGCGTGGTGGTCAGCTCGGAGCGGGTGCGGGCCCGCGCGATCGCTCGGGCGATCTGGCCCGAGTAGCGCTCCTCGCCGTAGTCGCGCAGGAGGCGCGCGAGCCTGCGCTCGTCCCAGGTGTTGACGATCTCCGCCGCCGACTGCTCCTGCGAGGGGTCCATGCGCATGTCGAGCGGCGCCTCGTATGAGTAGGAGAAGCCGCGCTCCCAGGTGTCGATCTGCATCGAGGACATGCCAAGGTCCATGTAGACCAGGTCCGCGACCACACCCTGCTCACGCAGCAGCACGAGACCGGCAGCGAAGTCGGCGTGGATGAAACGCGTGTCGCAGGCGACCTCGGCCGCCATCTCCGCGAAGCGCTCCTCGGCGAGCGGGTCGCGATCGATCCCGACCAGCATGCCGCTGCGGCCGATGCGATCGGCGACCAGACGCGCATGGCCGGCGCCGCCGACAGTGCAGTCGACAGCCACGGCGCCGGGCGCAGGGTCGAGGAACGCGATCAGCTCGCCGGCCAGAACGGGCACGTGCGGCGTTGTCATGTCAATCAGTGTGGTCAAAGCGTGCTGTGATCTCGGAGAAACGTGAGAGCGCTACGGCGTTGTATTCGGAGAAGGCCTTGCGATCCCAGAGCAAAAGGTGGTCGCCGGCGCCCGTGATCACGGCCTCCTTCTCGAGTCCCGCGAACTCCCGAGCGGGCTGCGGGATCACGAGCCGGTTGGCCGCGTCGAGCTCCAGGTCCCAGGAGCTGGCGTAGAGCAGGTTGCGAAGGTCGCGTGCGCGCGGGCTGAGCGGGTTGAGCTCCGAGAGCGCCTGCTGCACGTAGGCGTCGTAGTCGTCCGGCTGCCAGATCCCGAGCGAGCGCGCGGTGCCCAGCTCGGTCTCGGGTGAGATCGCCAGCACGACTCCGCCGTTCAGGGCGTCGCGGTACTTCGCCGGCACCGTCAGCCGGTTCTTCGCGTCGAGCGCGTGTTCGAAGGTGCCGCGGAAGATCAAGGATTCTCATGCGCCTGGCCGAAAGTTGAACCCGGGTGGCTGGATGGGAGGAGCCCTGCCACCCGGGTCCCTGCATGCATGCCCCACGTTAACCCATCTTCTCCCACTTTGCAACCCGGTGCGCCACCATTCCTCCACGGGAGCCCCCGAATTGCTCGCACTGGCGTAGCCGCGGCCCACCGAGCGCCGGCAGCGAGCAGCGCAAAGGCCAGGCGGCGCCGGGTCTGACAGCGCTTCTCACCCTCCCCCACGTCGCTCGGTGGTAAGAAGTGGGACGGGTGGCAGGAAGTGGGACGGGTGGGCGGAAGTTGGGAGCGATGTCCCGCGGTCAGGCGACCAGCTGCACGTCGGCGGCCGGCTCGGAGGCCGGCACGTCGATCAAGCGGTAGCCCACGCCCCAGACGTTGACCACGTAGCTCGCGCCGCGAGCCGAGAGCTTGCGCCGCAGCCGCGAGACATGCGAGTCGAGCGTACGTGTGCGCTGCGCGGTGGCGCCCCCGTCGCTCCAGCCCCAGACGGTCGCCATCAGCTCCGCGCGCTTGAACACGCGTCCCGGCTCGCGCGCCAGCGTGACAAGCAGGCTGAACTCCTTGCTCGCCAGCGGCACCGGCGCGCCGTCGACCCAGGCCTGCCGCGCGAGCGCATCGATCTCCAGGGTGCCGACCCGCATCCGGGCGATGGTCGAGACGCGCCGGCGCCGGCGCAGCAGGGCGGCGATCCGTGCGCGCAGCTCTGTGTATGAGATGGCCCCGCGGTCCAGATAGTCGTCGCAGCCGCGCTCGAAGCCGCGGATGCGCTCGAGCGGCGAGGCATCGCCGGAGAAGACGATCACCGGCAGGTCGCAGTCGACCTGCGCCACGAGCTGGTCGGCGTCACGGATAAAGCGCACGAGCTCGAGCCCGTCACCGTCGGGCAGCTCGCGGTCCACCACCATCAGATCCACGGATGTCTGCGTCAGCAGACGCCGAGCGCTCGTCACCGCGCCGGCCTCGAGGACCTCGTAGCCGTCGGCTGACAGGTTGTCCCCGAGGACCGCCCGAGCGACACGATCGGCATCGACGATAAGGATTGTGTTTGGGGTTTCTGCAAGGTTCATAGTCAATAGAGGCCTGGGCGCATACCGATTAACCCCCTCGGCAATCACGGTCCCCACCGGAATCCCGCAAATACGGTGGTTCCATGCAACATCACGTTCAGAGGCTGCGCCGGTGGAGGACTCGGCCATAAGATGCCGACGGCATGTACCGACGCGGCAACTACTCCTCAGGTGACGACTTCGTCCTCGAATATGGGGACCTGCGTTTCACCTTCAACGAGCGCGATTTCAGCGAGCGCTGTGAGCAGGCCGCGCGACGCCTCGGCTTCATCGGCGACGCGATAGCCGACGACGAATCCGAGGATCTGATCAACCTGGTGGTCAACGGCGAGGTTACCGATCCTGCCTCGGCCCTGGGTGAGCATGTGAACGAATGCTGGCCCGAGCTGGTGGGCCCATCGGATCGCTCGCTGGTGCACTGGCTGCGGCGGCTGATCTTCCGCAGCGCATGGCTCGACCAGCGCGTCAAGGAGGGCGAACTGGATGTCGTATTCGACGATGACACCGGTGCATTCGTGTACATCCAGCCCGACCGTGGTGGCGAGCCGATCGAGCTTGCGCCGGAGCCGAGCTGGGGTCGCGTCGCCTACGTCCGCCGCTAGCGGTGACGGTGCGCGCCAGCCAGCGGGCGGGCGCGCACCGGGTAAGCCCTTCGAGCCTGACAGGGACGGCGCAACGCCTGGAAGCGACGGGTAAAGCCATAATCCGCTGCTCATCTACGCGATGACCAGCGAGCAACGCGTCCGATTTCCGATTACGCTGGGCGGCAATGAGTGTGCGAATCTGGCTGGTAATCCCGACCTACAACGAGGCCGAGAATGTCGGTCCGATCGTTCACGCGGTCGCCGGGCAGATGGCACAGATCGCCCCCGGCGAGCACCGCATCCTGATCGTCGATGACAACTCACCCGACGGCACCGGCACACTGGCCGACGCACTCGCCCAGGAGCTCGACGCCGTTGAAGTCATGCACCGCAACCGCAAGGACGGGATCGGTCGCGCCTACATCGCCGGCTTCGAGCACGCGCTTGCCGGCGGCGCCGAGCTCGTGGTCGAGATGGACGCCGACTTCTCGCACGACCCCAAGCATCTCAGCGCGTTGATCAGCGCGGCCGACGACGCGGACCTGGTGCTCGGCTCGCGGTATGTGCCCGGCGGCGCCGTGCAGAACTGGGGCGTGCTGCGCAAGCTGATCAGCCGTGGCGGAAGCACGTATGCGCGCATGGTCCTCGGGATCAAGGTGCAGGATCTCACCGGTGGCTTCAAGTGCATCCGCCGCCACGTGCTCGAGTCGATCGACCTCAACAGCCTGCGCGCCGACGGCTACGTCTTTCAGATCGAGGTCACCTACCGAGCGATCCTCTCGGGCTTCCGTGTCCGCGAGATTCCGATCCTGTTCGTCGACCGCACCGCCGGGGCGAGCAAGATGTCGGGCATGATCGCGCTGGAGGCGGTGCTGCTCGTCCCCAGACTCAGGCACCAGAGAGCCAGACAGCGCATGCGATCATGATGAACTTGGCACCAAGAGACTGTCTGAAAACCATGTCTGCCCGCGCCGGAGCACCGACCAACCTCTAGCTATGACCGTCAACGCGCCACTCGGGGCGACGGCTGAGGGCGGCAGCTTCGAGGTCACCGCAACCGCCACACTCGTTCAGCCGGCACACACGCTGCGCCGGCCGCAGACGCGCACGCGGGCCGAGCGGATCGGCATCGGGGCAACCTTCGCGGTCCCCGTACTCGGGCTCTTCGTGTGCATCGCGGGAACGCGGACGCAGGCACTGCTGCCTCAGCCGATTCAGCTCGCGGCGCAGGCGTCGGGCATGACCGGGCCGCTCACATACCTGGGCTTCCACCTGACCGTGGGCGAGATCGTCGCCGCGCTGCTGGTGCTCCTCGGCGTGTACCTGGTCGCGATGTGGTACGCCGAGCACGTGCCGCAGCGGCTGATCGTCGGGTCCGTCATCGCCTTCACCGTGATCGCGATGATCGGGCCACCGCTGTTCTCGACGGACGTCTTCTCCTACCAGGCGTACGCGAAGATGTTTGCCCACTATCACATGAATCCGTACCTGTTCGGCCCGGAGAAGATCGGCGGCTACCCGCTTCCCAACCCGCTGGCCTCGTACATCGGGGCCAAGTGGATCAACACTCCGAGCGTTTACGGGCCGCTGTTCACGTTCCTCAGCGTCCCCCTGCAGTCGACATCGATCACCTTCAACTACTACGCGTTCAAGGTCATCGCCGCATTGGCCAGCGGCACGACGATGTGTCTGATCTGGAAGTCCGCGGAGCGACGCGGCGTCAGCCCCAAGCGCGGTGTCGCGCTGTTCGGGCTGAGCCCATTGGTGACGATGTACGGCGTCGGTGGCGGTCACAACGACCTGCTGATGCTGATGCTCACGACCGGTGGCATATACGCACTACTGGACCGGCGTGAGCGCGCGGCAGGTTCGCTGATCGCGGCCGGCACCGCGGTGAAGCTCACCGGTGCGATCGTCCTGCCGTTCGCGCTGATCGGCGAGGGTGCTCGGCTCGATCTCCGCCGTCGCTGGGGGCGGATGCTGAGCGCGATCGTTGCGCTCAGCGCGGCCATCGCGGCCGCCAGTTACATCGCCTTCGGCACGGGGATCATGCACACGCTGCACACGCTCCAGAGCGTGCAGGATCAGGGCGACTGGCAGAGCCTCCCAGGTATCGTCTTCCAACTGTCGCACGCGAAGGTGACCCACCTCGTGCGAACCGTCGACGACGTGGTGCTCGTCGGGATCGTCCTGTGGCTGCTTCGGCGCGTGTGGCAGGGGCGCATGGACTGGATCGAGGGCGCCGCGTGGGCAACGTTCGCGGTGCTGGCGACGGCGTGGTCGCTGCTGCCCTGGTACAGCGCCTGGATGCTGCCGCTGGTCGCACTCAGCGCCAGCAGGCGCCTGTGGTATGCGGCCACCGCCGCCACCCTGATGGGCGGCGCGATCATGATCGCCGGCTGCTTCCCCAGCTGGAACTGGCTCTGACGGGGCCCTCGAGGCGGCGCGGCCGATGCTGACGACGCCGGCTGCCCGTAGGATGGCGGCGTGAGCGCCGGCCGAGAACTCGCGCTGCTGAGCGTCGTTGCGCCCATTTACCAGGAGGAGGCGACAGTCGATCGCTTCTGCGCCGCGGTGGCCGATGCGCTGCCGGGGGTCCCCTACGAGCTGATCCTGGTCGATGACGGCTCGACCGACCAGACGCCGGCCAAGCTCGCGCAACTGGCCGCCGCCGACCAGCGCATCAAGCTGGTGCTGCTGTCCCGCAACTTCGGCCATCAGGCGGCCCTCACGGCGGGCCTCGATCACGCCGGCGGCAACGTCGCCGTGACCCTCGACTCGGACCTGCAGGACCCGCCGAGCCTGATTCCCACGCTGCTCGAGCGCTGGCGAACCGGAGCCGACGTCGTCTACGCCGTGCGCCGCGGCCGCGCCGGGGAGTCACGCTTCAAGCTGCGCACGGCGAAGCTCTTCTACCGGCTGTTCCGGTCGCTGGCGTCGGTCGACCTCCAGCCCAACAGCGGCGACTTCCGGCTGTTCGATCGGCGTGTGCTCGATGCGCTGCTCTCGATGGGCGAGCGCTCGCGCTTCCTGCGCGGGATGAGCATCTGGGTCGGCTTCACCCAGGATTCGGTGGCCTACGACCGCGATGCGCGCTACGCCGGCAAGACCAAGTTCACGCTCGGGCGCATGCTGCGCTTCTCGCTCGACGCGATCGCCTCGTTCTCCTACCGGCCGTTGCAGCTGGCGACCGCGCTGGGCTTCCTGATCTCCGGGATCACGTTCGTGGCGATCCCGGTCGTGATCGTGCTGAAGATCACCGGCAACTACCTGTACGGCTTCAGCACCGTGGAGATCACGATGCTGCTGCTCGGCGGCATCCAGCTGATCACGATCGGCATGATCGGCGAGTACGTGGGACGCATCTTCGACGAGGTCAAGGGCCGCCCGCTGTACCTCGTGCGCAGCCGCCAGAACTTTGACGGCGGTGGTGGGCCGACCACCGCGTACGAGCGAGAAGCGGCGGACTTCGACGCTGAGCGCTAGGACGCTCAGCCGCCGGCGGGGTTGGGCCCGGGCACGGTCTCAGACGGCTCGGCGCCCTCCGGCCTCTCGGCCGAGGTGAGCCGCTCGAGCACCTCGATCCGGCGGGCGAGCCCCTTGATCGCATCGGCGATCGGGTCGGGAAGATGCACCCAGTCGGCGTCGGGGCCCTCGGGCCGGCGCCCCTCCACCCTGACGGGGTGTCCGGGGATGCCAACCACGGTCGAGTTCGGTGGCACGTCGTGGATGACCACGGTGTTGGCACCGATCTTCGCGCCGTGCCCGACGACGATCGGCCCGAGCAGCTTGGCGCCGGACCCGATGGTCACGCAGGATTCGACGGTCGGGTGGCGCTTGCCGGTTGCAAAGCCGGTGCCGCCGAGCGTAACGCCCTGGTAGATCGTGACGTCCTCGGCCAGCTTGGCCGTCTCGCCGATGACCACGCCCATCCCATGGTCGATGAATAGGCCGGGCCCGACCTCGGCGGCGGGGTGGATCTCGATTCCGGTGACCGAGCGCGCCAGTGTTGCGATCAGCCGCGGCAGAGCCGGGACCCCCGCCCTCGAGAGGACGTTGGCGAGCCGGTGCGCCAGCAGCGCCTGAACGCCGGGCCAGGCAAGCAGGATCTCGACCGTGCCCACTCCTGCAGCGGCCGGGTCGCGGCTCTTGGCGGCGGCCACGTCGCGGCGGATCTCGGAAAGGGTGGCGCGCAGCACGCCCGTGGCGAACATCCTCCTAGCCTACCCTCAGGGTTTGTCGGGCCCGAACCACGGCAGCGAGATGTAGCGCTCACCTGAGTCCGGGAGAACAAACGCGATGCGGCTGCGGGCGAACTGCGGGCGCGCAGCCACGTTCATGGCCGCGGCGAAGGCCGCTCCCGCCGAGATCCCGGCCAGCACGCCCTCACGGGCGGCAAGCAGGTGCGCGGCCCTGACGGCGGCGTCATCGCCGATCGCGAGCACCTCGTCGATGATCTCGCGATTGAGGACCTCCGGTATGAAGCCCGCGCCGATCCCCTGGATGCGGTGCGGGCCGGGGCGACCGCCGGAGAGCACCGGCGAGCTGGCCGGTTCCACCGCGACCACGTGCAGCTGCGGATTGCGCTGCTTGAGGTACTCCCCCGCGCCGGTGATAGTACCGCCGGTGCCGACGCCGGCCACGAACACGTCGATCCTGCCGTCGAGGTCCTCCCACAGCTCGGGCCCGGTCGTGCGCCGATGCGCCTCGGGGTTGGCGGGGTTGGAGAACTGGTCGGCGAGGAAGACGTCGTCGCGAGTCGCCATCTGCTGCGCCGCGGCGACAGCCTCGTGCATACCGCCCAGCGACTCCGTGATCTCGAAGCGAGCCCCGTAGAGCGCCAACAGCCGCTCGCGTTCGCGACTCATACCCTGCGGCAGGGTCAGCACGAGGTCGTAGCCCTTGGCGGCGCACACCAGGGCGAGCGCGATACCTGTGTTCCCACTCGTGGCCTCGACGATCGTCGTACGCCCCGGTTCGATCCGGCCCGCGCGCTCGGCGTCCTCGATCATCGCCAGGCCGATCCGGTCCTTGACACTGCCTCCGGGGTTGAACGACTCGACCTTGGCGAACAGCGCCGCCTCGGAGCCCTCGGGCAGCACGCGCGTGAGCTGCACGATCGGGGTCCTGCCGATGTAGGCAGCGATGTTGGTGGGGACTGACCGCACTTCCCGCTAACGCTACTGACAGCCGCTGATGCGCGTCCGCGGGACGCAGACGGCGCGCCTTAGATGAAGTACATCGTGGCGCTGGCAGCCTGAGCTTCGGCCTCGGCCACGTCGGCCACCGACTGCTCCCGGAGAACCGCGCGGGCCGCCTCGGCCGCGTCGGCGAACACGCCACGGGCATCGGCTCCAAGCGCGCCGTCGAGCTGCTCGACCACCTCGAGCACGGTGATCTGCGCCGCCGGCCGCGCGAACGTATAGCCACCCTTGACCCCGCGCTGGGACTTCAGCAACCCGGCGCGCCGCAGGGTTGCGAACAGCTGCTCCAGGAACTGGGCCGGGATCTCGCCGCGCTTGGCCAGCTCAGCGATCGGCACCGGATCATCGTCGCCGATGCGATGGAGCTCCACCAGAGCTCGGATTGCGTAGGGGGATTTGCTCGTGATCGACAGCACGCGTTGGATGCTAGTGCCAGCTCCGCGGAGCCTGCGGCATTCGAGCGGCCTGCGGTGGCGCTAGATCCAACCGCGCTCTGTGGCGATCAGCACGGCCTGCGCGCGATCCATCGCGCCGAGCTTGCCGTAGACGTTGTGCAGGTGCGTACGCACAGTGCTGGTGGAGAGCCCGAGCTCTGAGGCGATCTGCTTGTAGACCATGCCCTTGGCCAGGCGCTTGAGCACGTCGACCTCGCGCGCCGACATCGGACACGGGTCGACCTGACGGGGGCGATCGGTACCGACCCAAAGCGGCAGCTCGTAAAGGAGCTGGCGAAGCTGCTCGCCCCTGAGGTTGATCGCCCGCGCCGCATTCAGCAGCTCCGCCGGCGTCACGGTGCCGCCGAGCAGATAGTGGGCCAACATGTCGCCCAGGCGGATGATCGCGGCCTCGCCCTCAGCCTCGGCCGAGTGATGTGACTCGATCACCTGGGCGATGGCGGCAGGCAGGCCCCAGCGCCGGGCGATCACGCCGCCGACGAGCGCGTGGTCGACACCGAGCTCACGCCGCTCGCGTTGCACCCGTTCCTCGGGCGTACGGGCGTCCCCGTGCACCTGGGAGGGATATCCGGGATAGGCATGAACCAGCACGAGCTTGCCGAGGTCGTGCATCATCGCGGTCACCATCAGGCGGTCACAGGCCTCGTGGTCGACCTCGGTGGCGATGCGCTGGACGGCACGCTGGGTCGCCGAGCCATGCAGGCGGAAGCGCTCGGGAATGCTCTGCCAAACCGCAGTCCGCTCGAAAAAGTCGTAGGTGCGTGCCCGCTGGGCGAGCGCGAGCACCGTGCCAGTGGAAAGTGCGTCGACGGCCTGCACGACCGTGTCGACGTTGCCCCTACCGCCGCCGTCGCCCTTATTGGCGAGGCGCATCACGTGGATCGTCAGCGCAAGATCGCCCTCGACCGCGCGGATCAGGTCTGCTGTGGCGGGCTCCCCCTCCGCGAACAGCTCCACCACCTGGTTACGGGTGGCGACGAGCATCGGGAAGGCTTCGAGCGCCTCGAAGGCTGCCGTCAGACGGCGTCCCTGCCCCTCGTTGTGATGCCGCTCTCGAGAGGCGTAGGCGTCAGTCGGGGTTTTAGGAGAGGCGGTAGGTGCCACGTTCCTTCACATCTCTTGCGCGATTTCACGGGTCAGCGGGCGAAAACGCCGCTGTGTCCGGTATCGGCAAATGTTCGAGATCCATTTAGCCGCAGATCAGCTGATCATTTAGACAGAGCCTCATCAATCAGGGAAATGGTGCGTTCGCGTCCGAGCAGCGCGACACTCTCGAAGATCCCCGGCGACACCGTCGTCCCGGCGATCGCGACACGGATCGGCTGGAAGACCTGCCCCGGCTTCAGACCGGTGCGCGCGACGAGCTCACGCAGCGCGCCCTCGATGCCGTCGACCGAGAATGGCTCGAGGCCGGCCAGAGAGGCGCGTGCCTGCATGAGCGCGTCGCGTCCGCCGTCAGCGCCGATCACCTTGGCAAATGCCTGGGGGTCATCCGCCGGACCGTCGAGCAGGAACCCGGCCAGCGGCCAGAAGTCGGCGAGCGTCTGGATCTTCTCGCGCGAGATCTCGACGGCACCGCGCAGGCCGCTGCGGCCCGTGAACTGCTCGAGCCGCTCGGTCAACTCGTCGCTGCTGAGCGCACGCAGGTGCTGTCCGTTGATGTGGCGGAGCTTCTGCTCGTCGAATATCGCCGGACTCCGCGAGACCCGATCGAGCCTGAAGCGCTCGGCCATCTCTGCCATCGTGAAGAACTCCTCGTCGGGTGCAAAGCCGGTGCCGAGCAGCGCGATGTAGTTGTTCACGGCCTCGGGCAGGTAGCCGGCGTCGCGCAATTCCTGCACGGAGGCGGCACCGTGGCGCTTGGAGAGCTTCTTGCCGTCAGGTCCGTGCAGCAGCGGCAGGTGTGCATACCTGGGCGCGGGCATTCCGAGCGCCTCGAACACGAGCAACTGCTTGGGCGTGTTGGAGATGTGATCCTCACCCCGCACGACGTGCGTGATGCCGGAGTCGAGGTCGTCGACGGCGACCGCGAAGTTGTAGAGCACCGATCCGTCGGCCCGCGCGATGACCGGCTCGTCCATGCTGACGTTCGGGAAGCTGAGCTCGCCGCGCACCGCATCCTCGAAGCCCGTGTAGCCGTCGTCGGGGACGCGCAGACGTACGGCACCGCTGGACTCGGACTCACCGCGGAAGCCGCGGTCCGCACCGTGCTTCTGCTTGTAGGCCTTGACGTCCTCGGCGGTCGCATTGCAGTGATACGCGTGCCCGTCGGCGAGCAAGCGCGCGAGCACCTCCTGGTGGCGAGGCGTGTTGCCGACCTGAGAGATCGGGCCCTCGTCCCAATCGAGGCCAAGCCAGCTCAGAGCATCGAGGATCTGGGCGACGTTCTCCTCGGTGGAGCGCTCGCGATCGGTATCTTCGATGCGCAGCACGAATGAACCGCGCCGGCCGCTGGGCTCGCCGTCCTCGCCCGGACCGTGTGCGAGCAGCCAGTTGTAGAGCGCGGCGCGGGCCCCGCCGATGTGCAGCGCGCCCGTTGGTGATGGTGCAAAGCGAACTCTCATAGGAACGGAAGGCCATGCTAGTGACACCAGAGAGAGGAGCGTCCAGCCGGTGCAGATAGGTGCCCATGTCTCGCCTGCGGGCGGGCTCTACAGGGCCGTCGAGCGCGGCACCGAGCTTGGCGCCGAGTCGATTCAGATCTTCAACCAGTCGCCGCGCATGTGGCGCCCCACCAACTACGGCGAGGAGGATTTCGCCCGCTTCCGCGAGGCCCGCGAGCAGAGCCCGATCGGCGGCGTGCTGATCCACGCGGTCTACCTGCTCAACTGCGCCTCAGAGGACGCCGAGATCCGTGAAAAGTCGCTGGCCTCGCTGACGCATTCGCTGCGCGTGGGCGACGCGATCGGCGCGACCGGCGTGGTGCTGCACCCAGGCTCCGCCAAGACCGGGCACGTGGGCGAGGCGATCGCCCGCGCCGGCGAGGTGATCGCGGAGGCGTTGGCGGAGTCCGAGCGCTGCGCGCTGCACCTGGAGGACACCGCCGGCGCGGGGGGCACCCTCGGTCGCTCGTTCGAGGAGCTCGCGGCGCTGATCGAGGCGGCGGGAAGCCACGAGCGGCTCGGCATGTGCCTCGACTCCTGCCATCTGCTCGCCTCCGGCTACGACGTCCGCAGCGTCGACGGTCTGAACCGGACGCTCGCGGAGTGCGACCGGATCGTCGGCCTCGGGCGACTGCATTCGATCCACCTGAACGATTCGATGACCCCACTCGGCTCGAATCGCGACCGCCACGCGGCACCCGGCGAGGGCGAGTTTGGCGAAGATGGGCTGGCCGTTTTCCTCTCGGAGCCCGGTTTTGCCGATCTGCCGGCGGTGCTGGAGACGGGCACGGCCGACGGAGCGGTCGCGGCGGCGGACATCGCGCTGGTGCGCGACCTGCGCGAGCGCGGCCGATTGATGCGCGACGCCGCTCCCACTGGGTAGGGTTTGCGCCGTGACCACTGAGCATTCCGAACCGGAGGCCGATGCGCTCGTGATCTTCGGGATCACCGGGGACCTCGCGCGCAAGATGACCTTCAGGTCGCTGTACCGGCTCGAGCGGCGCGGACTGCTCGACCAACCGGTGATCGGCGTCGCCGTCGACGACTGGCAGGTGGAGCAGCTGGCGGAGCGTGCCCGCGAGTCGATCGAGGCAAGTGGTGAGGAGCTGGACGAGGCCGTCTTCAAGCGCTTCGTCAAGCGCCTGCGCTACGTGAGCGGCGACTTTGGTGACGACGGCACCTACAAGCGGGTCAAGAAGGAGCTGGGCGCCCTGCGCAACCCGACCTTCTATCTCGAGATCCCGCCACCACTGTTCGCGCGCGTGGTCGCAGGGCTGCACGACGCGGACCTGCTGAGCGCCGGGCAGCGCGTGGTCGTCGAGAAGCCCTTCGGCCGTGACCTCGACTCGGCGCGTGAGCTGGCCGCGGATCTGCACCAGTACCTGGACGAGTCGCAGCTCTACCGGATCGACCACTTCCTCGGCAAGATGGGCCTGCAGGAGGTCCTCTACCTGCGCTTTGCCAACACCACGCTTGAGCCTGTCTGGAACCGCAACTTCGTCTCCTCCGTGCAGGTCACGATGTCGGAGTCGGTCGGGGTCGATGACCGCGGCCATTTCTATGACCCGGTGGGCGCTCTGCGCGATGTCGTTGTCAACCACCTTTTGCAGGTGGTCGCGGCGGTGGCCATGGAGCCACCTGCCGGCGGAGACGCCGACACGCTGAAGACGGCGAAGTATTCCGTGCTGCGCTCAATGGCGGACGCCGATCCGGGCCACTACGTGCGCGGCCAGTACGAGGGCTACAAGGACGTCGCCGGCGTCGCCAAGGGCTCGAACACGGAGACCTACGCGGCGCTCAGGCTCGAGATCGACAACTGGCGCTGGTCGGGCGTGCCGTTCTTCCTCCGCACCGGCAAGCGCATGCCGAGCAAGCAGACCGAGGTCCGGCTCGTCTTCAAGCACCCGCCCAAGTTGGCTTTCATCCCCAGCTCGAGCCGCCGCCCCGAGCCGAGCCAGATCGTCATCAAGATCGACCCGAACACCGGCATCCAGATGATCCTCGACGCCCAGCGCGCCGACCGCAGGGGACCCTCCGACATCCATCTGGACATGGAGTTCGCCAAGGAGGGCGGCGAGGCCGCCACCCCCTACGAGGTGCTGCTGCACGCGGCGATCGTCGGCGACGCGACCGCGTTCACCCGGCAGGACAGCGTCGAGGAGAGCTGGCGCGTCGCGGCGCCGCTGCTCGACAAGCCACCAAAGGTCATCACCTACGCGCAGGACTCCTGGGGCCCGACCGAGGCCGACAAGCTGCTCACCGGATACGGTGGCTGGCGCAAGCCCTGGGTCGTGCCGGCGCCGCCGGAGCGCGAGCGCACCGAATGACTGAAAGCGCCTGACGCCAGCGCCGCCCCGCTGGGCGGCGCCCTCGCGGCTCAGCCGACCATGCCCCGGCCGCCACGACATCGACCCGGCATCAGACTCGCGCGTCTCCGCGGAGACGCGACGGTGGAACGGATTCGGGACCCCTTCCAAGCCGTCGCGACTATTCGCTGCGTGGCTAAGTGCTCTGGCTCGGAAGTTCGCCGACGTATTCGGTGTCAGGCGGCTCGGGCGGGTAGGTCGAGGCGGTCGGCGAGGCGATGACGGTCTGCGCGGGTGAACTTCCATTGGAACGGCGCGGCGATCTGCTCGTAGCGGCGGCCGAAAGCGATCTGCTCGTAGCGGCGGCCGAACGCGAGCAGTTGCTGCTCGAGCGTGGCGAGGTCGGGGGACTTGTTGGGGGTCAGGACCTTGCGCCCGACGATCGAGAAGTAGATCTCGGCTTGGTTGAGCCAACTCGCGTGCCATGCCACACGATTAGCTGTCCGTCAGCACGTAGTTCGGGATGTTCAACCAACGCGGCCGCGAGGTTGTTCGCCGCCTGGGCGACACCTAGGATTCATTGGCATGAAGCGTTTCGTGCCAACAAGCCCACTTGGAGAGCTCGTAGCCGCCCACCGGGCCCAGTTGGTCGCGGCAGCTCAGCTTCGACACGCGCGTGACGTGCGCCTCTTCGGATCGATCGCGCGGGGTCAGGATACGACCGACAGCGACGTCGACATGCTCGTCACGCTGGATGAGAATGCGCGGCCGCTCGATCTTCTCTCACTCGCATGCGACGCCGAGGACATCCTTGGTGTGCGGGTCGACGTCGGGACCGTAGAGACCCTCAGGCCGGAAGTTCGACACGACGCGCTCAGCGACGCCGTTCTGCTGTGAGCCCGCGCAAGGATGACCGCCGCCTTCGTGACATCGAGGCGGCGATCACGGCAATCGAGCGTCACCTCAAGCGCGGCACAATCGACGACGAGCTCGTCTTTGATGCCTGCCGGGCGCGTCTGATCGAGATAGGGGAAGCGGTCAAGGGCATCGACCCGGAACTGCTCGCACGCTCACCAGGCGTCCCTTGGCGCGAGATCGCCCGGATGCGCGACCACCTCACTCATCGTTATTTCGACACGCTGCACGAAATCGTCGCCGATGTCATCGAGCGAGACCTGCCGTCGCTAAGCTAAAACTCGCGGTCAAACAGCTGCGCCGAGTCGCGGCCGACCTCGAGGCCGGCCAGGCGCCGCTCGACGACGGCTCAAGCAGCGACCCGTCATAACGTCTCGTCGACGATCGCATTCGAGATCCAAGCTACGAGGGATTCGCTATCGCAACAGCGAGAGGATGTCGCGTAATTGCCGTGTCGTCCGGCGGGTTTAAGCCCGGATCATGCAGTAGCCGCTGATGAGTGAACGCTGCTGGCACTGTTCCCACGTTCATGGCAGTGAGCGGTGATTGCTTGGGCGCGGCGGCCGCGTGGACCGCTCGCTCCCGGTGCGCTGGCCGCTGTCAGCCTCGGTTTGCGCGACAACAATTCGGCGGCGCTTGACGCCGTGGTTGTCGGGAGCAGCAGCATCTTTGACACGCGGTTGCGGGGCCGCGCCGAGATCACGACGACACGCGTCATGCCCACGCGTCAACTCGCGGGCGGCCTCGACCTCCGGCGGTGGGACGACCACGCATGTCAACGACCCTGCCAGCCGACATCGCGCTGGCAGTTCTGCGTCCTTGCGATCTGTCTTGATCCGGTCAGACGGGCCACGCGGTGTCTTGCCCGGCGCTATCACGTCGATCATCACCCCCGCCGCGCGCGGCTCGGTAGAGCCCGAACCCCGTTGGTGCGGCCTCATAACACGCCCGGACGGGACCGGTCAGCGACTGCAGCCAGCCGACGGGCTCATCCACTCCCGGCCCGAACTTCCGGCGGATCAACTCGCCGGTCATCGAGTCGATCGCCGCGGCATGTGTGGACCGGCATGGACATCCATCCCCACCCACGTCATCGTTCCGGTCATGGCCGGACCGCCTCATCAGTTCTGGGGTCAGCCGGAGCCTGAATCTCCGGTCAGACAAATCCCGTGAGGACCGTCCGGCCTGTCAGCCCCGCAGGCAACGCCTGCAACAGGCGGCCCACGCCATAGTGGTCTACGCGACGAGCGTCCTCGCCTCAGCGCCGAAGGCCCTTTGACGCGACACCGGCTAAGCCGCGGCGGCGGTGTTCTCGGCCGGTAGCAGCACCGAGCCGAGCATCTGCGCGAGCTCGGCGTAGAGGCCGGCGGTGCGCTGCACCTTGTAGTCCGCGCCGAACCGGAGGCGGCGGGGCCCGCCGGCGCAGGCCAGCTCGAGCACGACCTCGGAGTCGCCCGGGAAGCTCTTGAGCACTTCACGCAGGTCATCGAACAGGTCGGACTGCCAGGCGCCGGCTTTCACGCGGATCAGCAGCCCCTCGGGCACGACCACGCGCGACGCCTCCTCCTGCGCCGCAGCGATCTCCTCGTCGCTGGGCTCGAAGCGATCGACCGACGACGCCACCACACAGGTGCGCGAGGCGTCCTTGTGGTCGACCTTGCCCTTGACCAGCACGACCGCGTCCTGTTCGACGGCGCCGCCGGACTCCTCGAGCGTGTCGGCAAAGATGACGAGCTCGACCGAGCCGCTGAGATCCTCGAGCGTGGCGAACACCATCGGATCGCCCTTCTTGGTGCGCAGCCGTTTGGCCTGGCTGATCATGCCGCCGATCGTGACACGCTCGCCGTCCTTGCACTCGCCCACCGAGCCGAGGTTGACATCCGTCTTGGTCGACATCGCCAGGCTCAGTGTCTTCAGCGGGTGCGCGGAGATGTAGAGCCCGATCGACTCCTTCTCCATCGCCAGCAGCTCGTTCTGCTCGAACTCACCGGGTGGGATCGGGACGTGGGTGGGCCGGGCGGAGGCGCCAGCGTCAGACCCGCCGCCGAGATCGAGGCCGAGGTCGAAAATCGAGCCCTGGCCCACCGCCTGATCCTGCTGCGCCTTCTGCCCGGCGGCCTGCGCCTGCTCGAGCACCGCCAGCATGCCCATGCGCGTCGCGCCGGTCGAGCCGAAGGCGCCGCATTTGATCAGCGCCTCGATCGCCTTCTTGTTGACGCCGCGGCCGTCTACTCGCTCGCAGAAATCGAAGATGTCGGTGAATTCCCCGCCCGCCTCGGACGGGGCGCGGCCGGCGGATGAGTGGGTGGGATCCAAATCACCGCGAGCCCGCTTGATCGCCTCGACGGCCGCGTAGCCGACGCCCTTGACCGCATCGAGGCCGAAGCGGATGTTGCCATCGACGACCACGAAGCGGTGATCTGAAAGGTTTACGTCCGGCGGCAGGATCTCGATCCCCATCTGCTCGGCCTGGGCGACGAAGAACGGAACCTTGTCCTTGGTGTCCATCACCGAGGAGATCAGCGCCGCCATGTACTCGGCGGGGTAGTTGGCGCGCAGCCAGGCGGTGCGGTAGGAGATCAGCGCGTAACAGGCGGCGTGGGACTTGTTAAACGAGTAGTCGGCCGACTTCTCGTTGGTGGTCCAGATCCAGTCGATCACGCTCTCGCTGGTGCCGGAGGCGCGGCAGCCCTCGACGAAGTCGGGCTTGAGCTTGGCCATCGCCTCGCGGTTCTTCTTGCCGATCGCCTTGCGCAGGTCGTCCGCCTTGGCGCCGCTGAAGCCGGCGATGTCCTTGGCGATCTGCATGGCCTGCTCCTGATAGAGGATCACGCCCTTGGTCGCCTTAAGGATCGCCCGCAGCCGCTCGTCCTGGTAGGTGATCGCCTCCGGCTGGTGCTTGCCACGGGCGTAAGTCGGGATCTGGTCCATGGCGCCCGGGCGGTACAGGGCGTTCAGCGCGACCAGGTCGTCGAACTCGTCGGGCTTGACCTTCTTGAGCGCCTCGCGCATGCCCTCGGATTCGAACTGGAACACGCCGACGGAGTCGCCGCGAGCCATCATCTCGTAGGTCGGGCCGTGGTCGAGGGGCAGCGTGACCATGTCGGGACGCTCCCCGGTCGAGCGCTCGATGATGTCCAGCGCGTCCTCGATCACGTCGAGGTTGCGCAGCCCGAGGAAGTCCATCTTCAGCAGGCCGATCTGCTCGACTGGCTTCATCGAGAACTGGGTGACCGTGCGGAACACCCGGTCGCCGTTCTCGTCGGTGCCCGCGTCGGCGATCTGCAATGGCGCGATGTCGGTCAGCGG
>JBOGYJ010000023.1:0-1532 GCA_050696795.1 Solirubrobacteraceae bacterium | reverse complement strand
CGTGTACTCGCCCTGGCCGCCGGTGATCCCGCGCAGATCCGGTGCGTAGGAGAGCATCTCGGCCATCGGCACCTCGGCCTTGACGTCAGTCATGCCGCCGCCCACGGGCTCCATCCCGTGCGGATGCCCACGGCGTGAATTGAGGTCCCCGATGACGTCGCCGACGCAGTCCTCCGGCACGCTCACGGTCACCAGCATGATCGGCTCGAGCAGCACCGGCCTGGCCTGGGCCATGGCCTCGCGCATCGCGTGACCCGCCGCCAGCTTGAACGCCATCTCCGAGGAGTCGACCGAGTGATAGGAGCCGTCGAACAGCGTCACCTTGACGTCCTTGACCGGATAACCGGCGACGACGCCGGTGTGCATCGCCTCGAGCACGCCCTTCTCGACGGCCGGGATGAAGCCGTTCGGAATCACGCCGCCCTTGATCGCGTCGACGAACTCGAAGCCGGCTCCCGCCGGCAGCGGCTCGATCTCGATGTGGCAGTCGCCGAACTGCCCGCGGCCCCCGGTCTGCTTCTTGTGGCGGCCGTGCGCCTTGGCGCCCGAGCGGATCGTCTCCTGGTAGGGCACGCGCGGCGGCTGCAGGCTGACCTCGACCCCGAAGCGGTCGCGCAGCCGGTCGACGATCACCTCCACGTGCATCTGTGAGAGCCCGGCCACGATCTGCTCGCCGGTCTGCGCGTCGCGGTGCAGGTCGATCGTCGGGTCCTCCTCCTGCAGGCGCCGCAACGCGGAGAACATCTTCTCCTCGTCACCCTTGGCGCGCGGCTCGACCGCGAACGCCATCACGGCGGCAGGGAGCTTGATGCTGGGCAGCTCGATCGGCTCGTCGCGCGCGGCCAACCAGTCGCCCGCGCGCGTCTCCTTGAGCTTCGCGACGGCGCCGATGTCGCCCGCCCCGAACTCCTCGACGTGCCCGTTCTGCGAGCCGTCGAAGCTCAGCAGCTGACCGATCCGCTCCTTGGCATGAGCGCGGGTGTTGAGCAGATGCGAGTCGTGCCTGATGGTGCCCTGATAGACGCGGAACAGGTTGATGCGGCCCGCGAACGGGTCGGCGCGGGTCTTGAAGACGTAGGCGAATAGCTCCTTGGACTCGTCGGGCTCGAGCAGATGGCCGTCGACGTCGACGGCGCCGTGCTTGACGGGCGATGGCAGGTCCTCGACGATCGCGTCGAGCAGCCGGTTGGTCGCCAGATTGGCGGTCGCGATCCCGCAGGTCACCGGGAACAGCGAGCCGTGGTTGGTGCCGTCCTTGAGCGCCGCGACGATCTCCTCGTGCGAGATCTCCTCGCCCTCGAGGTAGCGCTCCATCAGCGCGTCGGAGTTCTCCGCGACCTCGTCCATCAGCTTCTCGCGGTACTCCTGCGCCAGGGCCAGCTGATCCTCGGGGATCGAAATCTCCGTGCAGTTCTCGCGGCTGACGTTGCCGGGCTGGGCGGGAGCATATTCGTAGGCGCGCATGTCGATCAGGTCGATCACGCCGGACACCTCGTGCTCTGAACCGATCGGAATCTCGGTGGCGACTGCAT
>JBOGYJ010000022.1:0-6396 GCA_050696795.1 Solirubrobacteraceae bacterium | reverse complement strand
CTGCAGCTACCGCAGAGGACACTCGACCTGCGCGCCGGCGAACCCGTCGTGATGGGCATCCTCAACATCGGCCGTGACTCGGTCGCCGACTCGCGGACCTTCGAGAACGTCGAGCAGCAGCTCCGGCACGGGCTCGACCTGGTCGCCGCGGGCGCCGGGATCATCGACATCGGGGCGCTCTCCGGCCGCACCGACACCGCCCCGATCTCCGTGCAGGAGGAGATCGATCAACTCTGCCCACTGGTGCGAGCGCTCGCCGACCAGGGCGTGTTGGTCTCGATCGACAGCTGGCGCGCCGAGACGATCGCCGCCGCCGTGGCGGCCGGCGCCGCGCTGATCAACGACACCAGCGGCCTGCTCGACCCCGCCGTGGCCGACATCGCCGCGGACTCCGGCGCCGGGCTCGTGCTGATGCACACGCGCGCCGCACCCAAGCAGGCGCACTTCCCCACCTACGAGGACTCCGTCCGGGACGTGCTCGACTTCCTGCGCGACCGCATCGCGCTCGCCACCGCGCGCGGTGTCGGCTTCGAGCAGCTCCTGCTCGACCCGGGACTCGACTACGCCAAGGTGCCGCGGGAGAGCATCGAGGTGCTGCGCCGCCTGGGCGAGCTGTCCGTACTCGAGCGCCCGCTGCTGCTGGCCGTCAGCCGCAAGTACTTCATCGGGATGCTCTCGGGCGCGCTGCCCGAGGACCGCCTGGCGGGCACGATCGCCGCGCTCGAGTTCGGCGTCAGCGCCGGCGCCCAGATCGTGCGCGTGCACGACGTCGCCCAGGTCTCGCAGTACCTGCGCCTGCGCAGGGCCCTGCACGGCGAGGGCGAGGTCGACATGCTCGGGCGCCACGACGACGAGCGGCTCAAGTGGATCGCGCCGAAATGAGCCCAGCGACCCGCTCCCAGCCAGACCGGTGAACGCAGCGGCGAACGCCGTCGGCCAGCGGGCCGGCGGCGGAGGGAAGGCCCGCTTTCAACGATCCCAGCGGAAGAACCTGACCGCGATCCGCAGCAGCACCACGGTGTAGGCCGCCAGCACGATCAGGTGCGTGGTCCCGGGCCAGTGGCCGTAGTCGGAGTTGGTGATCGACGGGACCGCGGCGCCGAGCGGCGTGTACTGGCTGATCGTGCGCAGCAGGTGCCCCATCGACTGCTGCGGCACCCACAGCCCGGCGAAGAACATCAGCGGGAAGAACAGGATCCCGCCGATCGCGCCGGCGACGCGCTGGCTGGTCGCCAGCGAGGCGATCAGCAACCCCAGCGCCGCCATCGCCGACATCGTCAGCAGGATCGCGAGGATGAAGCCGCCGACCTGGCTCGGCAGCGGCACGTGGTAGGCGAAGCGCGCGACCAGCATGATCAGGATCACGACGCTGCCGGCGAGTCCGCACACCAGCAGCAGCTGCGCGGCCAGCAGCCGGAGCGCCCCGATCGGCGTGGTCGAGAGCCGCTTGAGGTAGCCCTTGTCGCGGTAGGAGGCCAGCGTCGCCGGCATCGCGCTGAGCGCCAGCAGGGTCAGCGTGAAGGTCATCAGCACGGGCGTGTAGACGACGATGAAGGGCAGCCCGCCGAGTGCCGCCTTGGGCTTGTCGGAGACGCTCGAGCCGAGCACGACCAGCAGCCCCACCGGGAAGATCAGCGCCCAGAACAGGATCATCGGCTCGCGGCACAGCAGTCGAAACTCCGTGACGAGCAGGGTCGGGAAGCCGCCGCGCCGCTGCTGCGGCGGCTTGTCTACGGTGGGCGAAGCGATCGCGCTCACGCGGCCTCGTTCGGTGGCGTGGCGGCGTGCTCGGCGTCAGCCTCGGCCGTGAGCGCGACAAAGGCGTCATCGAGCGTCGACTGCTCGACGCGCGTCTGCTCGGGCACGACCTGCTCCTGCACGAGCAGCGCGATCACCGCGGCGACGACGTCGCCGGTGCCCTCGATATTGATCCTTCCCCCCTGCTCGTGAGCGGCATGGACCTCGGGCAGGGCTCTGAGCTGGTCGAGGTCGAGCGCCGTCGTGGCACGGAAGCTGATCCGCTGACCGAGCCCGGCACCGAGATTGGCCGGCGTGTCGATCGCGCGGACGGCGCCGCGATGCAGCAGCGCCACGCGGTCGCAGAGGTACTCCGCCTCCTCCATGAAATGGGTCACGAGAATCACGGTCAGGCCCTCGTCGCGGATGCCCTCGATCAGCTTCCAGGTCTCGCGGCGCGACTGCGGATCGAGGCCCGTGGTCAGCTCGTCGAGGATCGCCAGCTCGGGGCGACCGATCAGCGCGAGGGCGATCGAGAGCCGCTGGCGCTGGCCGCCACTCAGGTTCACGTATCGGGTCGTGGCCTTCTCCTCGAGCCCCAGCAGTCGCAGCAGATCATCGGGCTCGCGCGGGTCGGCGTAGAAGGACGCGAACAGCTCGAGCGCCTCGCGCACGTAGATCTTGTCGGGCAGCTCACTGGTCTGGAGCTGGACGCCGACGCGCTCGCGCAGCTCGTTGGTGTGCCTGTGCACGTCGAGTCCGAGCACGTCGATCGTGCCGGCATCGGGCTTGCGCAGCCCGCCGATGCATTCGACCGTGGTGGTCTTGCCGGCGCCGTTGGGGCCGAGGATGCCGAAGATCTCGCCGCGGTTGATCTCCAGCGACACGTCATCGACGGCGACCGTGTCGCCGTAGCGCACCTTGAGGTTCTCGACTGAAACCACCTCGGCAGTGACCACCGGCGGTGCGGGCGCGATCGCGTCGCTCACGCGATCAGCTTTGCAGACTCGTCGGCCAAGTACGAGTGGGCGTCTCGCGGGTAGGCTCTGTCGCAGAGCAACTCGAATCCGAACGCGAGGCGGATGACCACGCTGCCGTGCCGGGGCGGGGCGGGGTCGGGGTCGTGCCGGGCGGTGCCGGGACCGTGCCGGGCGGTGCCGGGGCGGACGAGGTCGTGTTCGCGCCCAATGCGGCGGAGCAGCGCGGACGCGAGCGGGCACTCGCGCCGGTAGCCGCAGGGCGGATGCGAACGCGCCGTGGCTTGTCTGAGCTAGCGCTCAGTAATTATGTTACAGTCCTCATCCCCCGCGTATCAGTAGAGGCGGATCTACCGCGGTGAGCCACAAATACGCCCTTCCACTCTCTCCTCGAGGAGGCGCAAAGACATGATCGGACTGAGTCGCTGGTGCATGGCCAACAGACGTTGGGTGGTCGTCGCCTGGTTGGTTATCGCCGTTGCCGCGAACGTCATCGCCTCCGCCGTGGGGCGCCAATATGCGACCGATTTCTCGCTGCCCGGCACGCAGTCGCAGCACGTCGCCGACCTGCTGACCAGCGAGTTCAAGACGCAGAGCGGAGACGTCGACACGATCGTCTTCCACCACTCGGGCGGCCGCTTCGACGCCCCGGCGGTGAAGTCGGCGATCGAGCCGCTGCTGGCGAAGGTCGCTCGCGATCCGGACGTGGTGAGCGTCGTCAGCCCGTTCACGTCGCAGGGCGCGGTGCAGGTGTCCAAGGACGGCCACACCGCGTTCGCGACGATCGAATACACCAAGCGCGCCAACCTGCTGCCCGACAACACCGGAAAGCCGGTGCTGAACCAGATCGGTCACGTCCACGCCAGAGGACTGCAGATCGCCGCCGGCGGTCAGGTGATCGAGCAGGCCGAGGGCTTCAACATCGGGCCTGCGACCTTCGTCGGCGTGATCGCGGCAATGCTGATCCTGCTGATCACCTTCGGATCGGTCATCGCGGCAGGCCTACCGCTGATCACCGCGGCCTTCGGCCTGATCACGGGCATCGCGCTGGTCGGACTGGCCACGCGGATCACCAGCATGTCCAACGTCGCGCCCGAGCTGGCGCTGATGATCGGCCTCGGCGTCGGTGTCGACTACGCGCTCTTCATCGTCACCCGGTTCCGCGAGAGCTACCACCGGCTCGGCGACATCGAGGCGGCCGTCAACGAGGCGATGGACACCTCGGGCAGGGCGATCCTGCTGGCCGGCGGCACCGTGGTCATCGCCCTGCTCGGCATGTTCGCGACCGGCGTCTCCTTCATGTACGGGCTATCGATCGCCTCGATCTTGGCGGTGGCGCTGGTGCTGCTGGCATCGCTGACGCTCGTGCCGGCGCTGCTCTCGCGCTTCGGGCACCGAGTGGTCCGGCCGAGTCGCTCAGAGCGGCGGCGCGCTGCCCGCGGCGCGCCGCACGAGTCGGCGTGGCGGCGCTGGAGCGTGATCGTCGGGTCGCATCCGCGGCCGCTGGCGTTGGTGTCGCTGGCGGTGATGGCGCTCTGCGTGATCCCGTTCTTCGCGCTGCGGCTGGACAGCTCCGACGCGGGCAACGATCCGTCGGGGACGAGCAGCTACCGAGCGTTCAACATGCTCTCGCGGGGCTTCGGAGCCGGCTTCAACGGCCCGCTGCTGGTGGTGGTGGAACTGCCCGGCGCGGCTGATCAGTCGTCGCTTGGGCAGGTGCGGGCGGCGCTGGCGAGAACCGCGGACGTCGTTGCCGTGACTCCCGCGCGGCTCTCACCGTCCGGCAAGGTCGCGGTGATGGAGGCCTACCCGCATTCGGCACCGCAGGCGCAGGCCACGACCAATCTCGTCAACAAGCTCAGGCAGCAGGTGTTCCCGCCACTGCAGCGCCGGCTCGGAGTGGTCGCTTCGGTCGGCGGCTTCACCGCCGGATCGATCGATTTCTCACACGTGCTGTCGGTCAAGCTGCCGCTGTTCATCGCGATCGTCGTGGTGCTCTCGGCGCTGCTGCTTCTGGTCATCTTCCGCTCGGTCGTGATCCCGATCCAAGCGGCGGTGATGAACCTGCTGAGCATCGGCGGCGCGCTGGGAGCGACGGTCGCCGTGTTCCAGTGGGGCTGGGGATCGAGCCTGTTCGGCGTCTCCCCTGGGCCGATCGAGCCGTGGATTCCAGTTATCCTGTTCGCGGTGGTCTTCGGCCTCTCGATGGACTACGAGGTGTTCCTGATCTCGCGCGTCCGCGAGGAGTGGGTGCACCGCGGTGACGCCCGCGGGGCGGTCGCGGACGGCATCGCCTTCACCGGGCGTGTGATCACGGCCGCCGCGGCAATCATGGTCTGCGTCTTCCTGTCGTTCATGCTCGGCGACGAGCGTGCGATCAAGGAGTTCGGCTTCGGGCTGGCGATTGCCGTGTTCCTGGATGCGCTGGTAGTCCGCTGCGTGATGCTCCCGGCCGTGCTGCAACTGCTGGGCGGGGTCACGTGGAAGCTGCCGCAGTGGCTCGACTCACGCCTGCCCGAGCTGAACATCGAGGGCAGCTCGCCGGCGCAGGTCACGGCGCTCGACGAACCGGCGGCGGGGCGCGAGCCCGAGCCGGTCGCGGGGCTGTAGTCGCCGTACGAGCGAAGTGGTGGCCGCGGCCGATGGGTATTCATGGTGCCGTGGACGCAACGCGCCGGCACGGAAGATGGCTGCTATGTGGGGCGGGGGTCCTCGGGATCGCGATCGCGCTGGCGCTCAGCCCATCTGAGACGAGCGCGGCCGCGGGCCAGGACTGGCCACCTTTCGTGCTGGTCTCAGGGCTGCTGCTGGTCGGTCTGGTGAGCGAGCAGGATGGGCTCTTCCTCGCGGCGGGGCAGCTGCTGGCACAGCGCGCGCGCAACGGCGTGCTGCTCTACGCCGGCGCGGTCGTGCTGGTCGCCGCGGTCACTGCGCTGTTGAATCTCGACACCTCGGTCGCCTTCCTCACACCGGTGTTCGTCTACACCGCGCGTAGCCGCGGCGAGGGCGAGGCGCCCCTGCTGTACGCCTGCATCCTGCTCGCCAACGCCGGCTCGCTGATCCTGCCGGGATCGAACCTCACCAACCTGATCGTGCTCGGCCACGTGCATATGAGCGGTGGCGACTTCTTCCGCAGGATGGCTCCAGCCGGCGTCGTTTCCGTGATCGTGACCGCCACGGTGATCGCGCTCTGGCACCACCGTGAGCTGCGGGCGAGAGCGGCGCCCCCGGATGCCGTCGAGCCTCCGCGCCTGCGCATCGGGCTCGTGGCTGTCGTTGCCGCGACCGTGTTGGTGATCGTCTTGCCCAACGCGGCGCTGCCGGTGGCTGCGGTCGGCGTGGTCGCCGTGGCGCTGCGCCTGCGACCGTGGCACTCGGCGCTGCGGGGCGCCGTCAACGTGCTCGGCCTGCCGGTGCTGGTTGGGTTGTTCGGGATCGCCGTCGGGCTCGGCGCGCTCGGGCGAGCGTGGTCGGGACCCGCCTCGCTGCTCACTCACCTGGGGCCCTGGGCGACCGCCGGTGTCGCGGCGGGCGCATCGGTTGTGGTCAACAACCTGCCGGCCGCCTCGCTGCTGTCGGCCCGCGCACTGACGCACCCGTTCTCATTGCTCGTGGGCCTCAACATCGGTCCGAACCTGTTCGTCAGCGGCTCGCTGGCCTGGGTGCTCTGGTGGCGCTCCGC
>JBOGYJ010000021.1:0-6498 GCA_050696795.1 Solirubrobacteraceae bacterium | reverse complement strand
CCGCCGCTCCCGGTCGCGGCTGCCGCGCCGCTGGCTGGCACCGCTTGTCGGCCTGGTTGCCGTCGCCGTCGCCGGCGGCGCCGTCGCCGCCGTGCTGCTGCGCACCGAGCACACGCGCCGGCTGCCGGTGTTCACGCCCGCGGGGAGGCTCTCGCCCGAGTTCCACATCGGTGCCCGTGGGCGCGGCTATTGCTGGGAATCCTCGCTCGCGAGCAGCGCGCGCAAGGCCTACCGGTGCTTCGAGGGCAACCTGATCCATGACCCGTGCTTCGCCGCCTCGCCGCACGCCACGAGCGTCGTCTGCTTCCTCGACCCCTGGCACGCGGTCACCGTGCTGCATCTGACGCGCGGGCTGCCCAGGCCGGCTGCGGCGCCGAAGGGGTCGCCGCTGCCGTGGGCGATCGTCACCACCGACGGGCGACGTTGCGTGTTCATGACCGGCGCGACCGCGCTGGTGGGTGGTGAGCGGGTGAACTACGGCTGCACCAACCGCACGTACCTGCTCGGCAACCCGGACACGCGCCAGCCGCTGTGGACGATCCGCAGCGACCGCCATCTGTCGCTCACGCAGATGCACGCTCCGCTCTCGCGCTTCCCGACGGTTGGGATCAAACAGACGATCGGCTAGTGCTTGCCACGGCGAATGCCCACACGTCCGGCCGGGCGCGCGCCAGCAGTTGCTTGGCGAGCGCCGCTGCGGTGGCCGCGGTCAGGGCCCCGAGCGCGACGTCGGTGAAGTAGTGGTTGCCGGTCACGACCACGACGAAGACGATGAACAGCGGGTAGACGCGCCAGAGCACCCGGGCCACACCGCTGTGCACCAGCGCTGACATCGGCAGCGCGATCATCAGCGCGAAGCAGACGTGCATCGAGGGCACGGCGGCATAGGGATTCAGCAACAGACCGGCGGCACCCTGCTGGGCATCGATCCCGGTGAACTGCCGGATCGAGTCGCTGAAGCCCCACTGCGGCATCAGTCGCGGGGGAGCGGTCGGGTAGACGCTGTAGCCGATCAGCGCGATCAGGATCGCGACCATGAACATGTTGCGCACGAAGTAGAACGAGTCGTTGCGGCGCAGGTAGATGAACACCATCGCCGCCGCGGTCAGGGCGAAGTGCGCGTTCAGGTAGGTCCAGTCGGCGATGTCCAGCAGCCAGTGGGCGTGCGTCGTGGCCCACGACTGCATGCGCGGCTCGACGAACACGTGCAGGGCGCGCTCGAAGTCGATGATGCGTGTCGCGTCGGCGAGCGCCCTGGAGTTGCTCGTGGTCACCAGGCCGCGCACGAGCTCGTAGCCCGCGTAGGCCACGGCGAACATCAACAGCTGACGCGCTGCGTCGGTCCGGCGGTGCGGGAGACGCATTGCCTGAGGCTAATCGCAGCGGGGGGCGCGTGAGCCGACGCGCCCGAGCGAGAAGCCCATCTGCAGCCGCGCGACGCCGGCGCCGCCGGCGTCAATGCGCGTGAACTGCCCGGCGGCGGCAACGCAGCCGCGCACGCCGCGCAGCTGCCAGTAGGGGGACCAGCGCACGCGCACGTAGATGGCTCCGGGGTGTGCGACGTCCAGCCTCAACGTGCTCGTGCCGATGGACACGACTCGACCCGCGCCGGTCGCGACCGGGGTCGGGTCCGCCACGGCGTACACGGTCCAGTGCGCGAAACGGCGGACCACGTGCAGGTACGGCAGCCCGCCCTGGATCAGGCGCAGCTCGGCGCGGGCGGAATAGTCGGCCGGCGCGTCGGCGGCGGCGACGTAGCGCACGGCCAGCCGGTGCAGCCAGGCGTCGTAGCTGGCAGCCGTCAGCTGGTGGTCGTAGAACAGCGGGTCCTCGGCGATGTCGGTCTGGCGCTCCCAGCCGCGGGCGAGCGGCACGCTCGGCGCCAGCAGGTCACTCTCCCAGTGACCCGCGGTGAAGGGGACCTCGACGCGCCAGGCGCCGGGCTGCCCGCGCAGGAAGCCGATCAGCGGGCGGTAGTAGGAGGCGCTGCGATCGGGCGTGCCGTGCACCAGGTCGGTGATCGCGTCGTGCACCTGCAGATAGGTGAGCGGCAACGCCGCCAGCGCCAGCAGCAGCCAGGCGCGCCGCGGGACCAGCAGCAGCGCCACCAGCGGGCCGGCTACGAGCTCACCCAGGCGCGCGGCGTTGCTGCCGACGGGCGTGTTGATCGCGTAGGCGGCGAGACAGCCGGCGAGGTAGAGGAGCGTCGCGGTCGCGAGCATGGGTCCGGGACGGAGTGCCACGATCAACAGGCCGGCGCCCACCAGGGGCCAGAGCGTGGTGAAGGCAAAGGGCTGGTAGCCGGCGGTCGGGAACAGCAGGGCAGCCCCTCCCAAGAGCAGGATCTGGGCCGATATCGCTGTGATACCGGCCGCGATATCGGCCCGATTTCGCACCTTTAGACCTCGCCAGGTGAGGGCGGCGCCCACCAGCGCCACGAACAGGCCGGCCACGGGACTCGCCAGCGCGGTGGCGCAAGCAAGAACGGCGGCCAAGCGAGGCCGCCGTCGCTCAAGCAGGAGCGCAGTGAGCGCGGCGCCGCAGAGGCCGAGCGCGAAGGTCAGGCGGCCGCTGAGCAGCTCGGTCACCGTCGCGGCGCCCAGCCAGGTTGCGCCCAGCCAGGCGTCGTCGCCGTAGATGTCGTGGGCCAGCGCCTCGCACGCGGCTGCCGTGCCGAGGCACGCCAGCGCCGCCAGCAGTCGCGGGCCGAGCAGCCAGCCGAGCGGCGGGAACAGCACGCTGTAGCCGAGCAGGTAGTGGCCGCCGTACCACCAGTTGTCCCAGAGGCCGAAGCCCGCGGCGGCGAACAGCTTGACGCGCAGCAGCTGCGCCGGCAGGTCGGCGCCGGAGGGCTGGACGATCAGGTAGGCGGCCGCCAGCAGGGCCGCGACCAGCGTGGGCGCCAGTCTGCGGATATGGTGCCCGCTTGTGAACGCCGAGCTGCCAACCGCGTCGCGCAACGTCCTGTGTCTGGGCGAGGCGCTCGTCGAGATGATCTGCGAGCGCCCGGTGAAGGCGCTCGCGGAGGCCGAGATGTTCGTGCCCCACTTCGGCGGCCCGGTCGCGAGCGTCGCGCTGATGGCGGCGCGTGCCGGTGCGCGCATGGCGCTGGCCGGGGGCGTCGGAGACGACGAGTGGGGCCGCTGGCTGCGCAGCCAGCTCGAACGCTCCGGTGTCGATCTACGCCACTTCAAGCTGATCGAGGATATGCCCACGCCACTGGCGCTGACGACCGTCGACCACGCCGGCGAGCCGACTCGCCGGATGTATGGCGAGGCGCTGGCGACGACCGCGGGCGCGCTCTGGGCTGGCGTCGAGGAGGCGGTCGACGGCTGCGGTGGGCTGTTGATCAGCACGGTCACGCTGGTCGGCGAGGCCGAGCGGCAGGTGACGATGAAGGCACGCGAGCGCGCGCTCGCGCTCGAGCACCCGGTGATCTTCGATCCGCGGTTGCAGCTGCACCGCTGGAAGTCCAAGGCCGACGCCGCCGCCAGCGCCAATGCCTGTGTGCCGGGCGCGCTGCTGGTGCGGGCTAGCGCGGCCGACGCGCGGCTGATGACCGGCGAGGACGACCTCGAGCGTGCGTCGCTGGCGCTGCGCAAGGCCGGTGCGCGCAACGTCGTGATCACCGACGGTCCCGGCGGCGCGCTGCTGCGCGGCAAGATCCGGCTGGACGTCGAGGGCGTGCCGTCGCGGGTGGCCTCGACGATCGGCGTCGGCGACGCGCTGCTGGCGGCGCTGGTCGCGCGGCTGCAGATCACCGGCTTCTACGAGCCCGCGATCGCGGCCGCGCTCAAGGAGGCGATGGTCGCTGCCGCCCAGGCGTGTGAGCGCTGGGGTGCCTGCGATTAGGGCGGCGGTGCCCGAGCTCTGGGAGTGGCCGAGCCGGCGGCGCGTCTACGCGATCCGCGATCGCCTGCGGCGCGTCTACGGGATTCCGATCCTGCGGCCGCACGGCGACGGGCTCGCCGAGTTGATCCTGACGGTGCTGTCGCAGTCGACCAACGATCGCAACCGCGACGTCGCCTACTTCGGGCTGCGCGAGCGCTTCCCGAGCTGGGAGGAGGTGCGGGACGCTCCGTTGGACGAGGTCGAGCAGGCGATCCGCCGCGGCGGGATCTCGAAGGTGAAGTCGGCACGCATCAAGGCGATCCTCGCGGCCGTGACAGACACCGGGCAGTCTGGGGGCGGGTGGACGGGAGATCATCCTGGCGTGCTGGCGCTCGCCTGGCTGCGCGAGGTTCCGGTGCCCGACGCGCAGGCGTACCTCTGCGCGCTACCGGGCGTCGGGCGCAAGACCGCGGCCTGCGTGCTGCTCTTCGCCTACGGCATGCGCGACGTGCCGGTCGACACGCACGTCTCACGCGTGGGCACGCGCCTTGCGCTGTTCCGGCCGCGGGCGCCGTTCGAGGAGCTGCACGACACGATGCTGGCGCTGACGCCGCGCGGCCAGGAATGGGAGCTGCATCTGAACCTGCTGCGCCACGGCCGCCGCACCTGCCATGCGCAGCGGCCGGCGTGCCGTGAATGTGCGCTGCGGCGGATGTGCCCGAGCGCAGACGCCTTCAGTTAGCGCTGTGCCCGAGCTCGCTCGAGCAGCGTGGCGCGCAGCGGCTCGTCGCAGAAGGCGGCCTCGATCGCGGCGACCGTGACCTGGCGCAGCGTGTGGTCGTCCCAGCCGAACTGCTCGCCGCAGAGCGCGTACTCGCCGCCGAGCGTGGCACCGAAGTAGGGCGGATCGTCGGAGCCGAGCGTCACGCGCACGCCGGCGGCGTGCAGGTGCGGCAGCGGGTGGGCGGCGAATGAGTCATAGACACCGAGCACGACGTTGCTGGTCGGGCAGGTGTTGAGCGTGATCCTGCGCTCGGCGAGCTCGTGCACGAGCAGCGGATCCTCGATCGCGCGCACGCCGTGGTCGAGACGGGTGACGGGCAGCTTCAGGGCCTCGCGGATGCTCTCGGGTCCCTGCCACTCACCGGCGTGGACGGTGCAGCCGAGCCCGGCGTCGGACGCGATCGCAAACGCCTCCGCAAATTCGCTGGGCGGAACGCTTTCGTCGCCGGCGAGGGCGAAGCCGACGACGTAGGGGTGTGGGCGCTGTGCCGCGAATCGCGCCACGCTGATCACCCTCTCGGCGCCGAAGCTCCTGACGCCGGAGAGCAGGATCCGGGCCTCGATCCCGTGATCGCGGCGGGCGTCGTCGATCCCAGCGGCGATCCCGGAGAAGTGCTCCTCGTCGCTCAGTCCGACGAGCGCGGCGTGGTCGGGCGAGGCGGTCAGCTCGACGTAGATGCCGCCGTCCGCCGCCACCGAGGCGAGGTACTCGTAGGTGATCTCGCGGTAATCCTCGGCGGTGCGGATCACGCTCGCGGCGAGGTCGTAGGTCTCCAGGAAGTGCAGGAAGTTCGTGTAATGGAAGCGGCCATCCTCGGCGAGCATGCCGTCGGGCAGGGCCACGCCGTTGCGCTTCGCGATGCGGGCGACCAGCTCGGGCGTGGCGGTGCCCTCGAGATGGACATGGAGTTCGGCCTTGGCGATCATGGGCCGTCCATTTTGCACGCTACGCTGGCCGGCGCGATGACTCGCCACGTCTCACTACGGGAGCTGCTGGCCGGTGTCGAGGGCCTGGCACTGCTGCGCAACCTCTACGACGGCAGCGACGAGCTCGCCGCCGAGCGGCTGGCGGAGCTGCGCCGCGTGCTCGACGACGAGGCGCTCGGAGCGGCCGAGGCCACTCCTGAGCACGACGCGGCCTCCGGGTATGCGATCTGGTCGGACTCCTACGACGAGCCGGGCAACCCGGTGATTGCGATCGAGCAGGCGGTCGTCGGCGAGATGCTCGCGGCCTGCTCGCCGGGCCCCGCGCTCGACGCCGCCTGCGGGACCGGTCGCCACGCCCGCCGGCTGGTCGAGCTCGGGCACACCGTCTCCGGCATCGACCTGACGCCGGAGATGCTCGATCGCGCGCGGCGCAACGTCCCCGAGGCCAGCTTCGCGGTGGCCGATCTGCGCGACCTGCCGTTCGCCGACGCGAGCTTCCAGACCGCCGTCTGCGGGCTCGCCCTGGCCCATCTGCCCGCGCTCGATGCGGCGATTGCCGAGCTCAGCCGCGTGCTGCGCTCCGGCGGCCGGCTGATCATCTCGGTGCTGCATCCCTTCCAGGCGCTGCTCGGCTGGAACGCGCCGTTCTCGGGCGGCGACGGCAGCCGCGGGTTCGTGCGCGAGCACCCGCACCTGCACGCTGACTACCTGGCGGCCTTCGAGGCGAGTGGCCTGCACGTCACCCGCTGCGCCGAGCCGGCGATCACCGAGCGCGAGCTCGGGGCCAAGAAGCGCGCCTTCCGCCATCTCCCGGAGGCCACGCGCGCCGCCTATCTGGGGCTCCCGGCCGTGCTGGTCCTGGGCGCGACCAAGGCGTAGCTCAGCGGATGCTCTCGAGCACCGCCGGCGCGGCCGCCGGCGCGCTGTCACCGAGCGTGACCGCCGCCCGCAGCGCGT
>JBOGYJ010000020.1:0-37635 GCA_050696795.1 Solirubrobacteraceae bacterium | reverse complement strand
CTTCACCACCGGCCACCAGGCCAACCTCGGCGCGCTGGGCACGATCCTCGGCCCGCAGGACACCGTGATCGTCGACTCCGGCGACCACGCCTCGATCCTCGACGGCTGCCTGCTGTCGCAGGCCAAGCTCCGCCCCTTTCGCCACAACCGTCTCGACCTGCTGGAAAAGCGACTGAGGGCCGCTCAGGAGGACGGCGGCGGCATCCTGGTCGTCGTCGACGGCGTCTACTCGATGGAGGGCGACGTCGCGCCGCTGCCCGAGATCGTCGCACTCTGCAAGCGCTACGGCGCGCGGCTGATGGTCGACGAGGCCCACGGCTTCGGCGTGCTCGGCGCGCGCGGGGCCGGCACCTGCGAGCTCTTCGGTGTGGAGGCCGACGTCGACCTGCGGATGGCGACCTTCTCCAAGTCACTGGCCTCCTGCGGCGGCGTGATCGCCGGCTCCGCGGAGATAATCGAGTTCCTGCGGATCGCCTCGCGGCCGTTCATCTTCACCGCCTCCGGCGTCCCCGCGGCCGTCGGCGCGACGCTCGCCGCCGTGCGCATCGCCCGCTCCGACGAGGGCCGAGAGCTGTTCGCCAAGGTGCTCGACAACGCCGCTTACCTGCGCCGAGGCCTGTGCGATCTCGGCTACTGGGTGCTGCCTCCGGCGCACATGACCGACGGCAGGGAGATCATCACGCCCGTGGTTCCGGTCGTCGTCGGCGACGACTGGAAGGCCGTCTTCCTGTGGAAGGCGCTGTACGAGGCGGGCGTCTTCGTCAACGTCGCGATCCACCCGGCGGTCCCGCCCGCGGGTGCGCTGCTGCGGACCAGCGTGATGGCCACGCACGACCGCAGCGTGCTCGACGAGGCGCTCGACGTGTTCAGGCGCGCGAAGCAGAACTTCGAGGCCGAGCACGGCCCACTGCCGATCGGCCACTGAGGCGCTCGTGGGTGGTGGCCAGCAGCGGCGAGCCGCTTGGGAGAAAAAACACGCTATGAGCACACGGTTCGAATTTGCGAGCTTGCTGTGACCATCCTCGGCGCGGTAGCTTGGCCTTCAGTTCGAAGAGGGTCATGAGGCCGCCGGCCGAGTCGTAATTTGAGGGACGACGCGGCCGGGCCGGGGGCACCGAGCGCCGCCGGCATGGGAAGAAAAGTTGTGGACAGCACCCGCTCGGGTGGCGACTCGACGCGCCCGCGAGCGGTTCGAGGTAATGCAAAAACGCCTGGTAGGGGCCAGAACCAAAGCAAGAGGAAGTCGATGCCGGAGACCACACAGATGCCGCCCGAACCACAGCGCCTTCGTGCGCTGGAGCACGCCAACGCAATCCGACTCGCGCGCGCCGAGCTGAAGCGGCGGATCGCGGAGGGTGAGGCCTCGGCGGCCGATGTGATCCTGAAGTGCCCCGACGCCGCCAATCGCTGGACCGTCTCCGAGCTGCTGCTCTCCCAGCGCCGCTGGGGCAGCACGCGCTGCCGCAAGTTCCTCGAGCGCAACGGGGTCAGCGAGATCAAGCTGATCGGCTCGCTGACCGAGCGCCAGCGGCGGATGCTGGCGGAGCAGCTGAACGGCCGCCCGCTCCCGGTCGAGGAGTGTGCATCCGGCGCGCTGGAGCGGGAGCTCGTGCTCGCCTAGAGGTTCATGCCGAGCGGCATCGGACTGGCGCCGGCGAACAGCAGAAACCAGATGCCGAAGACGATGATCGCGATCCCGGCGGTCGCGATCATCACCGACTCGAGCATCCGGTGGCCAGGGTCATCGTGGCCGCGGGCGATCACGATGCTGCGATGAACCTGGCTGAGGCGCGAGAGCAGCCCCGCGAGCAGCAGCACGGTGGCGAGCACTCCGGCCGCCATCGCCAGCAGCGCGAGCCCGAGCGACGAGGTACTGCCCTGGATCTGGGAGCCCACCCAGAGCCATAGCAGCGGCGTGCCGAGCCACATCACGAGGCTGCCGACGAACATGATCGCCACCCCCAGTAGCGCGTCCGCGCCGATCCGCAGGAGCTCCTTCATTGGTTGTGGGATAGCACGCGCGCCAGCACCACGGCGAGAGTCTGGCTGCGCTCCCAGCGGTCGCCGATGAGCAGTCGCTTGACGACGCCGCCCTGTCCGGCGACCTCGATCATCGGGCAGACTGTGACGCCGTATAGCTGCGCGACCGCGGTGCTCGAGTCGTAGGCCACCGGGATCGTCCAGTGGTGCCGGCGCACGAGCGCGAGCGTGGCCTGCTTGCTGCCGCCCGCGGCGACGGCGGCGAGGGTCGTGCCCGGGAAGCTGGCCGAGAGCCGCTGAAGCGCCGTCACGGCCTTCACGCACTGCCTGCCGTCGGTCGCAAAGAAGGCGAGCACGAGCGGCCCGCGGTCGCAGACGTTGAGCCCGCGCCTGGCCGGGTGCGCTGGCTCGCAGCGCGGCGAGGTGTTGGCCGGCACGTTCAGGTCGCTGGTCGCAAGCGGCGCCACGAAGCGGTGCATGCGTTGGCCGGCGCGGACGCCGGGGTGGCCATGGCGCGACGGCGCTAGGTACATGACGACGGAGAAGGCGAGCACCAGCACCAGCCCGATCCCACCGATCATCCACTGGTACCTGCGAGTGTCGATCATGCCGTGAGCGATGGTGCCCGAATCGCACGGTCCGCCGTTTCGCCGCCGGCGCGCGTCGGCGGCCCGGCCGGCGGGTGACGGGCTTTCAGCTCGATCAGCCCGAGCGTCGCCGGCAGCACCAGCATCACGCCGGCCAGCGAGACGCTCAGGTCGATCAGCGCCAGCAAACCGAAGTCACGCAGCATCGGGATGTTGGAGACGACCAGCACGCCAAAGCCGGCGATCGCCGTGAGCGCCGAGGTCAGCACCGCGATCCCGGTGGTGCGGTAGGCGTCGTCGACCGCCTGGGGGCGCGTGAGGCCTATGCCCTGCAGGCGGCAGACGCGCTCCGAGAGCAACACGCTGAACTCGGTGGTGATCGCGATCACGAGCGTGCCGAGCGCGGCCGACATCGGGTTCAGGGGGACCCGCAAGATGTAGACGAGCAGCGCCGACCAGCCGGTCGCGAGCACGATCGGGACCAGCGGCACCAGCACGCGGCGGACGTCGCGGAGCGCCGCCAGCAATGCCGCGGCGACGAGCACGAGGCTGACCACGATCATCAGCAGGCGGTCCGTGAAGGAGGCAAGCGAGCCCTCGGCGTCGGCCGCGAGGACGGGCGCGCCCGTCAACTCGGCGGTGGTGCCGCGTGGCGGGTGCAGCGCCGCGCGCATCTGCTCGATCACCCGACGTTGGCGGCTGAGCGGCATCAGCCGGATGCCGAAGGCGAGCAGCGCGTGGCGGTGGTCCTGGGTGAGCACCGCGCGCTGGAAGTAGCCCGGGACGGCGCTGAGCGTGCCGCCCGCGGTCTGCAGCAGGCTCGGTAGGGACAGCGCTGGGCAGAGCGTGGCCCGGGCGCAGCCGCCGGAGCTGCCGTAGCGAGCGCTCATGCGCCGCTCGTAGGAGCGCATCCAGGCGACCGTGGTTGCCGAGGTCACGTCGGGCGCGTTGACGAGCACGTCGACCTCGCCCGATGTGCCGGTCGTCTGCTCGAGCTGCTCGAGGTGGCTGAGCGCCGGCATCTTGGGCGGCACGAGCCGGGTGATGTCGGACCGCACCGCGGTGCTCGGGGACAGCGCCCATCCGCCGGCGGTGAGGGCCGCGGCGATCGCGAGCACGCGGCGGGGATGGTGTAGCAGCGACGGGAGCAGGCCGCTGAGGATCTCCCCCGCCCCGTAGATCGAGCCAAGCAGCTGTGCCGGAACCAGGCGCGCGGGCTCGAGCCGCGCGCCCGGGGTCTGCGGGCCTGCGCAGGCCGCGGCGGTGAAGGCGACGACGACGCCGACAACCAGCAGCAGGCCGAAGCCGCGCACCATCGGCACCGGCGAGATCAGCAGCGCCAGGAAGCCGGCGGCGGAGGCGAGCGCCGCGCTGGCAGTTGCGCCCCTCGGTGTGCCGGAGCGGAACTGCACGCCGTAGTCGACCGCGAGGCCGAGCAGCACCGGGAAGACGGCAACGTCGGCAAGTGTCAGCGAGCCGCCGAAGACGGCCGTGAGGCCGAAGGTGATCGCCACCGCGCCGAGCCCGGTGACCAACGGCAGCAGGCGCAGGCTGCGACGCAGGAGCGCGAGCAGCACCAGCGCCATGGCCACCACGGCAACGGCCAGCAGCAGGATCAGCTGACCGCTGATCTCGTTGCCGAGGTCGTTCAGCAGCACCGGCTCCCCGGTCACCGTGTAGCTCACGCCGGGGACGCGAAAGCTCGGTGAATCGACCGCCCGGCGGATCCAGCCGATCGCCTGCTGCTGCCGGCGCTCGCCGAGGTTGGCTCGCAGGCGGATCTGGATGATCGCGACATCGCTGCTCGGGAACAGGTAGGCGAAGCGCGCAGCCGGGGTGGTGGTGTCCGTCGCCGAGCCGAACACGATCTGGCGCAGGAAGGCGGGGTCGGCGACCGAGGGGAGACCGACCAGCAGACCCTGCGTGGCGCTGCCGGTCCCCTCGGCTGCCGCCAGCTCATGCTCCAGCGCCAGCTCGCCCGCCGCCTGCACGGCGGCGTTGGTCTGGGCCTCGTCGAGCTTCTGCCCACTGGCCAGCGTCTTTGCCTCGGCCTCCGTGGCTCGGATCGTCTTCACGGCGTTCACGGTGACCGAGCCGACCTCGGTGTTGACAGCGGCCACAGCGTGGTTGAGGAAGGTCGCGGGGCCGTAGACGACCTTGGCCACATGGGCCCGCATCAACTTGCCGCATGGCGATGCCGCGCCGCCCTCGGGCCGCGCCTTGCCGGCCGCGACCGGCACGTAGGCCGCCAGCCCCTTGTCGAGTCGCAGCTGCTGGCCTCCAAGACACGCCTCGAGCCGGCTCAGCGTTCTCATGTCGGTTTGCCGCAGGAGGCCGGTCAGGCGACCGCGGATCAGTACCACGACCGGGTCGCTGCCGAACTGCTCATACATCGCCTGCGTGGCCCGGTAGTCGGGCGAGGTTGAGGAGACGAACGTGTCGAGCGCCGTCGACGGCGTCAGCGTCAGTGCGATACCGGCACCCGCCAGCGCCAGGACCACGATGCCGACGATGCGGGCGTGGCGCACCGTTCAGTCCATCGAGAGCGGGCCCTGGGCGTCGCCCGCGAGGAACTGCCGGATGAACGGGTTGTCGGAGCCCAGCATCTCCTCGGCGGGCCCGGCCTCGACGATCCGGCCGCGCCAGAGCACGTTGATGTAGTCGGCGACGCGGCGCGCGCTCATGATGTCGTGCGTCACGACGGCGAAGGCCGGCAGATACTCCTTACCCTCGGCCTTGGCCTCCTGCACCATGTCGCGGTGGATCTCGAGGATCAGCTCGCCGAGCAGCGCGGTGCGCACGGGGTCAAGACCCGAATCGGGCTCGTCGAAGAGCACTATGTCGGGCCCGAGCACCAGTGCCCGCGCGAAGCCCGCGCGCTTGCGCATGCCGCCCGAGAGCTCGTTGGGGAAGCGATCGCGCGCGTTGCCGAGGCCGACCTCCTCGAGCCGGCGCATGACGATCTCCTCGATCTCCGACTCGCTCTTCTCCGTGTGCTGACGCAGTGGGAAGGCGACGTTGTCGTAGAGGTTCATCGAGCTGAACAGCGCGCCGTCCTGGAACAGCAGCCCGAATTTCTTGCGCATCTCGAACAGCCGGTCGTCGGTCATGTCCGGGACCGACTCGCCGTGCACGAGCACATCGCCGGAGTCCGGGTAGAGCAGCCCGACCATGTGCTTGATGCAGACTGACTTCCCGGTGCCGGAGGGGCCGAGGATCATCGAGACCATGCCCTCAGGCAGACCCATGGTCAGACCGCGCAGGATCTGGTTGGGCCCGAACGACTTGTAGGTGTCCCTGAACTCGATCACGTCGCGGTGGCCGGACGGGTAGACCTTGTAGCTGTGGAAGTCGTAGTAGTCGGCGGGAACCCCCGGTGGCAGGTCGGGCCGGGTAGAGCCGCCGCCCAGCGGGGCGGCGGCCGCATGGGCCAAATCGCGATCTGGTTCTGGGTCGACTGCGGGCATACCTATCCCCCGATCGGGGCTCGCGGGTTGGCCCCCCAGAAGAGCTGGGTCCCGAGCATGCTGATCAGATGGACGCCGACGATGTTGAAGACCATGGATTTGGCCGTGGCGGTGCCCACACCGACAGGCCCACCACTTGCGTTGTAACCGTAATAACAGCCTACGAGCACGATCAGTACCGCCATCGCCATCGCCTTCAGCAGGCTGAAGAGCACATCGGGGGGGTTCTGAAACTCCCAGAAGATGAGGAAGTACCCACCCGAGGAGACATCGCCTATCTGCTGGACCACAGCCAGGTAGCTGGCAAAGAATCCGGCGCCGATCGAGCACAGGTAGACGAACGGCAGCACCATCATCATCCCCACCAGCCGTGTGGCGCAGAGGAAGGTGATGCCGCTGATGCCCATCACCTCGAGCGCGTCGATCTCATCCGAGATCCGCATCGAACCGATCTCGGCGACGATCCCGGTCCCGACCTTGGCGGCCATCATGTAGCCGAAGCACAGGGGCACGAGCTCGCGCAGGTCGCACCACGCGGAGAACACGCCCGCATACTCGGGGGTGCCGACGCTGCGGTCGAAGTAGGCGCCCTCGATCCCGCACTGCAGGCCGATGATGAAGACAAGGCCCCAGATCACCAGCGTCGAGGAGACGATCAGGATGCCCGCCTGGCGCAGCGTCTCGCCGAAGTACTTGAAGACCCTGAGGTTGGCGATGTCGGCCAGCACGCGCCCGCTGAAGCGCACGATGTCGCCGAAGGAGTCGAGCCAGGCTCGCGGGTATGCCAGCAGTTCGTTCACCTACTTCACGATCGTCGTCAGCGCCGGGTGCGTCGCGAGCAGCACCTGGGTGAACACGTAATTGAAGGCGAAGATCGCGAGGAACGCGATCACCACTGCCTGGTTGACCGCGCGCCCAACCCCCTCGGCGCCGCCCGATGCGGTCATGCCCTTGTAACAGCACACGATCGCGATGATCGCGCCGAACAGGGTCGTCTTCACCAGCGAGCCCCAGAGGTCGGTGGTCGAGGCGTTGTTGAAGAACGTCGCCCAGAACGGTCCGAGCGGCGCGTGATTGGCGAGCGTGGCGAGCACGCCGCCGAAGACGCCGAACAGCAGTGCGTAGATGTCGAACAGGCCCGTGACCAGCATCAGCGCCAGGAAGCGCGGCACCACCAGGTTCTTGATCGGGTCGACGCCGAGCACCTCCAGCGCATCGAGCTCCTCGCGGATGCGCCGCGCGCCGAGGTCGGCGGTGATCGCGGTGCCGGCGACCCCGGCCAGCACGATCGCATCCACGAACGGCGCGAACTCACGGATCGAGGCCAGCACGAAGAAGCCACCGAGGCGATCCAGAGCACCGAACAGCACGAGGAAGTTCGCCGCCTGCAGCCCGGGTGCCTCGTAACCGAAGGCGACCGTCGAGATCAGCAGCGGCAACCAGCAGAGCCGCAGCGCGAACATGAACTGCGAGACGAACTCCGGGCCGTACGGATACGGGGGTCTGACCGCAGAGACGATCGTGCGCCCGGTGAGGATCACCATCTCGCCCGCCTCTTCGAGCACGCCACGGGTGGGCGTGAACGCACGGTCGACGGTTGTTCTGATCACACTCTCTGCTCCTGGTCCGGCCGACACTGGTGTCGGTCCGTGTCGCCAGAGCGGAAGCCTACGCGACGCTCTGGCGGATACGCGCACCACGGCCTGGCGGACTAATAACGGATACCCCGCCTGCTGCCTGGGTATGAACGGATACCCCGCCTGCTGCCTGGGTATGCTCGAATTCGTGGTGGGCCACAGCGTGAGTGGACGGAGGGTCATCGTCGTGGCCTCGCTCGCGATCGCGAGCCTGGTAGCGGGCTGCGGTGGCACGGAGCAGAACGCCGGCGAGCCACATGGATCGTTCCCCGTCTCCGTCTCCAGCTCGTTCCCGAGCAGCCAGCGGCTGGCCGAGCAGACGAGCTTCGTGGTACGGATCAAGAACGTCGGCAATCGCGCGATCCCGGATGTTGCGGTGACCGTGCTGAACCCCAAATACGGCGCCGCCGCGCAGGCCTTCGGCACCCTGCTGCAGGAAAACGGTGCCGGTCAGCCGATCCTCGCGGGTCGCTCGCGTCCGGTCTGGATCATCGACCAGGCGCCCGGCCCCTGCGACTACAGCTGCAAGAACCGCGGCCCCGGCGGCGCCGCGACCGCATACTCGAACACCTGGGCGCTCGGCAAGCTCGCGCCCGGCCACGCAGTGGCCTTCCGCTGGAAGCTGACCGCTGTGTGGCCCGGCGCCTACACCGTGGACTACGAGGTCGCGGCCGGGCTGAATGGCTACGCCAAGGCCGTGATGTCGGATCAGTCCCCGGCCCGTGGCCACTTCGACGTCCACATCTCCTCTGCCACGCCACAGGTGACGGTGCAGAGCGACGGGCGGGTCACGCAGAAGGACTGAGGCCGGCCCGGGCCGGGCCGCTACGCTGCGTGCGCGTCGGCACCGTTCAGCCTGAGCGTGGCGATCACGCTCGCGATCCGCGCCACCAGCGCATACGGCCGGTGGTCGACCTGGCGTGCGGTGATCCGGAGGACGTGGTGGGCCGCGATCAGCAGATGCTGATCGCGCACGCGGTCCTTCTCGAACCCCTGTCGCTTGCCGTGGTCCTGCCAGCCATCAAACTCGAGCACCAGCCGCAGGTCTGGCCAGACGCCATCCACGAACTCCCCGGCCACCCAGGTGTTGGTCAGCGGCAGCGGCAGCTCTGCGGCCCGCAAGAGTTTGAGCAGCTTGCGCTCGTAGGTGGAGCGTGTGTCGCGGAGAGCCTCTGTCTGCTCCAGCACCGAGCGGAGCACCCCGATCGCCTTCGCCTTCGGGTTGCGCTCCATCACATCGTCGAGCTGCGCGCGGCGGACGAGGTTCTTCCTGAAGCCCGCCGACAGCACGGTCTCGAGCTCGAGGTCGTCCATCCGCGCGGCAAGGTGCAGGATCGTCAGGGCCGGAGACGTGACCGGGATGCCGTTGCGCCAGCGGATGTCCTGGCGAACGAGCGCTCTCGTCCGATGGATCTTGATGCCTGGCGGAGACTCGGCGTTGCGACCAACCACCAGGAGGTCGATGGGCTCCTCAGGGCGAACCGCCTGTGTCGTGTCGAGCAGCGCCCAGACCTGTGCGGCGGCGGTCCCGGAGACGAGCCCATCTCCTCTTAGATACAGGGCCGCGGCCATCATTCGTCCCAACACGTCGCGCCGCGGACGACCAACCAGATATACGCAGGGAAGGGTGGCGTGCAGTCGGCCGGTGCGGACCCGGTGGGCCAGAGCGTGCCTACCAATTCCTGCAGCCCGGAGCTGGTGGATGTGAAGATGACCGTGCTGCAGCTCCGCGAGGCGCGCCACTTCGGCGTCACCCGTCCCACGAACCGGCTCAAACCGGCAAACTGCGCCGCTTAGTCGTAGTTCGTCGGAATCAGTGCGTTTTTCGGGACGTCCCCGAATCCCTGACGTCAAACCTTCCAGATTGTCGGTCTGAGCCGCCTGTCGGTCTCGTTTCCCGGCCATCTGCAGGACTATGGCCCCGTCACCCTTCCCGAGCCAGAATTGCTACGGGATTGGCACACTTTCGGACGCGGGCGAAGCATCGGGAGCCCACGCCGGCAGAGCATCGGGCGGGCCGGCAGAGCATCGGGAGCCCACGCCGGCAGAGCATCGGGCGGGCCGGGCAGAGCATCGGGAGCCCACGCCGGCAGAGCATCGGGCGGGCCGGGCAGCGTGGATCACGCTCGCCGCCCCCACGCCAACCGGTCACTTTGGACATTTGGATAGTGACCCCACGCGGCAGGTCCTATAGCTTGGAGGGGCCGCGTTCCGCCGCGGCCGCTCACCCACGCGCCTGATGGGGCCCACCCACCCCCACCGACTCGGGCGAACAGGAAGGAAACGAACAACAGCATGTCCCGAATCCGTCAGCAGAACGTGTTCGCAGCACAGTGGACCGCCAATGGGGGCGCACTGGGCGCGCCCGACCTCACGGTCGCCGACAACCAGATCTTCGGCGAGAACGTCTTCAGCGAGGTCGTCCAGCGCCAGCGCCTCCCCAAGGAGGTCTACAAGAAGCTATCCACAGCGCTCGCCAAGGGCGAAGCGCTCGACACCTCGCTGGCCGACTCCGTCGCGCTGGCCATGAAAGAGTGGGCGCTCGAGAAGGGCGCCACCCACTACGCGCACGTGTTCCAGCCGCTCACCGGCCTGACGGCCGAGAAGCACGACAGCTTCTACGCCCCCACCGGCGAGGGCACCGCGCTCGCGAGTTTCTCCGGGAAGGAGCTGATCCAGGCCGAGCCCGACGCCTCGAGCTTCCCGACCGGCGGCATCCGCGCCACCTTCGAGGCCCGTGGCTACACCGCCTGGGACCCGACCAGCCCAGCCTTCATCCTCGAGAACCCCAACGGTGCCCTGCTCTGCATCCCGACCGCGTTCGTCTCCTGGACCGGTGAGGCGCTCGACGCCAAGATCCCGCTGCTGCGCTCGATGGACGCTCTCTCCAAGTCCGCGAGCCGCGCGCTGAAGCTGTTCGGCAAGGAGTCAGGCCGCGTCTTCACGACGGTCGGCCCCGAGCAGGAGTACTTCCTGATCGACGAGCAGTACTACTTCGAGCGCCCCGACCTGCTCACCACCGGCCGCACGCTGTTTGGCGCCAAGCCGCCGAAGGGCCACGAACTCGACGACCACTACTTCGGCTCGATCCCCGAGCGCGTGCTCTCCTACATGCTCGAGTGCGAGCGTGAGCTCGCCCGCCTTGGCATCCCGATCAAGACCCGCCATAACGAGGTCGCGCCGGCGCAGTACGAGATCGCGCCGATCTTCGAGAACTCCAACGTCGGCTCAGACCACCAGCAGATGACAATGCAGATCCTGCAGAACGTCGCCCGCCGCTACGGGCTCGTGTGCCTGCTGCACGAGAAGCCGTTCGCCGGCGTCAACGGCTCGGGCAAGCACAACAACTGGTCGATGGCCACCGACGAGGGCGAGAACCTGCTCGAGCCCGGCGCCACCCCGCACGAGAACCTGCAGTTCCTGTTCTTTTGCGCGGCCGTGATCCAGGCGGTCAACAAGCATCAGGGGCTACTGCGCGCCTCGATCGCCTCGCCCGGCCAGGATCACCGACTCGGCGCCAACGAGGCGCCGCCCGCGATCATCTCGATCTTCCTGGGCAGCGAGCTCGAGAACCTGTTCGAGGCGATCGCCGCGGGGGCCGCCGGACAGTCGACGCCCGAATCGTTCCTCGGCCTCGGCACGCCGGTGCTGCCGCCTCTGCCGATGCACGGCGGCGACCGCAACCGCACCAGCCCGTTCGCCTTCACCGGCAACAAGTTCGAGTTCCGCGCGCTCGGTTCGAGCATGTCGCTGGGCCTGCCGAACACGGTGCTGAACACGATCGTCGCCGAGGCGATCGACTACCTCTCCGAGGAGCTCGAGGACGCGCTCAACCAGGGCAGGTCGCTCGAGGACGCGCTGCGGCCGATCATGCAAAGGAGCTACTCCGAGAACAAGCAGGTCGTGTTCGGCGGCGACGGCTACTCCGACGAGTGGCACGCCGAGGCGGGGCGCCGCGGGCTGCTGAACCTGCCCTCGACGCCCGATGCGCTGCCCTACCTGATCAGCGACGACACCGTCACGGCGTTCTCGAACTACGGCGTGCTCAGCGAGCGCGAGCTGCATGCCCGCTACGAGGTGTTCCTCGAGCAGTACGTGACCAAGCTCAACATCGAGGCCGAGACCGCTGCCTCGATCGCGCGCACGATGCTGCTGCCCGCGGCCATCCGCTACAAGGCCGAGCTGCTCGGCGCCGAGGAGCCCGAGCTGGCCAGTGAGCTCGGCGAGTTGATCTCGTCGTTCCTCGAGGTGATCCGCGCGCTCGAGAGCGCCAACCTCAAGGAGAACACTCCGGAGGACACACTCCAGGAGCACGCCCGCTACATGCACGACGTCGTGTTCACGGCGATGGGCGCGGTCCGCGCGGTCGCCGACACGCTCGAGAAGGGCGTCGCCGACGACCTCTGGCCGCTGCCCAAGTACTCCGAAATCCTGTTCATCAAGTGACCTGATGGTGGTGGGGCTGGCCCGCTGGCCAGCCCCTGCCAGGCCCGCCTGTCCGGGATGCAAGATGTTTCCCGGGCGTCACTTTTTAACGCGCTCGGCCAGGCTCACCGATAACAATGGCGAAGACCCTGGGATGGCCCCGACTAGGGGCTTTCACGGACTGACGGGCGCAACTTGATGGGACACGACGGGTTTCGAACAGCCGTGAGGCGAGTGTTGGCCAAGCTGCTCGGTGACGAGCGGCTCGAGAGGCTCCCGCGCGGGAGCGGTCTCGCCGTCCTTGCCGCCGGCGTACTTGCCGCGGGGCTCGGGCCCGCGGCGGCCCTCGCACTCGCTGACGACGGCGGGACCGGCGGGACCGGCCTGGGCGGCGTAACCACAGCGGCTGTCAGCCTCACCGCGACGGCGGGAACGACCGCAACCACCGGCACAACCGGAACCACGGGCTACCTCACGACCACCAGCACGGTCGTGAGCGGCACCGCGACCAGCACGATCGTCAACGTCACCACGCCCTGTAGCGGCTCGCTCGGGACCACCACCACGACCACTGGCCCGGCCACCACCACCACCGTGCCGTCGACCGCGACGGTCCCCATAACCGAGACCCTGCCCACGACTGCGTGGGTACCTACGACCGAGACCGTGCCCACGACCGAGACCGTGCCCACGACCACGACCGTGCCCACAACCACGACCGTCCAGACCACGACCCCGACGGGCACGCCCACGACCGAGGTGGTGCCCGCGACCGAGACCGTGACCACGACCATGACCGTGCCCACGACCATGACAGTGAGCACGAGCGCAGTCATCAACACGACCACGACGGTCGCGACGACGGCGACCGTGCCAACCACCACCACCGAGACCACGCCGGGAACGACGACCGTCACCACGACCCCGGCCTGCCCGGCCACCACCCCCGCGCCCAACACGATCGCGGTGCCGAAGAGCAACCCGTTCAAAGGTCGCGCGATGTGGATCTGGGAGATGCACTTCACCAATCGCGGCAGCGTCGCCTCGATCATCGCCCGGGCCAGGCGCTATGGCATCAACGCGGTCTACGTGAAGAGCAGCGATGGCTCGACCTGGTGGCCGCAGTTCTCACACGAGCTGGTGACCGAGTTGCACGAGGCCGGCCTCAAGGTCTGCGCTTGGCAGTACGTGTACGGGATCCACCCGGTGGCCGAGGCGAACCTCGGCTTCCGCGCAGCGCGTGACGGCGCCGACTGCCTGGTGATCGACGCCGAGTCGCAGTACCAGACGCGCTATCCCGCGGCGCAGACCTACATCAGCCGCCTGCGCGGGCTGGTCGGCAAGCGCTACCCGGTCGGCCTGGCCGGGTTCCCGTACGTCGACTATCACCTGAGCTTTCCCTACTCGGTCTTCCTGGGCCCGAACGGCGCGCAGTACAACCTGCCGCAGATGTACTGGGCCGACATCGGCACGACCGTGCCGTTCGTCTACGCGCACACCTACGAGTACAACGAGCTCTACCGGCGGCCGATCTTCCCGCTCGGTCAGCTCTGGAACAGCGGCCGGGGAATGTCCGTCAGATCGATTGAGCAGTTCAACCTGTTCGCCAAGGAGTACGGCGCCAGCGGCGTAAGCTGGTGGGACTGGCAGTCGGCGCCAGCGAAGTACTTCAGCGCCATCGCCAAGCTGCCGCCGCAGCTGGTCAGCTACTCCGTCAACAGAACCCCCGCCAGCGTATACCGCGGCAACAAGGGCGACCTGGTGATCTGGGCCCAGGAGCACCTCTATGGCGCGGGCCTCCACATCGCGGTCGATGGCGACTTCGGATCGAAGACGCAGGGCGCAGTGAGGGTCTTCCAGCTCCGGCACCGGCTCCCGGCAAGCGGCGTGATCAACGGTCCCACCTGGAACGCGCTGTTGAAGGTGGGGCCGGTGAAGGTCAGATGGACCCGCCGGCGGAACCGGCTGGTCGCGGTCGTCGCGCGCCAGGCGAGGCTCGCCGGCGGCGCCGAGCGGACCACGCTGATCGAGCCGGTGCCGGGGTGGATGAAGCACGCGCGCTCGCGCAACGAGCTTCACGGCGACATCGGCGCGGGTGGCTCGTCTGGGCCCGGCGGCGGGTCCAGCGCGGCGCGCAGCGGAAGCTAATCGTCGCCGAGCACGGCATCGTCTTCGACCCGCATACCGTCGGCGGGTGCGTCGATCTCCACCTCGCCACGCACCACGACTCCGGCGCCGAAGCGCACGTCGCCCTTCACCACGAGCTTCTGCGCCTCGCGCAGCGATGGCGGCCCCGCAGGAATGCGCGCCTCGAAGTCGTCGATCATCCCGAAGAACTCCTTGTCGAGTGCGACCAACGGCTGCGCGCCGTCCGCGGTCGCAGGTTCGACGCGGAACTCGTCGACCAGCCTGAACACGTCGGAGCGCAGCAGCAGCAGGTCGTCGGTGGTCTTCACCGGGACGAAGCGCGTGCGTGGCACCTGCAGCAGGCCGGCGCCGGGAAAGCTGCCGATCGCGGCGCCCATTGCGCTCTCCAGCTGCAGCACCGGCGTCGAGCTGCTGTCGCGCGGATCGACGGTCTTGCGGTTGACGATCACCGGCAGCTCGAGCCGACCATCGCCGGCGAAGCGCGCGCCGATCGCGTCGAGGTCGATCCACAGCGAGTTGGTGTTGTAGTAGCGCCAGCGCTGGTAGTCGCGGAAGGACTCGGCATCCTCCTCCGGCGTCTGCGCGGTCTCGCGCAACACCAGTTGCCCATCGCTCAGGCGCCGGGCGATGTGACCGCCCTTGCGGTCCGCCGCCGTACCGAGCACGACCTCCATCAGGAACGGGATCTGCTCGTGCGCGATGTGTCCGGCGATCAGCGGGTCGACCGTCGCCCCGAGGTTGTCGGAGTTGGAGATCATCACGTAGCGGAAGCCCTGGTCCTTGAGCGCCTCGAGCACCCCCGAGCCGACCAGTGACGCGTACACGTCACCGTGCCCGGGCGGACACCACTCGAGCGCGGTAGCTGCCGGCCAGCGGGCCGGCAGCATCGATTCAGCATCGAGCTTCGGCACCATCGACTGCAGGAAATCCGCGGGCAGCCCGGGCGTCGCCAGATCAGAGAAGCGCGCCAGTGCGGCGGTCGTGGGCTCGCGAGTGGACTCGCTGTTCATCAGGATCAGCGGCAGGCGCGCACCGTAACGGCGGCGCAGCGCCAGCGTCTGGCCGACGACGATCTCCAGGAAGCTCCTGCCGTCGCGCGCCTCGAGCAGCGACTTCGGCTGCTGTAGCCCCATCGAGGTGGCCAGGCCGCCGTTCAGCTTGACCACGGCCAAGCGCTCCAGCACCGACGCGGCATCGACCGAAGGCAGGCTCTCCAGCAGCGGCACGTCCGGCGCCGGTTCGAGCTCTGAGCTCGGGATCATGGTCTCGGCGCCGCTCAGCACCCGCTCCATCGCGAAGCTGAACTGACGGATCGAGGCCTCGCTCTGCCCTGCCTCGCGCATCTTCGCAACCGCTGCCTCGACCTGCTCAGCGCTCATCGGCAAGTCCTCGCTCGAGCTCGGCGAGCCAGGTCGTGGCGTTGCCGTCGCTGGGGGCGCGCCAGTCACCGCGCGGCGAGAGCGAGCCGCCGGAGCCGACCTTGGGCGCGTTGGGGATCGCCGAACGCTTGAACTGGCTTGTCTGGAAGAAACGGTGTAGGAACACTCGCAGCCACCTTTCGATCTGCTCGAGGCTGTACTCGTTGCGGCGCTGCGGCGGGATCAGATCCGGCCACGCGCCACGGTCGCGGTCACCCCAGGCCTGATGCGCGAGCCACGCGACCTTGCTGGGCCGGTTGCCGAAACGCAACACGTGGTACAGGAAGAAGTCCTGAAGCTCGTAGGGACCGACCGTGTGCTCGCTGTTCTGATGGGGCGCTTCGGCGCCGGCGTCGGCACCGGCGGGGATCAACTCGGGTGAGATCGCGGTATCGAGCACCGCCGCCAGCACGCGACCGGCATCGGGTCCGAACTCGTCGGTGTCTACTGCCCAGCGCAGCAGGAACTGAATCAGGGTCTTGGGGACCGACGCGTTGACGTTGTAGTGCGACATCTGGTCGCCGACGCCGTAGGTGCTCCAGCCGAGCGCGAGCTCGGACAGGTCGCCCGTGCCGAGCACCAGCCCGTTGTGGAGGTTGGCCAGGCGGAACAGGTGCGAGGTGCGCTCGCCCGCCTGGACGTTCTCGAAGGTGATGTCGTAGAGCGGCTCACCGGTCGCGGCCGGATGGCCGAGCGACTCGAGCATCTTCTGCGACGCCGGGCGGATGTCGAGCTCGTTGGCGCTCACGCCGAGTGCGCGCATCAGCTCGCGGGCGCTGCGCAGGGTCGTGTCGCTGGTGCCGAAGCCCGGCATCGTGTAGGCGAGCACGTTGCTGCGCGGCAGCTGCAGGCGGTCCAAGGCGCGTGCCGCCACGATCAGCGCATGGGTCGAGTCCAGGCCGCCCGAGACGCCGATCACGAGCTTCTCGATCCCGGTCGCCTCCAGGCGTGTCTGCAGGCCGCTGACCTGGATCATGTAGACCTCTTCGCAGCGCTCGCGGCGCGAGCGTGGGTCGTTGGGCACGTAGGGGAAGCGCGGCACCTCGCCCACCGGGCGGACCTCGTGCGCCGGCGGCCGCAGCTCGAACTCGATGCGGCGCAACTGCTGGAGGCGCTCGCGCAGATCGTGGATCGAGTCGCCCCACGAGCTGCGCTCGGTGCGGTCGCTGCGCAGCCGGTCGAGGTCGACATCGGCGGTGATCAGGTGATCGTCGAGCGGATAGCGCTCGGCCTCGGCCAGGAAGTCGCCGTTCTCGTAGATCATCGCCTGGCCGTCCCAGGCCATGTCGGTCGTCGACTCGCCGCGCCCGGCGGCGGTGTAGACGTAGGCGCTCAGCGTGCGCGCCGAGTGCCCGGCGCAGAGCACGTGGCGGTACTCCGATTTGCCGACGGTGATGTTGCTGGCGGAGAGGTTGGCGAGTACGGTCGCGCCCGCCAGCGCGCCATAGGTGCTGGGCGGGATCGGCGCCCAGAGGTCCTCGCAGATCTCGACGTGCAGCGTGAAATCGTCGACGTCGGTGGCGCTGAACAGTAGGTCGTTGCCGAACGGGACGGTGGTCCCGTTGATGTTGATCTGTGGGTGTACCAGGTCGCGCGCGGCGCGGAACTGGCGCTTCTCATAGAACTCGCGGTACTCGGGCAGGTAGCTCTTGGGAACGGCGCCGAGTACCCGGCCCCGGTGGATCACGACAGCGGCGTTGTACACGCCCTGCTCGGTACGCAGCGGCGCGCCGACGACGATCACCGGGGTCAGCGGCTCGCTGGCGCGGCGGACGACCTCGATACCGGCGAGCGCGGCCTCGAGCAGCGCGTCCTGATGGAAGAGATCGTCGCTCGTGTAGGCGGTCAGGCCCAGCTCGGGGAACACGATCAGCGCGGCATCGCGCTCGTGCGCCTGCCGCGCGAGCCCGAGGCTGCGCTCGGCGTTGTAGGCGGGGTCGCCGATCCGCACGCGTGGCACGGCGGCGGCGACGCGCACGTAGCCGTGCCGGTAGATCGAGTCAAACGGGATTGCCTTCCCTGAGGCCATGTCAGGAGTATTGCGTCGATCACGGCCGGGCCAAGCGCCGCAGCGATCGCTGCAACGTCACACCCGCGCCGCAACCGGTGCTCGGAGCGCCGCTCGCGCGGGTGGGTAGTTTCCCGCAGCCATGACACCGGTTAGCCACCCGAAGCCGGCAGCTCGTCCACATTGCGGGGAGCGCAGCACCGGCGATAATTCAGGCAGATGAGCGAACCGATCAGGATCGTGATCGCCGATGACCACGCGATCGTCCGTCGCGGGCTGCGCCAGCTGCTCGACGGCGAGGACGGATTCGAGGTCGTGGCGGAGGCCGAGGACGTCGAGTCCGCACGGCGCTACCTGCGCGGTCATCACCCTGATGTGCTCGTGCTGGACCTCAACATGCCGGGCGAGGCCAGCATCGACGCGATCCCGGGCCTGCGCAGCGAGTTCCCAGCGACCCAGATCGTCGTGCTGACGATGCAGAACGAACCGGCCTACGCCCGCAGCGCACTCGGCGCCGGAGTGCTCGGCTACGTGCTCAAGGAGTCAGCCGATGCCGAACTGGTCGAGGCGATCCGCGCCGCCGTCGCCGGTGAGCAGTACCTGAATCCGCGCCTGGGCGCGAAGGTTGCCGCAGAACCGCCGGCGGGGCCCCCGGATGGGCTGTCCGATCGGGAGCTCGAGATCCTGCGTCTGATCGCGCTCGGGTACACGAACTCCCAAGTCGCGGAAGAGCTGTTCCTTTCGGTGCGCACGGTCGAGACGCACCGCGCACATATCCAGCACAAGCTCGGGCTCGGCGACCGTGCCGAATTGGTGCGGTACGCGCTCGATCGCAAGCTCGTGAGCTAGCGAAGCGCCCCGCGAGACGGGCCGAAACCCAAAGATCGGAGGACTCCGTGATCCTGATTGCTTACGACGGTTCCGAGGACGCGCGGGGCGCGATCGAGCACGCCAGCCGCCTGTTCGCGGGCGAGCGCGTGACCGTGCTCACCGTCTGGCAACGGTTCATCGACACTATGGCCCGCGTCGGCGGCGGCATCGGCATGGTCGTCGACTATGACGAGATCGACCACGACGCCGAGCAGGGCGCTCGCGAGAAGGCCGAGGCGGGCGCGGCGCTGGCCAAGGAGGCCGGGCTCGACGCCAGCGCGCGCACGGCCGTGGTCGAGTTCACGATCCCCGACACGATCCTCGCCGAGGCCGACGTCATCGAGGCAAGCGCGGTGGTCTGCGGCAGCCACGGCTACAGCGGGCTCAAATCGCTGATGCTCGGCAGCACCTCGCACCAGCTGCTCCAGCACGCCGACCGCCCCGTGGTCGTCGTGCCCTCGCCGCGGGTCGCGAAGGCGCGGGCCGATCACCGCGCGAGCCTGCGTTGAGCCTGTTGTTCTGAAGCCGGCCTCACCGGGAGCGGCCCGCCGCGATCACGCTCAGACGCCGCCGACGGCCGCGCGCACGGCGCGGGCGAAGCCGTCGATGTCATCCTCGGTGGTATCCCAGGAGCACATCCAGCGGACCTCGCCGGTTGCGTGGTCCCACTCGTAGAAGTCGAACTCCCGCAGGAGCCGCTCCCGCACCGCGGGCGCGATGATCGCAAACAGGGCGTTGGCGACCGGCCGCCGCGTCACGAGTACACCATCGACGTCGGAGACCGCGTCGCACAGCCGCTGCGCCATCGCGTTGGCGTGGGTCGCGTTCTGCAGCCAGAGGTCGTCCTGCAGCAGCCCGTCGAACTGGGCGGCGATGAAGCGCATCTTCGAGGCGAGCTGTAGCGTCTGCTTGCGCAGGTGCAGCATGCCGGGCACGAGCTCGGAGTCGAACACGACCACCGCCTCCCCCAACATCAGGCCGTTCTTGGTGCCGCCGAAGGAGAGCAGATCGATGCCGCAGCTGGCGACCAGCTCCGCGAGCGAGACGCCGAGCGCCGCGGCTGCGTTGGCAAAGCGGGCACCGTCCACGTGCACGCGCAATCCGCTCGAATGCGCCAGCTCCCCCAGCGCACGCAGCTCGTCAAGTGAGTAGAGCGTGCCGAGCTCCGTCGCCTGCGTGAGCGACAAGATCCCCGGCTTCACGGCGTGCTCGTCGCCCGGCCGCTCGATCAGGCGCCGCACGCCGTCGAGCGTGACGCGGCCCTCAACGGTCTCGGCGACCAACAGCTTGGCGCCGGCGACCGCCTCGGGCGCACCGACCTCGTCGGTCTGCAGGTGGGCGTTGGCCGAGACTATCGCGGCCTCCCAGGGCCGCAGCGCCGCCCGCAGCGAGAGCACGTTGGCGCCCGAGCCGTTGAAGACGAAGAACACCGACGCTTCGGGTGCGCCCAGCGCCTCGGCCAGGCGTCGCTGCACCGAAACCGTGTAGGGATCGTGGCCGTAACCAAACGCGTGCCCCGCATTGGCGGCGGCGATCGCCTCGAGCACGCGCGGATGCACCGTGGCCGCGTTATCAGACGCGAACCCGCGCTTGGCGCCCGTCATCGTCACGCGGGCGTCAGGGTGCCCTGCAGGGCCGTGTAGAAGATCGAGAGCGGGAACTCGTCGGGCAGCACCTCGTCGCAGTACGGCCGCGGGTCGGCGACGTCCGCGAAGTCACGCGTGCCCGACACCCACCTCGAGCCGGTGGCCGGCGGCACGAAGCGGGCGACCAGATCATGTGCGGCGGACCAGTGCTGCAGCTTCGTGCGGTCGATGCCGGCGCGGTAGAGCGTCAAGACCTCGTCGCGCAGGGCCAGCACGCCGGCGGCGACCCGTCCCCACTCGATCGTCAGGCGGTTGTCGGTCCAGTGCAGGTAGCCCCCGGCGTGCAGGTAGGCGAACAGCAGCTGGCCGCCGAGGCCGTCGTAATTGCGTACCCGCGGCCCCGTGATCGGGAAGCGCAGCAGCCGGTCGAAAAGGATCGCGTACTGGACGCCCAGCGCAAACGCCAGCCCCTCGCGCTCCAGCGTCACAGCCTCGCCGAAGGCGCTCAGGTCGCAGCGCAGCTCCTCCAGTGAGTACATCCAATACGGGGCGCGCTGGCGCACCATGAACGGGTCGAAGGGCAGCTCCCCGTGGCTGTGGGCACGATCGTGGATCAGGTCCCAGAGGATGTAGCTGAGCTTGGAGGTCTCCGGATCAGACAGCAGCCGCGCGGCATCCGGCGGCAGGTTGATCTGCAACAGGTCCGCGGCCGCCGTCGCCACGCGGCGCAGGCGCGCGGACTCGCGGTCGCAGAAGATCGCGCCGAAGTTGTTGGGCTGGCGCTCGGCGACGGCGACCTGCTCGGGGAACAGCACCGCGCACTCGCTGTCATAGCCGCGCGTGGCGGCGACCAGCTCGACGGGGACGAACTTCGGATTGTCGTAGCGCGTGGCCTCGAGCTCCGCGATCCAGTCCGGCCAGGGAACGCGCACGAGCACGGCCTCGAAGCACGTGTCGGGCGAGCCGTTCTGCTTGTACATCGGGAAGAAGGCCAGGTGCAGGCGCCCGTCCTCGCGACCCTGCTCGGGCCGGAAGGCGGCCAGCGCTCGCGTGAAGTCCGGCTTGCCGTAGCCACCGCCGGCCCACGCGTGCAGATCCTCGCCGGCCGCACTCAGATTTGGGAAAGCGAGAGAGAGACCGGACAGCGCTGCGGCGACCGCGTCAACGCGCGACGCGGCCTGCGCACGGTCGGCGTCAACGCGCAGGGATCCATCGGCGGCCTGCAGCTCGGCCAGCGCATTGGTCGCGTCGATCAGCGTCGCCACCTTGGTCAGCGTCGCCGCCTCGGCCTCGAGCCGCTCGCCCGAGTCCGCAGACTGCGCGTCGCCGGCCGTATTCCGGCTCGGCGCAGCCGCGGCGCGCCGGGACGCCCAGTTGGCGATATTCAGCCACAGTGCCGTGTGATCGAGCGAGCTGATGCAGTCATCGCCGAAGAGGTCGGAATCGCCGAGCACCACCACGCGGCCCTCGCCGTGCTCGGAGGCGACGATCAGTGGCGCCCCCGGCACCGAGGCGGAGCGATGCGTGCGCGCGAGCACGCGGGCGCCGTTGCGACTCTCGATCGTCGTCGCGCGGTAGAAGCAGGCCGCGCTCACGCCGGCGAGCAGATCGCCGCCGCTGCCGCGGTCGCCGTCGGCGAGCTCACCGTAGATCCAGGTGGGAGTGCCGTCGCAGTGCTCGTAGTCCTGGACCGTGTCGCTGCGCAGGTGCAGGTGGAAGCGCGCGAGCAGCTCATTGACGTTGTTGCCGTACTTGTCCTGCTCGGTCTCGCCGAGCACGATCAGACCACCGCCGCCGCGCACGAACTCGTTGATCGCTTCCTGCTCGGCGGGCGTCAGCTCGGGCGAGCCGATGCCGGTGGTGCTCTCCCAGCGAGGGTCCGAGGGGTGCGCGATCACCAGCAGGTCGCAGTCGTCGAGAACGCCGCTGTCGAGCGGCTCGGTGTTGGCGGCGACGCTGAAGGCGTGGCCGCTGAGCAGTCCTGCGGCGCGCGCGTACGACGCATCGGCCGGATGCACCGGCTGCATCTGCGCCGCCAGATCCGGACGAATCGTCCAGGCCTCGCTGTGAGCCTCGTCGAAGATCACATTGATGCCTTGCACGTTGGCGAGGTTAGTGGATGAACGGTCGGCCAGATTGGACAACGGGTAAAGCCTGAGGGCGCCAGGCCGATTACCGAGATGTGGGGTTACCGTCCGACATGGAGCCGGGTGCCCAGTCCACGAGGACTAAGGTGGCGACCGACATAGAGCTCACGCGTCTGCGCGCCGACCTGGCGCGGCTCTCCGCCGAGTGCGAACGCGCATGCCGGACGCTCGCCACCTCGCAGCGCCTCGCCCACGTCGGCAGCTGGGAATGGGACCTGCGCACCAGCCAGGTTTCTTGGTCCGAGGAGATGTACCGCCTTCACGGGTATGAGCCCCTAACGATCCCCGTCGACCGCGCCACTGGGATGGCGCACACGCATCCCGATGATCGCGAGCGCCGCGCCCGGTGGATCGAGCGTCTGCACGAAAGGCCCGGCTCTGAGGTCGAGGAGACGCTGCGGCTGCTGCTGCCGGACGGAAACGAGCGCCTGATCTGCGCCCGCGCCGTGCTCGAGCTTGACGATGCCGGCCGGCCGCACCGCTACATCGGCACCAACCAGGACCGTTCGGTGGAGGCGCGCTCGCACCAGACCGAGCGGCTGCTCTCTCAGATCGTGATGTCCACCAGTGAGGCGATCTACACGATCGACCCGGATCTGCGGGTGCTGAGCTGGAACCCTGCGGCCGAGCGCATGTACGGCTACACCGCCAAGGAGATGATCGGCCAGTCACTCGAGCTGCTCTACCCCACCGCCCGCGACCGCGGCAACTGGCAGGACGGGACCGACCGCCGCAGCCGCCTGCTTTCGGGAGAGCTCGAGTTCGAGGAGTACGAGACCGTGCGGCGCCGCAAGGACGGCACGCTGATCCAGGTGGCCGCCACCACGAGCCCGCTGCGCGACCACGCCGGCAACGTCATCGGCCTGGTCGGGTCGCTGCGCGACATCGGCGAGCGCCGCCGGATCGAGGCCCAGCTCGCGCACCTCGCCAATCACGACCCGCTGACCAGCCTCTTCAACCGCAGCCGCTTCGAGGAGGAGCTCAGCCGGATCGCCGCCAGCGCCCGGCAGCACGGCTACCAGGCGGCCGTGATGATGCTCGACCTCGACAACTTCAAATTCATCAACGAGACGTACGGCCACAAGGCGGGCGACGAGCTCGTGGTGTCGATCGTCCCTGTGCTCAAGAGCCACCTGCGCCCGCTGGACGTCATCGCCCGCTCGGGCGGTGACTCGTTCGGGCTGCTGATCGTCGACATCAACGCCGAGCAGGCCGGCGAGATCGCCGAGCAGCTGCTGTGCGCGGTGCGCGAGCACGAGACGCCGATCAACGGCAGGCCGATCCGCGTGACCGCGAGCATGGGGGTGGTGATCTTCGATGGCACCCAGGCAAGCGCCGAGGACGTACTCGCCGACGTCGACCGCGCGATGTACCAGAGCAAGGAGAACGGCCGCAACCGCGTCACCGTGCTGCAGCCGTCTGATCACGGCTGGGTGCGCGATCAGCTCAACCGCTCGACCGAGCACGTGATCCGCGATGCGCTCGCCAAGGACCACTTCGAATTGTTCGTACAGCCGATCGTCGAACTGAGCACCGGCCTGATGACCCACTGCGAGGCGCTGCTGCGCCTGCGCGACGGCGACGACATCATCGCCCCCGGGCGCTTCCTGCCCGCGGCCGAGCGGCTCGGGCTGATCCACCTGATCGACCGCTGGGTGATCAACCGCGCCTTCGAACTGGCGGCGCAGCACACCGACCTGACAATTGAGCTCAACCTCTCTGGCGCGACGATCGACGACCCCAGCCTCGTCAAGTACGTAGCCGACCGGCTCGAGCGCCACGGCGCCGACCCCGACCGCATTGTGTTCGAACTCACCGAGACGGCGGCGATCGGCAATATCGGCAAGGCCCGTCAGATGGCCCGCAGCCTCTCCGAGCTCGGCTGCAGGTTCGCGATCGACGACTTCGGCGCCGGTTTCAGCACGTTCTACTACCTCAAGTACTTCCCGGCGCAATACGTGAAGATCGACGGCGAGTTCCTCTCCGAGAAGCGCAATCGCACCGACGACCTGGTGATCGAATCGATCGTCAAGATCGCCCGCGACCTCGGCAAGCAGACGATCGCCGAGTGCGTCTCCGACAAGGCGCGCATGGAACGTGTGCGTAGCCTCGGTGTCGACTACGGTCAGGGCTACCATTTCGCGGCGCCATTCCCCGCCGATCAGCTGGCCGGATACCCGCGTCAGCTGTTCAACGTCGAGCTCGACATCGATGCCTCGAGCGCGCGGGTGCTGGCGTTGCGACCTCGCGAAGCCGCCTGAGCTTCGGGCCCTTAGTAGGGTCGGTAGGTGGAATTAGCTGGCGTCGGTCGCGCCGAGGCGATCGGCCTGGCCGGCCGGCCGTGGTGGCAGCTTGATCGGCGTCGAGTGCATCGCCCGTAGCCGGACCTCGCGCCAGGACATGCCCTCGCGCAGCAGCGCCGGCATGCCCAACAGGATCGCGGTCGCGACCTCGACAGCCTGCAGGATCACGCCGTAGGCGACACCTGTCCCCCAGCCGATGTGCCAGCCGGAGTGCAGAACCGCCGCGCAGGCCGCCTGGAAGACGCCGAGGTTCGCCGGCGTGGCCGGCAGCACGGCCGTGATGTTGACCGCGAACAGCACGGCTGCCGCGGCGGCGAAGCCGATGTCATGGTGCCCCACCAGCCCGAGTGCCATCAGCAGGAAGAAGCAGGAGACGCTCTGCAGCGCCCAGGCCAGCAGTTGCGTCGTGGTGGCGGCGGCAGCCAGCCGCGGCTTCCTGAAGACGACCAGGCCGACGCGCACGCGACCGAGCGCGCGTTGCGCCCTCTGCAGGCCCTTCTGCGCCCGCACGAAGCGCTTGCCGCAGATACCGAAGCGCAGCACGATCGGCGCGATGATCACGAACGCGAGCAGCGCGGCGGGCGCGATCGCCGCGATCATCAGCACGTTCTCGTGACCGGCGAAGAAATTGACCGACGAGAACATGATCGCGCCGAGGATGATCAGCGCGAGGATGTTCATGATCGTCTGCGATACGACCGTGCCGAGAACCACGGGCAAGGTGTCGCGCGGGCGGCCCGTGCGGCGCGCGATGATCAGCGCGCGCGACGGCTCGCCCAGGCGGGCCGGCAGCGTCGAGGACATCAGCACCCCGATCATCGTGCCCCGGATCGCGTCACCGAGCCTGATCCGCGCCTTGGGCAAGGCCGCCCGCAGGATCGCGTGCCAGGAGAAGCCGCGCATCACCATCGCCAGGCACATCGCGGCGAGGCCGAGCAGCACGTAGGAGGGCTCTGAGTTGATCAGCGTCTGGCCGATGCTGGCGATGCCGATCTTCTTGAGCGCCAGGTAGGCGAGCGCGAGCATGGCCAGCGTGAAGGCGGCCATCGCCACACGGCGCACGTGTGCGAATACGCCGCGGCGGGACTTCTCGATCGCCAGCGGCCGGTCGAGGCTCCCGAGCCGCCGTGCGCGCACGCGCGGCTGCAGGTCGGCGGGAACGAACCCGGTGCGCACGCCGACCGTCTGCAGCGCCCCCTCGGGGTCCGGCATCGCGATCGCGTCCTTGTAGGACTCCATCACCTCGACCGCCACCTGCTCCCAGGCGAACCGCTGCACCTTGCCGGCGGCGGCACGGGCCAGCTCGCGCCGGTGCTCCGGCTCGTAGTAGAGCTCGCGCAACGCCTCGGCCAAGGCCTGCGGGTCGGCCGGCGGCACCAGCAGCCCGTCGGCGCCGTCGCTGACGACATCGCGGTAACCGACGATGTCCGAGGCGACGACGGTCGTACCGGAGGCGAAGGCCTCGGTCAGGACCATGCCGAAGCTCTCACCGCCCAGCGACGGCGCGGCCAGCACGTCGGCGGCCAGCAGTTCCCGGTGCTTGGTGTCGTCATCGACCTTGCCGAGCGCCCGCACGCCACGCGGATCGATCAGCAGCGGCGCAAGCTCGGCCTCGCTCGGGCCGATCACGGTCAGTTCGGTGGGGATGTGCTCGCGCAGCGCTTCGAAGGCGCGCAGCAGCAACGGCAGGCCCTTGCGCTCGACGGCCTGGCCCACGAACACGATCTTCAGTGTCTCGTCCTCGCGCGGCGCCGCCAGCGCCCGATCGAGCGCCTCCTGGTCGAGGTGCACGCCGTTGGGGATCACCCGGTAGCGCCCGCCGTACCAGCGCTGCCCGGTCCAGGCAGCCGCCTCCGAGACCGCCACGCGTACGCGCAGCCGGTTCAGCACCTGAGTGGCGCCGAAGCCGTTCGCGATCACGTTCGGCAGCCGCCCGGTCGAATACGAGTGGAAGGTGCCGACGAGCGGCACACCGAAGGGCAGCGTCGCAACCCAGCCGATCATCGGCGCGACGGGCTCGTGGATGTGGGCGACGTCGTAGCGGCCGCTGGCGAGCTCGCGTGAGAGCCTGGCCATCCCGTTGGGGCCGATCAGCAGGTTGGAGACCGCGCCGTTGGCGCTGAAGCCGATCGTGCGCCCGAGCGGCACCAGGTAATCGGGCTCGCTCAGGTGTTGCGGTTTGGCGCCGCGGTGCATCACTGTCGAGGTGAGGTCCGGCGGGTCATGCGGCGCCAGCACGCGCACGTCATGGCCGGCCGCCAGATACTGCCGGGCCAGTGCCTCGATATGTCTCGTCACGCCCCCCGGATAGGACCACGAGTACGGGGACACCAGCGCAATCCGCATCTCTTAAATCCTACTGACTGCCCGCCGGATGCCGGTAAATACCCCGCCAACCGGGTCTCGAGGTGCCGTCCCGCTGGACGGCACCTGGTCAAGGCGCGCTCCGCAGCCCGGCTGCCGCCGAGCGGGGCGGCAGCAGCACCATCGCTCAGGGAGCCCAGTCGGAGCTGTGGCAGGGCTGGCTGCCGCAGACGTTCACGAAGGTACCGCCGGACTGCAGGAAGTCAGCCGGTTGTCCGGGAACGGAAAACAGGCACGGAGCGGTCGTGTAGGGCTGGCACTTGGTCGACGTGCCGATGGTGGCGGCCTTCGACGAGGCCGCGAACACGCCAAGGCTCAGCAGGGCGGCGGCCGCAAGGACCGCAACGCGGGGGCGGCGGCCGCAAGGACCGCAACGCGGACCGGCAACGCATCCCTCAATGCGGCCGGTCCACGACGGACACTGCGAAACATCTTTCTCTCCTCAGAGCGCGTCAGGATCGCCCAAGGCTACCCCGACGCGCCGGAACTATAGCCGGTCATGTGACGAGCGTCACATGCGGTGCGGCCTACGCGACCAGCTCAGCGAGCTGCGATGATTTGGCGCGCATGCGCAAGCGCCATTTCGTCAAGTACACCTTCCTGCAGGTCGACCCCGCCTGGCGGCGGCTGCCCGACGACGAGCGCGACGAGCACAAGCGCGAGTTCATCGCCGCCTGTGAGGACTTCGGCGAGGATCACCTGCTGCGGGCCTTCTCGCTGGTCGGCACGCGCGGCGACGCGGACATGATGGTCCTCTCCCAGGCCGAGAACCTCGAGCGCATCCACGAGTTCCACGTCGTGCTGGCGCAGAGCGGGCTGATGAAGTGGACGCTCATCCCGTACTCGTTCCTGGCGATGACCAAGCCGTCGGAGTACTCGGACGAGTCTCGGCTCGAGGTCCGCCCCGCGCACGGCAGGTACCTGTTCGTGTACCCGTTCGTGAAGACCCGCGCCTGGTACGCGCTCTCGGGCGAGGAGCGGCGGCGGATCATGCAGGAGCACATCCGCATCGGCCGCGAGTTCCCGAGTGTCGATCTCAACACCAGCTACTCGTTCGGGCTCGACGACCAGGAGTTCGTGGTCGCCTTCGAGTCCGACAACCCGGCCGACTTCCTCGACCTCGTGCACAAGCTCCGCACCAGCGAGTCGAGCGCCTACACGCTGCGCGACACGCCGACCTTCACCTGCCTGACGATGTCGGTGGAGCGCGCGCTCGGCGCGCTCGACGGGACTGCGCTACGCGCCTCGGCGTGAGCGCCGATCCGGTCGGACTCCAACACCTGCGGGCGTGCGACCCGGTCCTGTGCGCGCTGATCGACCGCTATGGCCCCGACGGCCTCGGCCAGCGACGCGAGGGAAACCAGAGTCAGCATTACGGCGCGCTGGTGCGCGCGATCGTCGGCCAGCAGCTCTCGACCCGGGCGGCGGCCGCGATCTACCGGCGGCTGGCCGACCGCTTCGACGGGCGCGAGCCGACGCCGCAGGAGATCCTCGGCGACGATCCCGAGCAGTTGCGCGCCGTCGGCCTCTCGCGCGCGAAGGTGACGTTCCTGCGCTCGCTGGCCGAGCACGTGCTCGACGGCTCGCTCGAGCTCGAAGAGCTCCACACGCTGCCCGACGAGCAGGTGATCGCCGAACTGACCGCGGTCAAGGGCATCGGCACCTGGAGCGCGCATGTGTTCCTGATCTTCCACCTCGGACGCCCGGACGTGCTGGCCGCCGGCGACCTGGGGATCCGCAAGGCGATGATGGAGACCTACCGGCTCGACGCGCTGCCGCTGCCGCCCGCTATGGAGGCGATCGCCGCGTGCTGGCGCCCGCACCGCACGCTCGCCTGCCGCTACCTGTGGCGCTCACTCGACAATGAGCCGGCCTGAACCGAAGAATCGCCCGGGTCTTGCGCCGATTCTTCGGTTGCGTCCCGGAAATCGCACGCTTTCAGAAGAATCGAGAACCGCCCGTTCAATTCTTCGGTTTAAGCCGGCTCAGCGGTCGCGCAGCGCCTCGATACGGACGCGCAGGAAGCGACGCTCCGCCTCGGAGGGCGCGAGCGCCAGTGCGCGCTCGTACTCGACGACCGCCTCGGTCACGTTGCCGCGGCGACGCAGCAGATCGGCACGCGTGGCATGGAGCAGGTGATAGCTGCCGAGCTCGCCCCGCTGGGCGAGCTCGTTGACGAGCGCGAGCCCCGCGTCGAGGTCACCGGCCATCGCCACGGCGACCGCATGGTTGAGCTGCACGACCGGTGACTGCGTCGTCTCCGCGAGCAGCGTGTAGAGGTCGCGCACGCGCGACCAGTCGGTCCGCGGCTGCACGTGGCACTGCGCGATCTCGGCCTGCAGGCGATAGCTGCCCGATAGGGCGCGGCCTCCGGAATTCGCTCCCTCCCACCCGGTGGCGGCGAGGATGCCCTCGGCCTCCGCGATCTCGTCGCGATGCCAGCGGTCGCGTTCCTGCTCCTCGAGCGTGATCAGGTCGCCGCTCGCGTCCACGCGCGCGTCACGGCGCGAGTGCTGCAGCAGCATCAGCGTCAGCAGCGCCTCTGCCTCGGGCTCGTCGGGCATCAGCTCACGCAGCAGGCGGGCGAGGCGGATCGCCTCGTCGCACAGCCCGGCGCGGATCAGCTCCTCGCCCGATGAGGCCGAGTAGCCCTCGTTGAACAGCAGGTAGAGCACGGCCAGCACGCCCGGGGTCCGCTCCGGCAGCAGTTCGGGTGGTGGCACGCGGTAGGGGATCGCGGCGGCTCCGATCTTGGCCTTGGCGCGCACCAGGCGCTTGGCCATCGTCGCCTCGGGCACCAGGAACGCGCGGGCGATCTCGGCCGTGGTCAGGCCGGCGAGCGTGCGCAGCGTCAGCGCCACCCGCGCCTCCAGGGCGAGCGCCGGGTGGCAGCAGGTGAACATCAGGCGCAGACGATCGTCCTCGATCACGTCGGGCTCTTGCTCGTCGTCGTCGGCAGCGGCGGGACTGCACAGCGGGTCGTGGGCGAGCTGCTCGAGCAGCTCGGCGCCACGGGCACCGCGCCGTAGGCGGTCCAGCGCGCGGTTGCCGGCGACGGTCGTGAGCCAGGCGCCAGGCTTGGTCGGCACGCCGCCGGAGGCCCAGCTGGTGAGCGCCTGCACGAAGGCCTCCTGGGCGCACTCCTCGGCCAGATCCCAGTCGCCCGTGCGGCGGATGAGCGTGGCAACGACCCGCCCCCACTCCTCCTTGAAGGCCGCCTGAACTGCCGCCTCGACTGGCCCTGAGCTCATCCGCCCCAGAAGGGTCGCACCTCGACCATGTGGAAGCGCGCCAGCGGGAACTTGGCGGCGAGCGCGATCGCCTCCTGCTCGCTGCTGTTGAGCACGGCGATGCCGGCCAGGAACTCCTTGGTCTCGGCGAACGGGCCGTCGGTCAGCAGCAGCTGGCCGTCGCGGACACGGACGGTGGTGGCGTTGTCGCGGTGCTCGAGCCCGTGCCCGAGCACCAGCGCCCCCGCGGCCGTCTCGCGCCAGGGCTCACGGTCGCGCATGACCTCCGCCTCGACGTCGGGGGGCTCGGCGCCGCCGCCGTCGAACATCATCAGCAGGTAGCGCAAATCCTCGTAGGTCCATTGCGCCGGTACCTCGAGGCCCGGGGTGAACGGCCGCAGCTCGATCGAGAAGTACCAGGAGACCGGGTGCTTGGCGGCGATCTCGATCGCCTCATCGAGGTTCTCGGCCTCGATGATGTCGAGGCCGCCGATGAACTCCTTGGTCTCGGTGAAGGGGCCGTCGGAGACCAGGGTCCGGCCGTCACGCACACGCACGGTCTTGGCGGATTCGGGACCGAGCAGGCCGTTGCCGAGCAGGCGGACCCCGCGGGCATCCATCTCGTCGACCCATCTGGACGTGTGCTCCCGCATCGCCGTGGCGATCTCCGGGGTGGACACGCCATCGGTGCAGATCAGCATCAGGTAGTTCATCGCCCGTTACCCCTATTGACGACGTCCGAGGTCGACGAAGCGGCGGACTCGATCTGGTGGAAGCGAGCTATAGGGTGCTTCGCGGCCCAGCCGATGGCCTCGTCGAAGGTTTCGCAGCTGAGCAGGTCGAAGCCGCCGATGAACTCCTTGGTGTCGGCGAACGGACCGTCGCTGATCAGCGACTCGCCGTCGCGTACGCGCACCGTTCTCGCGCTCGTGGGAACATCGAGCGGCTTGCCGGTGATGTTGATGCGCCCGGCGATCGTGTCCTCCACCCACGGGAAGACGTCTCGGCTCATGTGCTCGTCCTGCTCATCGGTCGTCTCGTTCTCGATGCAGATCAGCTGCAGGAACTTCATCTGGCCAACCTCCGCACTCGTTTTGCGTTCATGCTGCTACGACGAACGGGAGCGCGCCGGACGGACAGGCTCTCAGAATCCGAGTGCCCCGAGCGCCGTGTGCAGGCTCCCGGTCTGCGCCGGCGCCGGCGCGACGGTCGCGGGCTCGGCGTCGAATCCGGTGAGGACCAGGCGCACGCGCACGTGGTAGCCACCGGCCACCGCGTAGCGCAGGACGATCGTGCGCACCAACCCGGTGCGCGGATCGATCGTGACCTGCGCGCGTTGACCGGGAACGTTCTGGGTCGCGTCGCGCGCCACCTCGCGCAGGATGTCGGGCGGGCTCAGCGAGTCTCCGAGCCCGAGCGCGGAGATGCTGTCCTCGAGCCACGCATCGGAGGTCGAGAGCTGGCCGGCGATCTCCGATGGGACCTGCACGTAGGCCTCGCTGCCGACGAGCCGCACCTGGGTCGGCAGCGGGCCGACGAGCCCGAGCAGGCCTGGAAGCCCGACTGCCACGTCGAGCGTGCCCGAGCTCGAGACGGGATCGAAGTAGCCACTGCCGATCGCCGTCAAAGCGTTGCCGTTGAACTGCGGAAGTCCGATGCTGGCGTCGAGCCTGGCTTTGAACCCCGGCTCCGCGGCGGTCAGCGTCGCCGCGCGGTCGATCTGCGCCGGTGAGGGTGGCGGCGGGGTCGTCCTGGTCGGAGCGGTGGCGGTCAGCGCCACCGTGTACGTCGGCCGCGTCGCGGTGCGCGTCGGCCGCGTCGCGGTGCGCGCGGGCGAACCGCCGCAGGCGGCGGCGATGAGCGCTACGCAGACCGCGCACGCGGGCACCGCCAAGCCCCGCACGCGCAAGCTAGTGCCTCTGTCCGCGGGACCCTCCGGACGGAGGCACTTCAGACCGCGGAAACCTCTTCCTCCTCCGCCACGCGGAAGGAGGAGCCGCAGCCGCAGGCCGCGATCACGTGGGGGTTCTCGACCTTGAAGCCCGCGCCCTGGAGACCCTCGACGAAGTCGATTACGGAGCCCTCGACGTACGGCAGGCTCGCGCGGTCCACCAGCAGGCGGATTCCCTTGTCCTGGAAGACGCTGTCCTCGTCGCGTTGCTCGTCAAACGCCAGCGCGTACTGGAAGCCCGAGCAACCGCCGCCGCGCACGCCCACGCGCAACCCCGCGGTCTCGGCGACAGCCGTCTGAGAGGCAAGGAACTCCTGGACCTTCTTGGCACCGTTGTCAGTGAGAGTGATCATGCTTCATTCAGTATAGCTTCGGACTCCCAGTCGCTACGCTTCTTGCAGTGACCGTTTCTCCAGATGAGCTGAAGGACCGCATCGAGGCTGCGATCCCCGGTACGCGCGCCGCCGTCAGCGGCGACGGGCACCACTTCGACGCGGAGATCGAGGGGCCGGCGTTCACCGGCCTCAGCCGCATCGCCCAGCACAAGCTCGTCTACGACGTGTTCGGCGCCGAACTCGGCGACCGCATCCACGCCCTCTCCCTCAAGATCACCCCAACGGAGGCCCGATGAGCGACCCGTCCAGCAACCCGATGCGCGAGGCGATCGAGAGCGCGATCTCTGAGAACCCTGTGATCCTCTTCATGAAGGGCGTCCCCGAGGCGCCCGCCTGCGGCTTCTCCGCCCGCACCGTCGCGATCCTCGAATCGCTCGACCAGCCGTTCGCCGCCGTCAACATCCTGCCGGACCCGGCGATCCGCCAGGAGCTCTCGTCGCTGTCGGGCTGGCCCACGGTTCCGCAGCTGTTCGTCGAAGGCGAGTTGGTCGGCGGCTGCGACATCGTCACCGAGATGTACGAGAGCGGGGAGCTGCACAAGCTGCTCGGCGTCGAGGCATCCGCCGCGGGCGCCGCCACGCCTGAGTCGGCCGTCGACGGGTCGGCGCCGCTCAGCATCGAGAACCTGCTCTAGGGCGCCCTTTCAGTAGGGTCAGCGGGCCCGATGCCCGTTGCCCTCGTCACCGACTATTGCCACTACCTTCCGCGCGAGCTCGCAGCGCGCTGTGAGCTGCACGAGGTCAGCCTGTACGTGCACCGTGACGGCGACGCGCTGCGCGAGAGCGAGATCGCCGATTACGGCGCCTATTACGAGAGCCTCGCGCACGCCGCCGAGCTGCCGACGACCTCACAGCCGTCGATCGGCGACTTCCTGGCGACCTACGAGCCGCTGATCGCCGCCGGGCACGAGGTCGTCTCGATCCATCTCTCCGGCGGGCTATCCGGCACCGTCCGCTCCGCCGAGCAGGCGCGCGAGCAGCTCGGCGAGGCGGCCGAGCGGGTGCACGTCCTCGACTCCACCACGGCCTGCGGCGCCCAGGGCCTGATGCTGCTGGCCGCCGCAGCAGCGATTCGCGGTGGCGCCGATGCCGCGGGGGCGATCGAGCAGGCGCTGGCGGCACGCGCGGGCCTGCAGTTCCTGTTCTCGCTCGACACGCTCGACTACCTGCGCAGGGGCGGCCGCATCGGCGGCGCCCAGGCATGGCTCGGCTCGGCACTGAGGATCAAGCCGATCCTCTCGCTGGAGTCGGAGATCGGCGCCGTCGAGCGAGTGCGCACCAGCCGCCGGGCGTTCGAGCGCCTCGTGACGCTGCTCGAGCAGATGCAGGCCGACGGCTGCGACGGTTGGGTCGTGCAGCACACACACCTCCCCGACCACGCCCAGGCGCTGGTGCAGCGCGGGCGTGAGATCTTCGGCACCGAGCCGGTGTTCGTCTCCGAGATCGGCCCGGTGATCGGCACCCATATCGGCCCCGGGCTGCTGGGCTGCGGCGGCACCCGTCGCGAATTGCTCTGAGCGGTAGCACTCCCGCCGCGGGGCTCCGGGCACAGCGCGCAGGCACGCCGTAGCGCGCGGCTACTTACGGCGCTTCCTGCCGCGCCCGAAGAGCGCGCCGAAGCTCCCGCCGATGCCGCCGGCGAGCACGAATCCAGCCGCTGCCGCCGCGATCTGAAGGTTCTTCTCGTTGCGCCTGACCTGGGCGCGCCAGTTGGTCAGCTCGGTGACCTCGTCGCGCAGGCGCACGAGCGAGGTCCCAAGCTCCTGACGGTTCTGTTCGATCGAGGCGCGGATCTCCTCTGAGGTGCGGTCCATCAGTTCTTCCCCGTGGAGCTCGTGACCGTCTCGCGGATCCGCTTGGCCTCGTCGATCGCCATCGTCGGCGTCGGCGCCCCGACCTTCAGGCCCTTCCAGGCCGCGAGGAAGGCAACCAGCGCAAGCAGGACCAGGCCGCCGGTGACGATCGCGAAGCCGACCCAGATGTCGCCGACCCCGCCGACGAGGATCGCGTCGAGCGCCCAGCCGATCGTGATCAATCCACTGATCACGGCGAAGATCCCGAAGACCGCGCCCGCGGCGACGGCGCCGACACCCCGCAGCAGGCTCATGCCCTTCTGCTTGATCTCGGTCTTGGCGAGCTCGACCTCGTCGTGGACGAGCCGGCTCAGATTCTCCGAGACCTGCGCGATCGCCGAGGCGATGCTGTCCTGTTGTCCGTTATCGGCGGCCAAGGCGCTTGAGGATCGTGGCGATTACAAGTCCACTCGCGAAGGCGAGTCCGAGGCCGACCTCGGGACGCTGCTTCGTGAGCGTCCTGAGCTTGTCGACCGGCAGCCTGTCGACCGAGAGCTTCTCGAGCGGGAGCTTGCGCATTGAGATCTTGTCCGTCGGGAGTTTGTCGGTGGGCAGCTTCCCGAGCAGCGAAGCGGGGCTCGGCAGATGGCCGCGGCGCGGGTGGGGCACCTGGCCGTGATTGCCCGGTTCGGTGGGTTCGGAAACCGGGGGTGCCACCTGCGAGCCGGGCACCGATGCAGCAGTCGGGAAGGCCGGAGCGGAGAGCTTGCGCCGCGGAACGCTCTCGCTGTCCGGCACATACTGGTCGCGCAGCGACGTGGGACGGTGTGAGCGGCCGGCCTCGGTTGCGGGCCGAGCTTCGCTGGGGCCCTGCTCGGGCGCCGCCCCCTCCGGCGACGCGCCTGGCCCAGCGGGGCCCGGCGCGGAGGACTCTGCTTGATCGCCGATGTTCTCCCACGCGGGACCATCGGCCGGCTCAGGCCAGGCCGCCACCTGTGCGTCGGGCGCCGTTTCGGTCACCTCGTCTGCGGTGCCGTTCTGATCCTCGGGCTGGTCGCTCACTCGGGGGGATCTTCGTCGAAGACTCTCTTCCAGATGATGGCCGCTGTGCGCGTCGCCACAAGGCTCGAGAGGGCGCCGACTCCCGCAAGCAGGCCCGACCACATAAGACGCTTTACCAATGGACTCTCCTTCATCAGAGCGGATTCAACCAGATGCAAGGCTCTCTACCCAGCCAGATGGCTGAATCCGCGACCCCGCGTGCCGGATGGATCCGAATGATCGGTACCGGATCGGGGTCCTCGGACTCGTCAATACCACCAGTATCGACACGCCCTGCGCCCCCGCCCGGCTTGATCCCCGAATCCCCCGGGGCTGCACGTGGCCGCGGATTCAACCATCTAGGCCGCCGCAGATCATCTCGACGATCTCCGTCTTCACATGCTCGAACTCCTCGGCCGAGACTGGCGGACCGCTGAAGATCCACTGCGTTAGCACCTGCTCGACCAGTCCATAGAAGGCCTGCGCAGCGAACATCGCGTCGATCTCGGTGCGGAACGTCCCGCCCCGCTGGGCCTGCTCCACGATCCGGCCGATGCCCTCGTACGCCTGCATGATCTTGTCGACGTGGGTGCGGCCGAAAGTATTGGCCGCACGCGTGACCTCGACGACGATCACCTTCATCAGGTCGGGGTCATGACGATAGGAGTCGACGATGAACGAGGCGATCGCACGCAGCTTCTCGCGCGGCGAGCGATCGGTCTTCTCGGCCTCGGCGATCGCCGTGAGCATCACCTCCCAGCGTTCGAGGAAGAGCGTGTCGAGGATCGCCTCCTTCGAGGGGAAGTAGTGGTAGACGAGGCCATAGGCGACGCCGGCCTCGTCGGCGATGTCAGACACGCGGCAGGTGTGGAAGCCCTGGCGCGCGAAGACGCGTACGGCGGCGTCGAGGATCACGCGGCGCTTTTCGACGGCTGCCGGCGTGCTCATGCCTGCTCGGGAATCGCTTGCCGCTCGTAGAGCTGCGGGTCGCGGCGGTGCGTCAGCGCGGGCAGCCGCTTCCTGATGTCGGCGAGCAGGCCGAAGTCGAGCTCGGCGACGATCGCGCACTCGCGGTCGGGGGCGGTGGCGAGCGGTGTGCCCCAGGGGTCGACGATCGTGCTGCGCCCGCCCGAGCGGTTGCCGGGCGGATGCGCGCCGATCTGGTTTGCCGCGATCACGAAGCACTGGTTCTCGATCGCGCGCGCTCGCAGCAGGATCTCCCAGTGGTCGCGCGTGGTCGCGAGCGTGAAGGCGGCGGGCACGGCGAGGATCTCGGCACCGCGCTCGCCGAGCGCGCGGTAGAGCTCGGGGAAGCGGACGTCGTAACAGATCGTCATCCCGAGGATGCGCGCGCCGGGCGGGTCGGCCGCGTGGTTGGCGGCGGGATCGGTGGGGTTCGCCCGGCCGGCCGTAATGGTTGCCCCACCGACCGTGGTGGTCACCACCTCGTCCCCCGCCTGCTCCCGCGCCGACTCGGCGTAGACGGTGCCCTCGACCTCCACGTCGAACATGTGCATCTTGCGGTACGCGGCTGCGATCGTGCCGTCAGGGCCGATGTGCAGGCTGGTGTTGGCGGTCTTCGGCTGATCCCCACGCTTCTCGACGAAGGAGCCCGCGATCAGGTCGATCTGGAGCTCCTTGGCGATGTCACTCGCCCACCGTGCGGCGGGGCCGTCGAGCGTCTGCGCGTGCTGCTCCATGACCTCGGAGCGGCCCAGCACCGTCCACTTCTCGGGGAGCACGACGAGCTGCGCGCCCTGCGTCGCGGCGTGCCGCGTGAGGCGGTCCGCAATTTGCAGGTTGCGGTCCACATCCTCGGTGGCGTTGAGCTGAACGGCGGCTGCGCGTAACGTGGTGGCGAGCGCCATTCCGACAGGATACTGACTGACTGGTCAGTCAGTGGATCGGGCTGCCGAGCCGACCGAGCCGAGCCCAGCCGCTGCCGAGCCGCAGGCGCAGCCGCAGCCGGGCCGAGCCCAGCCGCCCGTGAGACACCGTCGCCGGCACGGTTCGAGACCCGAGAGGACGACGTGACCGCGCGCACACCGCGTCCGCTGCACGAGGTCCTCGGCCTCCGTGGCACCCCAGCAGATCAGATAGGCGCTCCGCAGCAGGCCGTCGAGGTTGTCGCGGATGAAGCCGTCGAAGTCGGGGTTAGAGCCAATACCGTAAACTTAGCGTCCGGGCGAGGGGTTATTGTGCCGGTATGCCGAGGGCCGGTCAGCGCAAGCCTCTGTCTGATTCGCGTCTGACTGACCATGTCTCGATTGGTGTTCTGACTCGGGT
>JBOGYJ010000019.1:0-3122 GCA_050696795.1 Solirubrobacteraceae bacterium | reverse complement strand
CGGCGGCATCTGGCCCGTCGGTCCACCGCGATCTCACAACCGCCCCAGCGGTTACGTTTGACGTGCGGATGAACCTGCCCCCTTTTCAGGCGCTGCTCGACGGCTACAGCCATGACGTGCACCGCTTCCTGATCGCGAATGTCGGCCCAACCGAGGCCGACGACTGCTATCAGGAGACCTGGATCGCGGCGCTGCGCGCCTATCCCAATCTGCGGCACGCGACCAACCTTCGCGGCTGGCTGCTGACGATCGCGGCACGCAAGGCGATCGACGCCCACCGCGCCCGTGGGCGCGCGGCGGTGCCGATGGCCGACCCGCCCGAGGTGAGCTTCGTGCCGCGTGAGAACGCCGACGATCTCTGGAGCGCGGTCGGTTCGCTCCCGGGCAAGCAACGCGCCGCGGTGGTGCTGCGCTACCTGCTCGACGCCGAGTATGGGACGGTCGCGGCGACGATGGGCATCAGCGAGGTCGCGGCGCGCCGCAACGTGCATGAGGGGCTCAAACGATTACGAGAGGAGCACGGACATGAGTGGACCGCCTGACCTCACCGAGGTGTTCGAGCGCTCCGGCCAGATCGACGTCTCCTACGTCGTCGAGGACTCGCCCGTCGGCCGGCTGCTGCTGGCCGCCACCGTCGACGGCCTCGTCTGCCTGCACTACGTGGGACACGAGGGCGACCTGGAGCACTCGCTCGAGCAGCTCGCCGCGCGGCTCTCACCGCGTGTGCTGCGCGCCCCCCGCCGCCTCGACGTGCCGCGCCGCGAGCTCGATGAGTTCTTCAGCGGCCGGCGGCGGGACTTTGATATTGCGCTCGACCACTCCCTGGTCAAGCCGGGGTTCACCCGGCGCGTGCTCGAGCAGACCGCGCAGATCCCGTTCGGCGAGACCGTGACATACAAGGGCATCGCCGGGCGCGCCGGCAACGAGCGCGCCTTCCGTGCCGCGGGCACCGCGCTGGGCTCCAACCCGCTGCCGATCATCGTGCCCTGCCATCGCGTGCTGCATGCCGGTGGCGGCCTCGGTGGCTACACCGGTGGCCTGGACATCAAGCGCAAGCTGCTGGCGATCGAGGGTGTCCTGCCGGAGTCCTTTGACGGCGGCTGAGCGCCCGGTTGTGGAAACGGCTGGCGCACCCGGGTTCGCGCCAGCCGTCGCAACTCGAGCGCTCGGCGGTCGTCCTCCTGCCGAAGCGGTCCCATGAGACCCGACTGTGTCTGAGGACCCGGTCTGTTTAGGAACGAGCTGCTCGCTCGAGCGGCAACCGGCAAGCCCCGGGACAACCAGACATGTGGACCATATTCAGTTCTTATTCAGTTCTCAGGCGGGACTGCTGCCAGAACGGGTAGAAATGCCGTCGATGGATGCTCTTTCACCGGTCAGGGCCTTCGACCGCTACCAGCAGAAGCACAAGCCCCCAGCTCTGCTGATCGCCGCGATCAAGAAGTTCGGCGACGACCAGGCCGGGAATCTGGCGGTCACGGTCGCCTTCTACGGGTTCTTCTCGATCTTCCCGCTGCTGCTGGTATTCGTGACCGTGCTCGGTTACGTGCTGGCGGGTGACACATCGCTCAGGGACTCGGTCAGCAGTTCGGTGCTGGGCAGCTTTCCCGTGATCGGTACGACGATCAAGAACGATCGGCTGAAAGGCGACGTGCTTGCGCTGGTCGCGGGCATCCTGCTCGCACTCTGGTCTGGATCGGGCGTCACGGGGGCGATGTCATCCGCGCTGGAGCAGGTGTGGGAGATCCCGCGCAGCGAGCGCGCCAACTTCTTCCAGAAGAAGATCCGCGGTTTCCTGTTGCTGCTCGTTCTGGGACTGCTGTTCGTGCTGGGCTCGGCCGCCTCGGGCGTCGTCGGCGAGGGCCTGGGCGGCGGCGCCGTCACGTACGCGGCCGGGATCGTCGTCTCGATCCTCATCGACTTCTGCCTGTTCATGGTGTCGTTCCACTTCCTCTGCGAGCAGCCGCCGGGCTGGAGGGATCTGATGGCGGGCGCCGCGATGGCCGCAATCCTGTTGACGGCGCTGCAGTACGTGGGCGGCGTCTACATCGCCCACATCAAGAACTCCGATCACGCGTACGGCGTCTTCGCGCTGGTCCTCGGCATCCTCACGTGGCTGCACCTGATCACACAGCTGACGCTCTACTCGGTCGAGTTCAACACGGTGCTCGTGGGCAAGCGCTGGCCGCGCTCGCTGTTCGACGGCCCCGACGACCAGCCCGCTCAGGCAAGGCCACTCGGTGGCGACGAGCCGGTGCCGGGACCTCCGCTGCACGAATCCCGCGTTAGCGAGACGTGAGCTCGAGCGGGTAGGAGCAGAGCCCGCCCTGCGCCGGGCAGCTATCGCAGACGCGGCGGCCAGGAGCGTTCGTGACTCGGAAGTCGTCAAGTTGGTTCCCACCCACGCTGGCGACCCGTTCGGCGAGCTCGGCCTCGAGCGCCAGCATGTCAGCGACCCGGAACTCCGCCCAGGCCGGATTCTCCGGCGCCTCGAGGAACAGGTGCACGACCTCGACCGTGGGCGCGCCCAGCTTGAGCGCGGCGAGCGCGTAGATCAGGCGCTGGGCCATATAGCGCTCGGACACGAGCACGGCGGGCTCCGCGCCTGCCAGGTGATCGCTCTTGTAGTCGAGCACCAGCAGGTGACCAGGGCTGTCCTGAGCGATCACGTCGAACACTCCGGTGATCAGCGTCTCGCCGACCGGGAAGGCAAAGCGCTGCTCGCGGCTGACGTCGCGCAGCCCCGCGAGCCGCGCGAAGGTGCTGCTGCCGATCAGTCCGGTGAGCAGGCCGCGCACATCGGTCGGCATCGCCTCGCGCAGCGATGGGTCGCGCAGGTCCATGCCCGCCAGCACCTGATGGATCAGGGTCCCGCGCTGCGCGCCCGTAAGGCCGCCGCGAACCGAAGCGGCGGTGCCGGCCGCGCGTCCCCGCTGCTCCCCTCCCGCGGGCAGCGCGGGATTCGGCAGGTCAGGCAAGCCGAGAATGCGCTGTGCATAGAAGCGGTAGCCGCACTGCTCGTAGGTCGCGAGCGCGGTGTAGGAGAGCGAGGTCGCCTGTGCTCGCGTGGCTGGGATCGGACGATCGGTGAACGGCGGGAACGAAGGTGGGGGGAGTTTCGC
>JBOGYJ010000018.1:0-6507 GCA_050696795.1 Solirubrobacteraceae bacterium | reverse complement strand
GATAGGGATGCTTGAGTAGCTCTTCGCCGATCCACCGTCCAGCCGCCTCGAGCAGCTCATCCCGCGTCTGGTAGTAGCGGTAGATGGTCCGCAGCGACACCCCCGAGGCCTCGGCCACCGCCGGCACTGTCACCTCCTCGGCATCGCCGCGCTCGAGGAGGTCTGCCACCGCCGCGAGGACCCGCTGGCGGGTCGCCATCGCGTGCTCTTCTCGCAGGCTGAGTGAGACCATGACACGTACAATGCCATATTGGCAGGTAGCATGTCAAGATGCCATTCAGCTTGCCGTCCGCGTCAACCCGAACGACGACACCGCGGAAGTTGCGCGCCACCACTAAAGCGCGTGTCTAGTCGAACTGGCCGAGCGACTTGCTCCTCTCGCCACGAGCGCGTCGCTCGCCCGAGCGACGTTTGGTCGCCGATGCGATCGCGCCAGAACGGCTGGCGTTGAAGACGGATGCGATCGTGGCGCCAGCGCCGGGCACACGGGAGCTGCCTGTGCGGCTCGGGTAAGGAGCGCCAAGCCCACCGGCGTACCGCAGCTACGCGCCTCGCCAGCACAGGCTCAACTCGGTGTGGCGCTAGGACCGTTGCCGTGAGCCGCTCGCGAAACTGCTCCCCCCGGTGCTCAGCGGCAGTTCGTCAGCTCGAACGGTCACTCGACGGGTCGACGAGATACTTCGTTCCAGTGCTCCGGCGCGCGAACACGGCGAGGACCTCGGGCTGCAGGACATCGCGCAACGCGATCGTCCGCGCGTACCCCGACGCGAAGGTCGTCTTGGCCTCGGCCAGAACGCGGGCGCGCATCCGGCCCATCGCCTCACCGCCTAGACGCGCCAACGCGTTGGTCAGGAGGTACCCACCGACGCTCCAGGTCAGTCCGAACTTGCGGTCAATGACGGTGGGGGAGAAGTCGAGCGAGCCGTAGATGTAGACCTGCTTGTGCACCGCGGTTCCGTAGGGCGTGTACGACGTGAGCGGTGGCTGCGCGCGCTCCATCGCGTTGAGGATGTCGCCGGCCAGTGTGCCGCCGCCGATGGCGTCGAAGGCCAGGGTTGCGCCGGTTGCGCGGATCGCCTCGGTAAGCCGGTCGGCGAAGCCTGGCTGTGAGGAGTCGACGATGTAGACCGCGCCGAGGTCGCGCAGTACCTGGGCCTGCTCGGCACGGCGCACGATGTTCACCAAGCCGATCCCGTCGGCGGCACAGATCCGCACGAGCATCTGCCCGAGGTTGGAGGCAGCGGCAGTGTGGACGAGAGCGCTGTGACCCTCGACGCGCATCGTCTCAGCCATCGATAGCGCGGTCAGCGGGTTGACGAACAGTGCTGCGCCCTCGGCGGTGCTGACCTCGTCGGGCAATTCGACGACGGCGGCCGCGTCGACCACGCGGTAATCAGCCCACATCGACCCTCCGAGCAGCGCGACTCGACGGCCGAACAGCGTGGCCGCCTCCGCGCCCGCGGCGACCACGGTGCCAGCGCCCTCGTTGCCGACGGGCAACGGCTTGTCCAGCCGGTCGCGATACAGCGGGAGCGCCGCCTCAGGGACAGTCCCCACGAGATCTGGTCCGTCGCTGCGCAGCGTGCCAGGATCGACCGCGCCCAGCAGCACGCCAAGATCCGAGGGGTTGATCGGCGAGGCCTCGACGGCCACGACCACCTCGCTGCCACCAGGCCGGGGAACATCACGCTCAGCCAGTCCCAGCCGCAGTTCGCCGCTGGAGGAGATAGTGGATCGCAGGCTGCGGCCACGGACGGGAGTCGCGTCGGGAGAGATCATCAAGAGCCTTTCGAGTAGAAGATCGCAGCCTATAGACAGACGGGAGAGTCCTCTCTGCCCACAGCGGCGCCGCCTGCGATGACCGATGCGAATCGTCGCCGATGCGATAGCCGGTCATCGCTGGCCAGGATCGCGAGCGTTTGGCTCAGCGCCTGGCTCGGGCGCGAAGCAGGCGCTGAGTGCGAGCGCCGGGCGGTTGTCACCGGGCGCACGGGATGGCGCAGGCGCGCCCGGGCCCGGCGGTGCATCGGTTGGCTTTGGATGACTGCTAGGTGGCTGGGGTCAGGCCGTGGCGGCGCATCACTTCGCCGATCGCCGCGAGGTCGGGACGGCCGCCGCCGGCGGCGTCGATGACTGCCGCGACTTCGCGGAAGTAGTCGGCGCCGAGGAGACCCGGGGTGATGATCGCGAGCGCGGTGGCGTCGACAGCGCCGGAGTTGGCGAAGGTGTGGACCGCGCCGCGGGGGATGAAGAGGGTCTGGCCAGGCTCAATGTCGTAGGGGGTGCCCTCGAGCGTGAACGTTACCGTTCCCTTCACGCCGTAGATCGTCTCCTCGTAAGCGTCATGGCTATGAGGGACCGGGAGGCCCGTGCCGGCGGGAACGTCGAATTCGTGGATCGCGACTACCCCATCGGTTTCGGCAGGCTCGATCCGTGGACGGATCGCCATACCGCCGACCAGGATCTCGTCATAGGTGCTCGTTGTCATGTGCCCTCCAAACCAAGATGGTAAAGTGTCTTGACTTTATATGACATCCAGAAAGAAGTCAAGCGTCTTTACTGATCCGCGTGAGAAGTTCGGCCCCCCGATGATCGGAGCGCTCCTGCGAATGCCCTGGGAGAGAGTGTTGCGGGGCATGCTCGAGCGGCTCCACGCGGAGGGATTCGAGGACCTGGACCTGACCCACATGAACCTCATCCTCTACCCCGGCCCGCAAGGCGCGCGCCCTTCGGAGCTCGCGGCACAGCGGGGCATGAGCAAGCAGGCGGTCAACTACCTCCTCGGACAACTCGAAACGCTCGGATACCTCGAGCGACAGCCCGACCCAAGCGACCGCCGATCCAAGCGCATCGCGCTCACCGACCGGGGCGAGCGCGCCGCCTACACAATCCGCGATGCTGTCCGGGACATCGAGCAAGACTGGGAGGCGCAGCTCGGGCAAGACCGATTCGCCCAGCTCAAAGCGCTCCTCCTCGAAATCAACCAGCCCGCCTAGACGACCAGCAAGACTCCGTCGCTCAGCACCCCAGCCCTGCTGGCGGTCCCGAGGGGGCGCCACGACACGCCCGCCCGAGACCAGCAAATCGCCAATATCGAGCACCCTGAGACGTCACCAATCGTCGCCAATGCACAAGCGGGGTCCGCTCTCGGCGCGGAAGCAAAGCAATAGCCGCGCGCCGGGTCCGAGTCCATGCCGAGGAGCGGCAACCCAGCGGCGCCCGGTGTCAGTCGCGGTAGGCCCGTCCGCGAGGGAGCACACGGGTGACCTGAATCACGCGCCGCTGTTCGTCGAGTAAGACCAGCGCGCGCCAATCGCCGACGCGCAGCCGTGACTCTGGCGCGCCGGTCAGTTTGCGAAGCGCGCCGGGACGCTGCGGGTCGGTCGCCAGTGTGGTCAAAGCCTCGGCAATCCGCTGTCTGACCGGGGGGTCCAAGCGGCGCAGATCGCGTTGGGCGATCCGCGTCAGCTCAATACCCCAAGGAGCGTCGCTCACCCAAGTTCCCGCATCGCTTCCTCCAGCGATACGGTGCGTCCAGCTGCGATGTCCGAACGGCCCTCGGCTGCTGCCGCTTCGTCTTCATCGGTCCAAGGCTCGTCGTCGAGCGGTGCATCACGAAACGCGGCAACCACTGGGTCGGCGCGGTGATCCAGGAGGCGCAAAGTCTGCGCCGCCTCCTCCTCAGAGAAGGCCTCGACCCGTTCGAGCAACTTTTCCTTTGCGGACATACCAGTGCGAAGGGTACCGGTGATCTTCAAAGCATCCAAGCCGATCGTCGCCAATGTGATCGTCTTCGTGACCCGGCTCAACGAGCGGAAGCGATAGCGCGCGGTCGGCGGGACACCCGGTCTTGCGCTCCTCCAGGCAGTCGGTCTGCGCCGTTCCGTGCAGGACTGGCGACCGAGCTTGAGTGTCACCGCCGTCTATGCGACTGTCGCCGTTGAGAAGCGCGCCTTCGGGAGGTTCTTGGCTGGCGATCGCGCAAGTTGCAGGGCGAGTTCCTCGCAATGCCCCGCGCTTTCAGCGCTGCTGTAATCAGGCGGGCGCCTCGGCCGCTGTGCCGCTGGGCAGAGGCCTGGTCAGGCTCTGGAAAGCCCAGCGCAGAACCAATCCGACGATCAGCGCACCGAAGCAGACGAGCACGATGTCATCGTTGCCGGTGAGCGCCAAGTCGACCGCGGACGCGTCCACGAATGAGTGCACAGCGATCCCAGGAATAAGTGATCCCGTTCGTTCATAGAGCAGGCACGCGAGGATCCCGAAGAGCATCTTGACCGGGACGGTGATCAACGGGTAGCCAATGATGTGAACGAAGCCGAAAAGCACCCCGCCGATTAGCGCGGCCCGGGGCACCGGCAGCCGATTGCGCAGGCTCCGGTAAAGCAAACCGCGGAAGAAGGTCTCTTCAACGACCGGTGCGCTCACGGCCACCGCAACGACCGTGACCACTGTCAGAACCGTTCCGAGATGCCTGACGCCAGAGAGAAGGTCCGCTGAATGGCGAGCAGAATGACCGATGAACAACGCGGCATAAACGGCTGCCGCTAACGCGTAAGCCAAGAGCACCAGGAGCACGAGCCCAAGCGATCTCATAGAGGGCGCTGCCCGCACCCCAAGATCAGACAGTGATAGGCCACGCCCGCGGGCAACGGGTAACAGACTGCCGAGCAGCGTCGCATCGACGATGAGAACACCAACCCCGACCTTCAGATGGACGCCGAACAGGTGACGGAGTAATACGCCGAGCAAAAAGTCACCAGCGAAGGTGATCACGAACGCGGCTACCGCATAGCGGACGGTCCAAGTCCTCGATCGTCCCGTCGGCTGCGGCCAGGGATCAGAGCGATGCGGCGTCCCGTCGATTAGATCCTCATATGCGGGTCGGATGGCAAACGACGTGAGCGCCCCCGCGAGCCACGCGCCGAGCATCAGCACCACCGCGAGCCCGGCGAGATTCGTGTGCGCGTCGATAGCCGCGAGAACCCACCCAGCGAACCCCGCGGCGCCGCAAAGCAGCCCAAACATCGTCCAGCGCCTGACACCGCAGCGGTGACCCGCCACCGCCGGCGCCCACGCGCCCAGACCAAGCGGCAACAACGACAGCCACACCCAACTACTCCGTTCCCCTCGCTCAGTTCCCCCGGTACTCAAAGCGGAATTACTCTACTTCCTGCGCGAACGACCGTCGCACACACCTCGTCGCCAATGCGCTCGCGCTGCTTTCTGAGCCGCGTACATGAAGCAATCGCTGTTCCTGAGGGGCGGGGGCGTTGCTGGGGTCGCTCGTTGGTTCGCTTGCGTGGGGTCTGTTTGTTGCGCTCGACTCTGACCACTACAACCCGTACAATGTCCGGCATGCCTTCTCGAACTGAACGCATCGAGGCACGGATTGACCCTGACAGCGCCGAGCGAATCCGGTACGCAAGTACGCTCGAGCGCACGTCCTTGAGTGGCTTCATGGTCGCAGCCGCTGCGGAGAAGGCCGAACGGGTGATAGCCGAGCACGCTTACACGCTTGTCCCCAGTGACTATTTCGAGCAGCTGCTCGAGAGCCTTGATGAGCCCGCGGAATCGATGCCCGAACTGGCTGCGGTAGCTCGCCGCGAACAAGAGCAGCCGCGTTTCCGGCGGGCCTGAGCCCAAACGACAGGCGTGTACCTCTCAGAGCGGATCGCGGCGCGCCATGACCTGGCGGGGTTCGCATGCGGCGACGAGACACTCGACCATTGGCTCAGAGACTCCGCGCTGAGGGCAGACGCGATGGGAACGGCCCGCACCTACGTCTGGACCGAGAAGAACATCGCCGTCGGCTACTTCAGCCTCTGCCCACACGAGGTCCGTCGCGACGAACTGCCCTCAAAGCTCGGCCACGGCGCCCCGCACAGCATCCCAGCGATCCTGCTCGCACGGCTCGCGCTTGAGACCAGCCTCCACCGTCAGGGCCTGGGCGCCAGCCTGCTGCTCGACGCACTCACCCGAGCCACGGATGCGATCGAGATCGCCGGCGGCAGACTGATCGTCGTCGATGCGATCGACGAACCCGCACGGCGCTTCTACGAACATCACGGATTCCGCGCTGCCCCAACCCGACCCGCACGTCTGTTCCGCAAGGCCTCTGACGTTACCGCCGCCCTCCGAGGCTGATGATCCCTTTCACCAAGACTGCCCAGCTTGACGCGCTTGAGCTTTGGCGACCAGGAGCGCGACGGGCATGCCGCGGAGACTGTGGCCCGTCGCGCCTGTCATGCGCTCGCGGCTACGCGTCAGGTGCGAGCCTGGCGGTTGCCGGGATCATCGGTGTGGGTCGTTCGTGGACGGTGTGGATGATCTCGGTGTTGTCGATCCCTCGCAGGTACGCGGAGGTAACTCCGAGATCGGCGTGCCCGAGTTGCCGTTGGATCACTACCAGCGGGACGCCTTCCCGGGACATTTCAACGGCGTGGGCGTGCCTGAGTTGATGGGGCGCGAACCGACGTCTGACTCCGGCTGTGGCTGCGGTGCGGTGCA
>JBOGYJ010000017.1:0-13551 GCA_050696795.1 Solirubrobacteraceae bacterium | reverse complement strand
GTCATGCAGTGGTCGGCCATCGTCTGCGCGTCGGCGTAGCGCATGTCGATCTCGTGCTGGCTGGGGCCAACCTCGTGGTGCGAGTACTCGGTGTGGATGCCGAGCTGCTCGAGCCCGAGGACCGTGTCGCGGCGCAGATCGGAGCCGGCGTCGAGCGCTGTCAGGTCGAAGTAGCCGCCCTCGTCGAGCACCTCGGTCGAGCGCGAGTCCCTGAAATAGAAGTACTCGAGCTCGGGGCCTACGAAGAAGTGGTCAAAGCCCATGTCATTGGCGCGCTGTACGGCGCGGCGGAGGATGTGGCGCGGATCACCCTCGTAGGGTGTGCCCTCCGGGGTGCGGATGTCGCAGAACATGCGGCCGACGGCGTGCTCGCCACCACGCCAGGGCAGCACGGCGAAGGTTCTCGGATCCGGCACCGCGATCATGTCGGACTCCTCGATCGCGTTGAAGCCGGTGATCGAGGAACCATCGAAGCCCATGCCACCGTCGAAGGCGTCGGCCAGCTCGGTGCTGTTGATGCTGAAGGCTTTGAGGTTCCCGAGGATGTCCGTGAACCACAGGCGGATGAAGCGGATGCCCTCCTGCTCCACGCGCGCGAGGGCGTCCCTGGCGGTGAGTTCGGGCTGATCGGTCATCGCGGCGGAACGTTACTTGTTTATCGGCGCGTGAAGCGAGCGTCGGTGGGGAAGCTTTCCCAAACCGACACGTTTCCCCGCGGCCAAATGGGAGCTATCCGACACCAGTCATACGATCCATCCGTGGTCGCGGTTCACGCGAGCATCAATCAGTCCTACCGAGCGACTCCCGATATCGTTCCCACGCTGCGGCACGCGCTGGCCGACTACGCGCAGTCGATCGGGATCCGTGGTGCCCAGCTCGATGGGGTCCGCCTGGCCGTCTCGGAGGCCATCAGCAATGTCGTCCTGCACGCCTACGAGGACGAGCCTGGCTATGTGCACGTGACGGCGCGCGTGGTCGGCGACGAGCTCTGGATCTTGGTGGCCGATGACGGCCGCGGGCCCAACACCAGCCCGATCCGGGCGGGACTCGGGTGGGGCCTTGCCTTCATCACCGACGCCGCCGACGAGTTCGCGCTCGCCGAGCGCGCTGGCGGCGGCACCGAGGCGCGGATGATGTTCAGGCTGCCCACCGGGTCACACGTTCACTGACGCGGATCCCGGGCCGTCGCGGTCTCGCCGGCCTTGTCCTGCTTCTCGACGATCAGGTAGTCCGGCGCGCGCGAGATCACGATCTCGATCTCCGGCGTTTCATGGCCCGGGATGATCACGAAACGTCTCGGAGAGCTCCGTATCTGCTCGTACTCGGCGAGCGTCAGCTCCACAGCCTCACCACAATCCAGGCGGGCGCACTCACAGCGGAAGCGGACGAGCTTTGCCGGATCGTCCGGCCACTGCCCGCGCTCGATCGCCTCGTTGGTCTCGCGGAACAGAGCTTCGTTTCGTGCCAGGCGGCGTTCGGATTCATCGCTCATGCTCAGAAGCTCTCAGGAAACGTGCGATGCCAAACGCTCCGCGTGAACCTGGAGATGGACCTGGCGCGGAGCCGCGGTCAGCGCGCGGCGCGACGGGGCAGCCAGCGCTGTGCCCAATCCTGCAGCTGAGTGAGCGCCGGGCCGAGCTCACGGCCCATCTCAGACAGCGCGTACTCGACCCGCACCGGCGGCCCAGGACGCACCGTGCGTTCGACGATGCCACGCGCCTCGAGTTCCTTCATGCGGGTGGAGAGCAGGCGGTCCGACAACTCGGGGACCGCCTGCCCCACCTCGGAAAAGCGCATCGGCCGCTCCATCAGGACGCGCAGGATCGCGCCTGTCCAGCGGCGCCCCACCAGCTCAACGGCCTCGTGGTAGAACGGGCAGCACGGTCCCTGCGCTGCCACGTGCCCACAGCCGTCCGTGGGCGAATCGCCCTCGAACTCTCTGGATGCCTCCATGCCAATGGAACTGTATCTAGGCAGCCTTCAACATTCGGGATTCTTCCGAGGAGCCATCGACCGGGACCTCGCCGGCAACATTGATCATCGACACGAAGCCCTCGATCGAGACCATCGCGATCGCCTCGAGCAACTGCTCGTCATCCCATCCGGCCTCACGCGCTTCCTCGTGTAGGTACATGGGCGGGCGACCCTCGACCATCAGCGCCCGCAGATAGCGCAGCAAGGCCGCTTCACGGGGATCCTCGGAGTCGAACTGGCGCGCCAACGCGATCTCGTCGACGCCGAGGCCGGCGGCACGGGCGGCCCGTGAGTGCATGAAGACGCCCTGCTCCGCGCCGTGGTGCTCGGCGACCGCAAGCGAGATCCGCTCGATCGTCGACCGTCCCAGCTGCCCGTGGCGCAGCTCGGAACGGAAGCGGGCGTAGGCACGCAGCGCCGCAGGCGAGCCGGCGAGCACGCCCAGGACATTCGGAAGCTGACCGCCACCGGCCAGCGCCCCCCGCAGCACCGGGGCCGAGCGCTCAGGCGCGGTCAGCTCATCGTGGATCTGAAATCTGCTCATTGCTGTCTTCACGTCAAGGACCCGCGCAATCTTGAGAGAGGGAGATAACCCCGGCCCGCGATACTGACCGCGGGCCGGTTGCATTGACCGTCGGGAGGGGGCACATCACAGGCCCTTTACTTTTCGGACCTGCTTACGCTTGATAAGTCTACGCGGCCTTGGCGATGCGTCAAGCGCGTAGTAGCTTTGTCACAAGATGAAGCTGAGCAAACGGCACAAGGGGTTGGCTGTGGCGGGCGGCGCCACCGCGATCGAGGCGTGGTTTCTGCGACGGCGCAGCGGCTCGCTGGTGGGCCTGCGAACGATCGTCCGCTGCCATCGCGGGCATCTGTTCACAACGACGTGGATCCCAGGCGCGTCGGTGAAGGCGCTGCGACTCGGACCCTGGCGCGTTCAGCGCTGCCCGGTCGGCAGGCATTGGAGCATCGTGCGGCCGGTACAGCCCACGAAGCTCAGTGAGACAGCGCGCGCCGAGGCCCGCGCCGTGCGCGACACGCTGCTCCCCTGAGCGGAGCCGGACGCCGTCGCGTGGGGCGGTGTCAGTGCGCGACTGCGCCGATGACCAACGCGATGCCGAGCAGCACCGCCCAGAGACCGGCTCGGTCAGGGCTGAAGCCCGAGCGCTCGTGGAACCGCAGCTCCGATGAGCGGCGCGGGCGCGGGGCCGGGAGGTAGCGATCATCGCCGCGACCGGTGATCACGACCGTCCGCCGCACACCATGCGCGGGGACATGGCCGCCTGGATCGGAGAGGTCGAACGCACGCTCGGCCGATGTGTCCGGCTCACGACCCGCACCGGAGCCATAGTTCGCGTTCCACTCCTGCATCATCTCGTCGAAGTGGCTGTGGACCTCCGTGCGTGGCTGGTCCCAGTGCTCGTCAGGCACGTACGGCGTCGGCCGGTGGTCGGCATGCGAGTCGTGCTCGGAGTGTGACTCGTAGTCGTCAGTCAACTCGGGCTCATACTCGAGCACCGCGACCCGACGCTCAGCGCGGATCGGCTCCTCGACAGCGGCGCGGCGCGCCGGCGCAGCGCCTCCGGTCAGACGCCTGCGTCTGCGCTGCGGCGGCTCTGACCAGCTGAAATCCTCGTCGGCGAACAGGCGACTTTCCCTTTCCACCTGCTGCCAGTCCATGAAGTTCGACCCCGCTTCAGGCATTGAGATCGCGTCCTCTTTCTCGTTGTTGCGCTTGCGGGGTTAGCTGACGGGCTCGTGCCTGAAAGAGCGGCACTACGCGTTCCCTGAACGCGATTCGCCCCAAACAACTTGGGTCCCCCGCTTCCCACCGCCTCCCACGGGCGGACCAGGCGGGAATTCAGCATTTGACGTAGCGGCGAGGGTAACAAGCCGTTCGGATGGACGCGTGTCGTAAATCACAATCTCTCCCGCACTTTGCGGAGAACCGGCCTTGGATTTATGACGTCTTAGGTTTGGCCCGGTCGCCAGCCGGACAGTGGGGCGCGGGCGCGTGGATTCAGTCACGCGAGGCTGATGCTGATCGGCTGATCGGCTGGCCGGGGGATCGGGGGGTCGGCTGATCGGCTGATCGGGGGATCGGGGGGTCGGTTGATGGGGGCTCGGGGTCGGCGGGTCGGCGGAGGGGCCGCCGTAGGCGGCAGCCAGCTCAGGGACGACCGGCGATGGCCGCGACGAACGCGGCGATGTCCTGTGCCTGGCGGCCCTGGACGATGTCGGCCGGCATGTTGCCGTAGCCGAGGCAGGTGCTGTGCACGCTGGCGGCCGTCGGCTTCTGCAGGCAGCCGTTGGTGACCGTCTTCATGATCAGCGCCTCGGACGGCCGCACCTGGTCGAGGTTCGGCCCGATCTTGCCGACGGCGTTGTCAGCGGCGAGCGTGTGGCAGACGGCGCAGTGCTCGGCGAAGAGCTCACGGCCAGACTGCATCGCGGCAGTCAGCCTGACGCCGTGCACCTGTGCATTGGAGTTGTCGCGATTGCCGATGATGAAGATGGCCGGCACGACGATGATGCCGGCCAGGTAGACGAAGATCATCGAGCTGTTGAACAGCCGCGAGCCGCTGCGATTGGTCGTCTGCAGCGCCTTGCCGAGCCCCCCGAACGAGCCCCTGGAAGCTCCGGCGGCAACCAGGACCGCCAAGGCGACGAAGAGGACCGCGATGATGACGACGCCGACCATGTGTCCGGGACCTTACCGTGCCGGCGAGCGGGATGTCGCGTCAGCGCGAGCCTGGCTGCTCAGCGCCTGCGGCCTGCCGCGAAGCTCATCACGGGCGGCGCCACCGCACGGAAATCGTCGACCTCGTCCCCACCCACCGCCGCGGCCCTGTGTTCGGCCAGCGCTTGGTCGTCGAGCGGCGAGAAGTCCTGCACCTTCGCGATCAGTCCGCCGGGTGCCGTGACCTGCTCGACGCGGCTCACCAAGACGTTGATCGCTCCCCCACCCTTCGCATAGCGCTCGAGCTTGCCCTCGACGAGCAGCAACGGCTCGGTGCGCACCGCCAGCCGATGGCGCTCATAGACCGGTGGCGGCACGATCAGGTTGATCACGCCGAATTCATCCTCGAGCAGCACGAACACGACACCGGCAGCGGTGCCCGGACGCTGACGCGCCACCACCAGGCCGCCGATCCGCACCCCTACCCCATGGCGCAACTGCGCCAGGTCGCGGCTGTCGCTGCAGCCCCGCGGCAGGCGCGAGCGCAGCAGCCCCATGGGATGTGACGCGACCGTCATGCCCAGCATGCTGTAGTCCGCCACCAGCGCCTCCCACCCCGACAGCCCTGGTAGCGCCGGCGCCCGCGGCAACTCCAGCGGTAGCGCCAGCTGCGTGCCACCGCCACGGACGCCACGAGCGGCAGTGGCCACACCGAGCTGCCAGAGCGCGAGCCGGCGTGGCGAGATGCGATGGGCAGGCCGAAGCTGGTTCGCGGACGCGGAGGATTGGGGCGGCGCGGCGAGCGCGTCGCAGGCCCCCGACCAGGCCAGTAGGTCAAGCGCCGGGGCGCCGGCACCGGCGCGTGAGGCCAGGCTCGAGAGGCTCGTGAACGGACCGCTGCGCTCCCGCTCGGCAACCAGCGTCTCGATCTCGGTGCGCCGCACGCCACGGACGTAGCCCAGCCCGACGACGACTCGCCCCTCGGCGTCGATCGTGCACTTCACGTCGGAAGCGTTGACGTCTGGGGCGACCACCTCGAGCCCGCGTCGCTGCGCCTCGTGCACGAGCGAGTCCGGCGGATAGAAGCCCATCGGCTGCTCGTTCAAGAGCGCGCACAGGAACTCCGGTCCGTAGTGCACGCGCAGCCAGGTCGACTGATAGGCGAGCAGCCCGAAGGCGGCCGCATGCGACTTGGGAAAGCCGAAGCCGGAGAAGCCCTTGACCTTCTCGAACACCCGCTCGGCGAGCTCCGCGTCGACTCCGTGCAGGCGTATCGCACCCTGCACGAAGCGCTCGTGATGGGCCTCGATCGCCGCCTCGGAGCGTTTGCGGCTCATCGCCCGCCGCAGATCCTCGGCCTCCCCTGGCCGGAACCCGGCAAAGGCGCTCGCGACCTCCAGCACCTGATCCTGGAAGATGATCGCCCCCAGCGTCTCGCGCAGCGCCGGCTGAAGCGACGGGTGCTCGTAGGGGATCTGGTAGTCAGGATCGACCCGCAGCCGCTGGCGCCGCTCGATGTAGGGGTTGACGGCACCGCCCTGTATCGGTCCTGGCCGCACGATCGCCACCTGGATCGCGATGTCCTTGAGGTTCTCCGGCCGCGTGCGCAGCAGCGACTGCATCTGCGCGCGACTCTCGATCTGGAAGACACCGGTGGTCTCGGCGTGCTGGATCGCGTGGTAGGTCTCCGGGTCGTCGTGCGGGATGCGGCTGAGATCGATCCGCTCGTTGCGTGTCTTGGCGATCAGCTCGACGCAGCGCTCCACCGCCGAGAGCATCCCCAGCCCGAGCAGGTCGATCTTGAGGAAGCCCGCATCCGCACACGAGTCCTTGTCCCACTGGGCGATGTAGCGGCCCTCCATCGCGGCCGGCACCACCGGGCAGCAGTCGATCAGCGGACGGGTGGCGACGATCATCCCGCCCGAGTGCTGGCTGAGATGGCGCGGCAGCCCGTGCGCCTGCGCCGCCAGCCGCGCCAGCCAGGCCCAGCGCCCGGTCAGGTGGGGGGCGGGTGGGTGAGACATATTCCGGGGGGCGGACGGCTGGGATGAATTCGCCCCGCCGCCGGCGACCTCGATGTCACGGCCCACGTTGCGCGCGTCCCAGCCCTCGCTGCCGCGAGCGACGCGCTCGATCTCCCCCGGTGGCAGCCCCAGCACCTTGCCCAGCTCGCGGATCGCACCACGTGCGCGGTAGGTGGGAAAGGCGGCGACCAGCGCCGCCCGGTCGGAGCCGAAGCGTTCTGACACGCGCGGGATCAGCACCTCGCGGATGTCACGCGGGAAGTCGAGGTCGATGTCCGGCAGCGCCTTCAGGTCCTCGCTGAGGAAGCGCCCGATCGCGAGCTCGTTGGCGATCGGGTCCACATGCGAGAGACCGGTCAGGTAACAGACGATCGAGGAGACGCTGGAGCCGCGCCCGCGGCCCGGCGGCAGCGCCGCCCGCGGAGATTCGATCCCGCCCGCCCACCCCTTGCCTCCGCCCGCGCCGCGGCCGCGGACCTCGACCGCCACCTCCCGCGCGAGCTCGAGCATCTCGTGATGGAGCACGAAGAAGCCGGCCAGGTTGAGCTTCTCGATGATCCGCAGCTCCTGCTCGAGCCGTGCCACGGCGACCTCACGTGCCGCCGGCTGGTCCTTGAAGCGCTCGTGCAGGCGCGCGTTGCACAGCTGCGAGAGCTCGCGCAGCTTGCACGGGTCCTCGGCTCCCGGATAGCTGTAGGAGAGGTCGCTGGTGAGGTCGAACTGCAGCGACTCGGCCAGCCGCACGGTCTCCGTGACCGCCTCCGGGTACTCGGGGAAGCGTGCCGCCATCGCCGCCGGCGCGGCCAGCACGTGGCTGAAGTTCCCGCGCCGGTCCGGCTCCGAGGCGTCGAGCGTCGAGTGCAGCCGCAGTGCGACGAACGCGTCCTGCAGCGGCGCGCGGGCGCGCGCGTGCGCGTGCACGTTGCCGGTGGCCACGGTGCGCAGCTCCAAACGACGGGCCAGCCACTCCAGGCGCCGGTTGCGGGCGCGATCCCCCGGCAGATAGGGACGCTGCAACTCGACCGCCAGGTTCTCCTTACCGAAACCCTCGCGCAGCCGCCGCAGCGTCGGCTCGTCGTGGATGCCACGCGAGTAGCAGCCGCTCAGACAGACGAGACCCTCGGCGTGGGTGAGGAGGTCTTCGAGGGCGACCGACGGTTGCCCGGGGCCGCTGAATTTATTCCCGCCTCCCACCCCAGCAACCACAGCGGCCCCGCCCCGCCGCTCACGAGTACCCGCGTGCGCGATCGTCAGCAGCCGGCAGAGGTTCGCCCAGCCGGTGCCGTCACGGACAAGGAGGGTCAGATGGCGGCCGTCGTCGAGGTCGAGCTCGGCGCCGTGCAGCGCCCGCAGGCCGAACGCCTGCGCGCTCTGGGCGAACTCCATCGAACCCGAGACGGAGTTGTGGTCGGTCAGCGCAAAGGCCTCATAGCCGAGCTCGAGCGCGGTGATCACGAGCTCCTCGGGCAGCGAGGCGCCATCCAGGAACGAGTAGGCCGAGTGGGCGTGGAGCTCCACGTACATCGAACGTATGTTCGCATGGAGAGCGGCGACTTGACAAGTTATTAGCGGCTGCTAATTTATTTGTAGTTAGTGCTCACTAAGTGTCTAAGAGGAGTTGCCCTCAATGCCATCCACAGACGCCGTTGCCTCTCGCAATCGCATCTGGACGCTGCTGATCGTCTCCGTCGGCCTGTTCATGGTCGTCCTCGACAACCTGATCGTCAGCGTCGCGCTGCCGAGCATCCACCGCGACCTCGGCGCGTCGATGCAGTCCCTGGAATGGACCGTCAACGCCTACGTGCTGGCCTATGCCGTGCTGCTGCTGACCGGCGCCGCGCTCGGCGACCGCTTCGGCCGCAAGCGCATGTTCATCGCTGGCATCGCGCTGTTCGCCGCCGCGTCGGCAGGCTCGGCGCTCGCCCCCAGCATGGGGCTGTTGATCGCCACCCGCGCGCTGCAGGGGATCGGCGCCGCGGTCGTCACACCGCTGACCCTGACCCTGCTGGCCGACAGCTTCCCCGCCGAGAACCGCGGGCTCGCACTCGGCGTCTGGTCGGGCATCAGCGGCATCGCCGTCGCGCTTGGCCCGCTCGTCGGCGGCGCGGTCATCCAGCTGAGCAACTGGCACTGGATCTTCTGGATCAACGTGCCGATCGGTATCGCCCTGCTCCCGATCGCCGCGCGGACGCTGCACGAGAGCCACGGCAGCTCACGCAGCTTCGATCTGTCCGGCCTGGGCCTCGCCTCGACCGGACTGTTCGGGCTGGTCTTCGGCCTGATCCGTGCGCAGACGCTGGGATGGGGCGCGCTCGAGGTGATCGCCTCGCTGGCGGCCGGCGTCGTGCTGGTGGCGGCGTTCGTCGCCCAGGAGCTGCGCACGTCCGAACCGATGCTGCCGATGAGCTTCTTCGCACGGCGCAGCTTCACGGTGACCAATGTCGCATCGCTGTCGATGTACTTCGGCATGTTCGGCTCGATCTTCTTCATGAGCCAGTACCTGCAGAACGTGCTCGGCAACAGCCCCTTCGAGGCCGGGCTGAAGCTGCTGGTGTGGACCGGGTCGATCATGGTCGTCTCGCCGCTGGCGGGATATTTCTCCGAGCGCGTCGGTAGCCGCATGTTCATGGTCGGCGGCCTGACGCTGCAGGCGATCGCACTCGGCTGGCTGGCCTCGGAGGCCAGTGTCGATCAGTCCTACTCGAGCATGATCGTGCCGTTCATCTTCGGTGGCGCCGGCATGGCGCTGGTGTTCGCGCCGGCCGCCAGCGCGGTGCTCGCCTCGGTGCGCACCGATCAGGCCGGGCAGGCCTCGGGCGCAACCAACGCGATCCGTGAGCTGGGCGGCGTGCTCGGCATCTCGGTCCTCTCCACCGTCTTCTCGGACCACGGCAGCTATGCGTCACCTCAGGCGTTCGTGCACGGCCTGCAGCCCACGATGTGGGTGGGCGTGGCGGTGCTCGCCGCCGGCGCGCTGGTCGCGCTCGCCCTGCGCTTCGACAACCCAGCGGCGGCGGTCACAGCGGGCGCGAGCACGACAGTGACCGGCAGGCTGCCGGCCAGCGCGCCGGCGCCGGCGGGCGTCTCGGCTCCCAGCGCAGCGTAGGATCGAGGTGTGACGAGCACCTCCAAGCAGGTAAGGCAGCGCGTGCCGGCAGCCGAGCGCCGGGACGCGCTGATCACCGCGGCGATCGAGGAGTTCGCGCTCGGTGGGCTCCATGGGACGCCGGTCGACCGGATCGCGCGCCGGGTCGGCGTCGCCCAGCCCTACGTCTTCAGCCTGTTCCCGACCAAGCGCGACCTGTTCATCGCCGCGGTCGAGCGAGGTTTCGAGATGGTGATGGAGCTGTTCGGCGAGGCGGCCGCGCAGTTCGAGCTGGAGCACCCGCGGGGCGACTACGAGCGGGCCGACCTGCTCGGAGCGCTCGGCGACAGTTACATCGAACTGCTCACCACCAACCGCCCGAAGCTGATGTTTCAGCTGCAGGCGTATGCGGCCTGCGAGGACGAGACGATCCGCGAGCACGTGAGCGGCGCCTACCGACGGCTGGAGCTGCACATCCGCGAGATCACGGGCGCTTCCGAGGACGAGGTCAACGAGTTCCTCAGCCATGGCATGTGGCTGAACGTTCAAGCCGCGCTGCAGATGATGGACCTCGACGCCGCCTGCGATTGGATCCGCGAGCGGCGCGGGAGCAGCACAGCGGCCGCTCGGCCGAGCGGCTGAGTTGCCAGGCGACATGTCCCGGAACCGGTCGCTCGCGACGGCGCTGCTGATCGCGGCCGTCAACCTTCGTCTGACGGTGGCGGCCGTGCCGCCGGTGCTCAACCAGATCAGACACACGACCGGTCTCAGCTCGACCGGCGCCGGACTGCTGACCGGCGTGCCCGTGTTCTGCTTCGGGCTCGTGGCGCTGGCGTCCCCGCGGCTGATCCGGCGGTTCAGCATGGGTCCCGTGCTCACGCTGACGCTGCTGGCCGTGATCGGCGGCTGCGCGGTGAGGCTGGCGCCTGGGCTGCTGCCGCTGTTCCTCGGGACCGTGCTGCTCGGCTCTGGAATCGCCGTCGGCAATGTGCTGATCCCTGGCCTGATCAAACGCGACTTCCCCCGGAAGCGGGTGCTGATGACGGCGCTCTACTCGGTCGCGCTCTCGGGCGGGGCGACGATCACAGCCGGCCTCACGGTGCCGCTCGAGCATGCGGCCGGGCTCGGCTGGCGGCCGGCGATCGCGGTCTGGGGCATCCCCGCGCTGCTCGCCGTGGCGCTCTGGGTCCCTCACGTGCGCGAGGAGTCCGCCAGCGGTAACACCACACACGGCGCCCCGATCTCGGGTCTCTGGCGTGATCCGATGGCGTGGTGCGTGAGCGGTTTCATGGGCTTTCAGTCATTTGGCTTCTACGCGACGCTCAGCTGGCTGCCGACGATCGCGGAGGCCCATGGCGTGTCGGCCACGCTGGCCGGCTGGTTGCTGTCACTGGCAAGCTTCGCCGGCATGCTCGGCGCGCTCACGGCGCCATCCTTCGAGCGACGGGTGAGGCGAGCAAGCACGGCTGTCGTGCTCTGCGTGATCCTCTGCGCGGCCGGCTACACGGGGCTGCTCCTGGCGGCCGGATCGGTCACGTACCTGTGGTGCATCCTGTTCGGCTGTGGCCAGGGCGCGGCGCTGGCGCTGGCGCTGGGGTACATCGTCGCCCGGGCGCCCGACAGCCATCACGCCGCACATCTCTCGACGATGTCCCAGAGCGTCGGCTATCTGATCGCCTCGGCCGCGCCATTTGCGATGGGCGCGCTGCACGGCGCGACCGGCAGCTGGACGCTGGCCACCGCGATGCTGCTGGTCGCGCTGCTACCGATGCTGCTGACCGGACTGGTGGCCTCGCAGGACCGGCCCGTCATGGCTACGACTTAACGAGATCGCGCACGGGATCGATCTCCCAGCGCCGCGCGACCTCCTCGAGGCTGTTGCTCATGGCCCAGCTGTCGGCGCGCTCGTCGCCGTCGTGGGCGGGCGTACCGCCCTTCAGCACCATCGAACCGGCGTTGTCTCCGAGCCGGCGGATCGTGGCCACGTCCTCGGCGCTGAGGCGCTGCTCCGCGGGCAGCGCGGCAACTTCGGCGCGCTTGTCCTCGACCGGGCGCGCCTGCGCTCCGGACTCCTGGAGGAGCGTCGGTACGACGGTTCTCACCGGCTCGTGAGCGAGGTTCCAGGCGCAGGCGAGCTGGATCATCGTCAGCCCGGCGCGCTGCGCGATCGGTCGCATCTGCTCCATGCGACCGCGCCCGGACTCGATCCAGCCGGCGGGACGGAAGCTGCGATGGTCGTGGCGGCCGAGCTCGGTCTCGGACGTGAGGTCGCCGTAGAAGAGACCTCCGTAATCAACCACGCGCGTGATCACATCGATGTCGCTTCTGGCCGCCGAATCCAGGCAGAGCTCGCCGGGCCAGGGCTCGAGCGGGTTGAGGATCACCATCGCCCAGTCGAGACGGTCGCCGAAGCGCTCGAAGCAGTCGATCAGATCGAGCGTGAAGCCGTTGGCGGGGCCAGGTGCCACACCGATGTTTCTGGTGAGCCCGGCGTCCTCGAGCGCCTGCATTCCGTCCCAGACGGTCTCGCTGGTGTAGCCGGTGCGATCGGGGTTGTGCAGCAGCAACAGATCGAAGTTGTCGATGCCGCAGCGCTCGAGGCTGCGCTCGGTCGCCGTCCGCAGATAGCTCGCGTACTGGTCGGGGCCGCGCAGGCGCGGGTCGGTGAAACGCGGGAAGCCCTTGGAGCCCTCGCGCTCGCCCTCGTAGAAGTCATGGCCAACGGCGCCGACGACGCAGGTCTGATCGCGCGAGAGCTCGCTGGCCGCGAGCGCGCGGGCGACCCAGGTGTCGGCTTCGCCGCTGCCGTAGACGTCGGCGGTGAGAATCGTGGGAATGTGCGCATCGGGCGTGATCAGCTTCAGGAAACGCTCATCGTCGAGTTGCTCGCCGAAGTGCATGAAGCGGCCGCCGCTCCACGTGCCGATCGCGCTGCGTGTGGGGTCAGTAGGCATCGCGATGGATGTTAGGTGGGTTCGGTCGCGGAGGGTACGGTCGTTTCCCGGCATTTCTGCCGGGTTTCTCCCGTTGTCTCGGGCTGCGTCACCGCTGTCGCCACTCGCGATCCTGCTGCGTCACCGCTGCCGCCCGGCCGCTGCGTCACCGCTGCCGCCACCAGTCTCCCGTGATCAGGTCGTGGAACACGACCTGATCGCGGCCTGAGACGGTGACCACCTCCCAGTAGCGGCGGCGCAGCGGCTCCTCCGTCCACCAGCGATCCTCGAGCAGCCAGGTCTCGCGGATGCCGTCGACCGGCTGGCCGTCGACGGTGCGCGGCTGCCCGTCCCCGTCGGTGGCGACACGTGCGCGCCGCGGCACGGCCAACCGGCGCGCACCAGTCATCGCTCGAACGGTGTCAGCACCGAGCGGCGCTCCGGGAAGCGCGAGCGCGGGTCGATGTGCAGTACGCGCAGAGCGGCATCGGGTCCGGCACCGGCGCGAACCTGGCGGATCGCCTCGCGCAGCCGCGCTGATCGCGCCCGCGCCGGCTCCTCCAGCAGCGCCTGCTGATCGCTGGTGGGCGGCCCGAAGCGTTCCACCGCCAACCCCAACGTCTGTGCCGGCGCCGGCAGCAGCCGCAAGCGCGGGGTCAGTGCGAGCCGCATCCGCAGCGGGTCGCTGAGCGACTCGCGGAAGGTCACACGCTGGCGCCAGGTACCGCCGCGCTCGACCAGCACCGCGGACAGCACGACGACGCGCAGCGTGCGTCCACGCCGCTCGCGCCGCGCCAGCAGCTGGTCGATCAGCAGCCCCAGCGCCCGCTCGAGCTGCTGACCGCTGGAGCTTTC
>JBOGYJ010000016.1:0-24482 GCA_050696795.1 Solirubrobacteraceae bacterium | reverse complement strand
GCTCGTGGTTCTTGATCTGGTTGGCCTCGGGATAGAAGGTCGAAAGCGCGCCAACCGACGCGAGCAGCATCCCCATCGGATGCGCGTCGTAGCGGAAGCCCTGCATGAAGTCCTTGATGTTCTCGTGGACGAAGGTGTGCGTCGTGATCAGGTGCTTCCAGTCGTCGAACCTGGCCTGACTCGGCAGCTCGCCGTGGATCAGCAGGTAGGCGACCTCGAGGTAGCTGGACTTCTCCGCCAGCTGCTCGATCGGATAGCCGCGGTACTCGAGGATGCCCTTGTCACCGTCGATGTAGGTGATCGACGAACGACACGACGCCGTGTTCATGTAGGCGGGGTCATAGGTCATCACGCCGAAGTCGTCGTCGTCAACCTTGATCTTGCGCAGTTCGGTGGCGCGGATCGTGCCGTCCTCGATCGGGACCTCGTAGGTCTTACCGGTGCGGTTGTCGACGATCGTCAGCGTGTCGCCGCCGGATACCGGCGCGTCACCCGGGGTCTGCGAGGTCTCAGTGGTCATGGCAATCCTCTCAAGCTCATTCTCTGGTCTGTGCCACAGCACACCCTCTGGTGCAGAGTAGTACCCAGCATCAGCCCAGGGTCGCGGGCGGTGGGTCGGTGTTGGCCGGCCCTCCCTCGTAACGACTCTCGGTCGCGGCGCGCTGGCCCTGGTAGTGGCTACCGAGTCCTGGGCTGCCGTACGGCCGCAGCGCCGGCCGATCAAGCGTCATGAATGACAGCTGCGCGATCGGGAGTCCCGGGTAGAGGCGGATGGGCACGCGCGTGAGGTTGTTCAGCTCGAGCGTCAGGGTTCCCTCAAACCCAGGATCGCAAAAGCCGGCGGTTGCGTGCACGATCAGCCCGAGCCGTCCGAGACTCGACTTGCCCTCGATGCGCGCAACGATGTCAGCCGGGATCTGAACCCACTCGAGCGTGCGCCCGAGGCAGAACTCGCCCGGATGGATGACGAACGCCTCACCCTCGGGAATTGCCACTTCCTCGGTCAGATTCGACGGTGGATCGCGCAGATCGATCGCGGTGACCTTGTGGTTGTGGAAGACCCGGAACGAATCTCCCAGCCGCAGATCGATGCTGGCGGGCTGCACCATCTTCGGATCCCACGGATCGACCTTGATCCGTCCCTCCTGCACGTGCTGCAGGATCGTTGCGTCAGATAGGACAGAGGCGGGCGCGTTGCTCATCGCCGCCGCAGTTTGTCACCCTCAGCGTCGTAAAGCGGCTCGGCGGCGAGATCACCGGCGACCCACTCGCCGAAGATGTCGACCTCGACCGACGCGCCTGGGCCGACATCCGGCGGCAGGTAGGCGTAGGCGATCGAGCGCTGCACGGCGTAGCCGTAGCCGCCGCTGGTGACGCGCCCCACGACCTCGCCGCCGACGCGGACCGGCTCGTTGCCGAGCGCGACCGCGCGCGGCTCGGCGAGGGTGATGCAGCGCAGGCGCCGCGCCAGCGACCGCTCGCGTAGCGCGCGGGCACCATTGAAGTCCTTGTCCGACGCTACGCAGAACTCGAGCCCGGCCTCGAACGGGCTCTCATCCGGCGTGATGTCCGCGGCCCAGGCGCGGTAGCCCTTCTCCAGCCGCAGCGAGTCGATCGCGCGGTAGCCGCCGGCGACCAAGCCGTGCGGCTGGCCCGACTCCCACAGCGTCCGCCACAGACCGAGGCCGTACTCGCTGGGGCAGTAGAGCTCCCAGCCGTACTCGCCGACGTAGGTGACGCGCAGCGCCCGCACCGGCACGTCGCCGACGGTCAGCTCGCGCATGCGCATGTAGCCGAAGTCCAGCGGATCCGGGGTGAGCGGCGCGAGCACGTCGTGCGCCAGTGGACCCCAGAGCCCGAAGCAGGCCCAGCGCGAGGTCACGTCGGCCAGCGTCACCGAGCCGTCGTCGGGTAGCTGGCCGCGGATCCAGGCGGCGTCGTGCTGACCGAAGGCAGTGCCGGTGACGATCTGGAAGAGCTCCTCCGCGACCCGTGTCACGGTGAAATCGCACTCGATGCCGCCATGGCGGTTGAGCATCTGCGTGTAGGTGATCTGTCCGAGCTCGCGCACGACGCGGTTGTCGCAGAGGTGCTCGAGCAGCGACGCCGCGCCGGGGCCGGAGAGCTCGAGCTTGCTGAACGAGGACTCGTCGAACAGCCCGGCGCGCTCGCGCGTGGCCAATGCCTCGGCGCCGATCGCCGGCGACCAGTGCATCCCCGCCCAGCCGCGCGGGCGCAGCTCCGGATCGCCGGCGGAGGCGTTTGCCTCATACCAGTTGACTCGCTCCCAGCCTGACTTCTCGCCGAAGGCGGCGCCGTGCTCGGCGTGCCAGGCGTAGGCCGGCGGCAGCCGCAGCGGCCGGCCCGCCTGGCGCTCGTGGCCCGGGTAGCGGATGTCGTAGTAGGTCTCGTAGACCTCGCGGGTGCGCTCGAGCGTGTAGCTGGGCGAGCGGTACTGCGGGCCGAAGCGGCGGATGTCCATCTCCCAGACGTCGAGCCCGGGCTCTCCTGAGACGATCCACTCGGCCAGCAGCCTGCCCATGCCGCCGGCGCCGGCGATGCCGTGCGCGCAGAAGCCGGCAGCGACGAAGAAGCCGCGCACGTCGGACTCGCCGAGGCAGAACTCGTTGTCGGGCGTGAACGCCTCGGGGCCGTTGATCAGGCGCGTGACCTTGACCTCCTCCATCAGCGGCACGCGACGGCGTGAGTTCATGGCGATCTCCTCGAAGCGCTCCCAGTCCTCCTCCAGCAGACGCCCGTTGAACTCGGCCGGGATGCGATCGACCAGCCCGGCGTCCAGCGACCAGGGGGCGCTGTGGCGCTCGTAGCCGCCCATCACCAGGCCGGCGCCCTCCTCGCGGAAGTAGATCAGCAGGTCGGGGTCGCGCAGCGTCGGCAGATGCACGATCTCCCCGTCCGCGTCGCGCTCGCGCTCGCGGAACGGCTGCGTCACCAGGTACTCGTGCGCGAACGGCACGGTCGGCACGCGCACGCCGGCCAGGCGCCCGATCTCGGCCGCGTACATACCGCCGGCGTTGACCACGACGTCGGCCTCGACGTCGCCCCACTCGGTCTGCACCCCACGGACGCGGCCGCCGCGCACGTCGATGCCGGTCACGCGCGTGTGCGTGAAGATCCGCACGCCGCCCGCGCGCGCCTGCTCGGCCAGCGCGTAGGTCAGCTGCGAGGGGTCGAGGTAGCCGTCAGTCGGCAGGTAGGAGGCGCAGCGCACGCCGTCGGTGACCATCAGCGGGAACAGCGCCTGAGCCTCGTCGGGCCCGATCAGCTGCAGCGGCAGCCCGAAGGTGCGTGCCCACGCGACCTGCCGGAGCACCTCCTGCTCGCGCTCGGGCGTGCAGGCCAGGCGGATGCCGCCGCACTCCACCCAACCGCAGTCGAGTGTGCGGTAGAGCGCGACCGAGTCCATCATCATGCGCGTCAGCGAGACGCTCGAGCGCAGCTGCCCGACCAGGCCGGCGGAGTGGAAGGTCGAGCCGCTGGTGAGCTCGTTGCGGTCGAGCAGGATCACGTCATGCTCGCCGAGCTGGGCGAGGTGGTGGGCGATCGCAGTGCCGCCCACGCCGCCACCGATGATCACGACGCGGGCGCGGGCGGGCAGTTCACGTGGTCGCGGCATTCAGGTACTCCTCCAGTCGTGGGTCGGCGGCGGCACGTTGCAGCCGCTCGAAGTGTTCCTCGGCGTAGGCGGCGAAGTCGAAGTCGAGCTCGGAGAGCACGCCCTGCACGACCCCCCAGGCGGCCTCGCGTGCGTCGGAGACGAGCCGGAACAGACGTAGGGTGGCCAGCTGGTCGAGCGCGACCGGCTGGCCAAGGTAAGCCTCGAGCAGCCGTTCCTCGGCCGCCTCGTCGAAGTCGTTGCCCGCCGCCAGGTTGGCGAGGTCGAAGTAGCGGTGGCCGAGCCCGGCGTACTCCCAGTCGACCAGCAGGATCCGCTCGCCGGTCTGGATCAGGTTGCCGGGCAGCAGGTCGTCGTGGCAGGGGACCGGGTCGCTCGGCGGCAGGGCCGCGGCGATACGGTCGACGAGCTCCTGGGCGCGCGCGTACGCGGCGGGCAGCGCTCCCCCGCGTGCGGCCGTGATCGCCGCGTAGCCACGCAGCAACTCGGGAACCCAGAAGCGCGTGGGCAGCTGCAGGCCGCTGCCATGGAAGGCGCGCAGCGCCCGCGCCACCTGGCTGGGATCGGCTCGCAGGCGCTCCTGATCGACGGGCGCACCGGGAACGAACGCGGTGACCGCGCACGCGCTGTCCGCATAGAGCAGCTCCGGGCCGATGCCGAGGCGCGCCGCCTGCTCGGTTGCGAGGCGCTCGGCCGCGCGGTCGATGCCGAGCAGCTCGGTGTCCTGCCCCGGTAGCCGCAGCACGCAGTCCCGACCGCCGAGGCGAATCCGGTAGTTGCGGTTGGTGATTCCACCACTGAGCGGCTCGGGCGATCGCTCGAGCGACCCAAGCGCTTGCTCCAGCCGCCGTAGCAGCTCGGTCAGTACAGGCATGCCGCCAGAATGGAGTGGCGTATAAGGCGCGGCTCATATACCTTCATGGCTGCGCATCACACAGCCGGATGACGCATTCGTCAAGGGGAAGGGTCGCTAGTGGAGCTCGAGGCGCTCAGATCAGGAGCCGATGCCGGGGAGATCGAGACGGTCGTATTCGCCCTCACCGACATGCAGGGCCGGCTTCAGGGCAAGCGCCTGACGGCGCGCTACTTCCTCGACGAGGTGCTGCACCATGGCACCGAGGGTTGCAACTACCTGCTCGCCGTCGACGTCGACATGAACACGGTCGGCGGCTACGCGATGTCCTCGTGGGAGCAGGGCTACGGCGACTTCGTCATGCGCCCCGATCTGGCGACGCTGCGACCGATGCCGTGGGAGGCCGGGACCGTCCTGTGCCTGGCGGACCTTGCCTGGGCCGACGGCAGCGAAGTGCTGGCCTCGCCACGTCAGGTGCTGCGCGCGCAGCTCGCGCGGCTGGCCGAGCGCGGCTGGACGGCGAACGCGGCGACGGAGCTCGAGTTCTTCGTGTTCCGCGACAGTTACGAGCAGGCCTGGCACAAGGGCTACCGCGAGCTCGAGCCCGGCAACCTCTACAACGTCGACTACTCGCTGCTCGGCGGCTCACGCGTCGAGCCGCTGATCCGGCGCATCCGCAACTCGATGACCGCGGCCGAGCTCGAGGTGGAGAGCTCCAAGGGCGAGTGCAACTACGGTCAGCACGAGATCAACTTCCGCTATGCCGACGCGCTGCGCTGCGCCGATCACCACGTGATCTACAAGAACGGCGCCAAGGAGATCGCCGCCCAGGAGGGCATGTCGATCAGCTTCATGGCCAAGTACAACGAGCGCGCGGGCAACTCCTGCCACATCCACTTCTCGCTGGCCGATGCCGAGGGTCCGCTGTTCCAGCGTGACCACAGCACGTTCGAGTCGTTCCTGGCGGGTCAGCTGGCGTACGCACGCGAACTGACACTGCTGCTGGCGCCCAACATCAACTCGTACAAGCGCTTCGCGGTGGGCTCGTTCGCGCCGACGACCGTCGCCTGGGGTAAGGACAACCGCACCTGCGCGCTCAGGGTCGTCGGGCATGGCCCCGGGTTGCGCTTCGAGAACCGCTCGGGAGGCGCCGACCTCAACCCGTACCTGGCGCTGGCGGCACTGATCGCCGCCGGGCTGGAAGGAGTCGAGCAGGGGCTGGCGCTGGAGCCCGCACTCGAGGGCAACGCGTACATGGCGGAGGGCAAGCCGCGACTGCCATCGACGCTGCGCGACGCCCGCGAGCTGTTCAGCGCGAGCGCGCTGGCGCACAAGGCCCTGGGCGATGAGGTCGTGGCGCACTACACGAATGCGGCCGACATCGAGCTGGCCGCATTCGAGTCCGTGGTCACCGACTGGGAACGCGTCCGCGGCTTCGAGCGGCTGTGAGCTGAGACGAGCATGTGATGACCACCACGAGCGAGCCGGCCAGGACTCTCGACTCGGCGGCGTCATTGGATTCGGTCTTCGCGCCCGTCCGCTCGCAGACGGCGTTCGAGGAGGCCGTGGATCGAATCGGCACCGCGATTCGTCTGGGACTACTTCCACCCGGCACGCGCCTGCCCGCTGAGCGCGAGCTGTGTGCAAAGCTCGGGATCGCGCGCTCGACCTTGCGCCAGGCACTGGTCGCACTCGGCCAGAGCGGGCATCTGCACGCCGTCCGCGGGCGCGGCGGCGGCACCTTCGTGGTCGACGAGCTGCCGCCGGCTCCACCGCCACGCTCGGAGCTGATCGACCGCTGGCCCGAGATGTGGGATCACCGCGTTGCAGCCGAGGTCGGGTGCGCGGTGCTCGCGTGCCGCCGAGCGCGCGCTACGGCGGTGACCGCCCTGGGCGAGCTGCTCTCGGCGATGGACGAGTCGACCGAGGACTTCAGCACCTACCGGCAGCTCGATGTTCGCTTCCACATCGGGCTGGCGCAGGCAACCGGCAATCCGCGCCTGGTGACGATGGCGACCGAGGTGCAGGGCGCGGCGACGAGGTTGATCGCGCTGATCGCGCACCCGCCGGAGGTCCTGAACTCATCCAACGTGCAGCACCGGCGGATCCTGGCGGCTGTCACCAATGGCGACGAGGGTGCGGCCGCGCGCGAGATGGCCGAGCACCTACGCGGCACCGAGCACGTGCTCGCCGGACTGCTGCCGAGAACCTGACAGGACCGGACAGGACGACAGGACCGGACAGGACGACAGGACGACAGCACCCGACAGAACCCGACGCCGCGCGCGGACGCGGCTCGAGCCGGTCTGGCTCGGCATATGCCGCCTTGACACATGCCGCCGGCCACCCATAAGGTGTCCAAGCCGGACCTTTAGCCCGCGTCGGCGCTGCGCTCTGCCGGCGCCGTGATGGTGTGTGTTTCCTTCCACTAGCAAGCCGCCGAGATGACAGAACTGATAACGGTGCTCGAGCCCGCCACCGAGGCGGTCCTCGAGCAGGTTCCAAGCGCAGGCGTGGAAGAGGTCGATGAGGCGGTGGCCCGTGCCCGTGCCGCCCTGCCGGCATGGCGGGCGCTCGCCCCCGGGGCACGCGCGGCCCAGCTGCGCGCGCTGGCCGACAAGATCGAGGAGAACCTCGAGCAGCTCGCGCTGCTCGAGGCCCGCAACGCGGGCAAGCCGCTTGGCTCGGCACGCGGTGAGATGGGCATGGTGGTGGACACATTCCGCTACTACTCAGGGGTCCCGGAGCGGTTGCTGGGCGACACGATCCCGGTTGCCGGTGGCCAGGCGTTCACCGTCCGCGAGCCGCTCGGGGTCGTGGGCCTGATCGTGCCGTGGAACTTCCCGCTGACAATCGCTGCATGGAAGCTCGGCCCCGCCCTGGCGGCCGGCAACACGGTCGTCCTCAAGCCCGCGGAGCTGACGCCGCTGACGGCGCTGCGCTTCGAGCAACTGGTGTTGGAGGCCGGGATCGCGCCGGGCGTGGTCAACGTCGTCGCGGGCTACGGGCCGGTGGCCGGTGCGAGGCTGGTCGAGCACCCGGATGTCGCAAAGATCGCCTTCACCGGCTCGACGGCGGTGGGGCGCTCGATCGCGGCTTCGGCGGCGCAGACGATCAAGCGCGTGACGCTGGAGCTGGGTGGCAAGTCGGCGAACATCATCTTTGCCGACGCCGACCTCGAGCAGGCCGCGGCGGCGGCACCGTGGGCCGTCTTTGACAACGCCGGACAAGACTGCTGCGCGCGCTCGCGACTGCTGGTCGAGGCCTCGGTGATGGACAAGTTCCTGGGTCTGCTGCAGCCACACGTCGAAGGCTTCAAGGTCGGCGATCCGCTCGACCCCGACTCGATGATGGGGCCGCTGATCTCGGCGAAGCAGCGCGATCGGGTGGCGTCCTTTCTGGATGCCGACGGCACGTCGGTCGCCTTCCGCGGCAGCGCCCCGGACGGACCGGGCTTCTGGTTCGCGCCGACGGTGCTGGCGCCGGTCGATCCGTCGTCGGCGGCCGTGCGCGAGGAGATCTTCGGTCCGGTCGTCGCGGTGATCCCATTCAGCGACGAGCAGGACGCCGTGCGGATCGCCAACGACACGATCTACGGCCTCTCCGGTTCGATCTGGACCCGTGACGGCGGACGCGCGCTGCGCGTCGCGCGTGCGGTCGAGGCCGGCGTGCTGTCGATCAACTCCAACTCGTCGGTGCGTGTGAGCACGCCATTCGGGGGCTTCAAGCAGTCCGGCCACGGACGCGAGCTCGGGCCGCACGCCACTGACGCCTACACCGAGACAAAGACCATCTATTACGCAACCACATGAGCAACCGCCTACAAGACAAAGTCACAGTCATCACGGGGGCCGCCGGGGGAATCGGCCTCGCCACCGCCCAGCTGTTCGAGGCCGAGGGCGCACATGTCGTCGGCGTCGATCTGAAGGCGCACTCGATCGGAGAGCTCTCGCTCCAGGTCGACATCACCGACGAGCAGGCCGTCAAGGACATGTACCAGCAGACGCGAGACAGGTTCGGGACGATCGACGTCCTCTTCAACAACGCGGGCATCTCGCCGACCGACGACGACTCGATCCTCGTGACCGAGTACGACGCCTGGCAGCGCGTGCAGGACGCAAACCTCAAGAGCGTCTTCTTCTGCTGCAAATACGGGATCCAGCACCTGCTCGAAACCGGAGGCGGCTCGGTCATCAACACCGCCTCGTTCGTCGCGGTCATGGGTGCCGCGACCTCGCAGATCTCCTACACCGCCTCCAAGGGCGGAGTGCTGGCGATGTCGCGGGAACTCGGCGTCGAGTTCGCGCGCAGCGGCGTGCGGGTAAACGCCGTCTGCCCCGGCCCGGTGGCGACGCCGCTGCTGATGGAGCTCTTCGCCAACGACCCGGAGCGCGCAGCGCGCCGCCTGGTGCACGTGCCGATGGGTCGCTTCGGCGAGGCCGAGGAGATCGCCAAGGCGGTGCTGTTCCTCGCCAGCGACGACTCGTCATTCATGACAGCCTCCTCGCTGCTGGTCGACGGCGGTATCAACGGCGCCTACACGACCCCGCTCTGAACCTCCTCCTAAGGTGTCGGGGACCGCGTCCTCGTAGGGTGTTGGGGACCGTCCTCCTAAGGTGTCGAGGACCGTCCTCGTAGGGTGTCGGGGACCGTCCTCGTAAGGTGTTGGGGACCGCACACCCGGTCCCCTTTTCTCGTGGTGGATCGGTTCCGCCGCGACCTGCCACTGTGCGGTGGCGGCGGAACCGTCTAAAACTCCGTGAGCATGACCGCAGTAACTCATCGTCGAACCCCGTCGCTCGAGCTCTCGAGGTTCCGCGGTGGGCGTTTATACATCTGGCTGACTGCTCTGGCGCTGATCCTGGCGATCGTGTCGCTGCACTGGCCCTCGACGCCGAGCTACGACCCCTATTCGTGGCTGATCTGGGGCAGGGAGATCTTCCACGCGATCACAGGTACGGGGCCCTCCGTCGACGGAGCGCTGCACATAGCCGGCGGCTCGAGTTGGAAGCCGCTGCCGGTCATCTTCACCACGGTGTTTGCGCCCTTTGGCTCGGCCCAACCGGATCTGTGGCTGGTCATCGCCCGCGCAGGCGCCGCTCTGACCGTGCTGATGTCGGTCAAGCTCACCGTGCGCACGACCTGGGGTCTCGTCTCACAGAGCCGCAACGGCTCATTGCTCAGCGACCATTCGCGAACCGGCCGCGCCGTGGCGGTGACCCCGGCTGTGCTTGCCGGCGCGGCAGCACTGATCTGCACGACCTTCACGCTGCACTTCCCCGGCAACATGATGCTCGGGTACTCCGAGGGCGTGATGACGGCGGCGTTCCTGATCGCGACCGAGCGCGCCTGGGATGGCCACCACCGGCAGGCATTCGCGCTCGGGATCGTGCCGTGTCTCGACCGCCCGGAGGTCTGGCCGATCTGGGGCGCATACGGGCTCTGGCTGCTCTGGCGCGACCGGGGGGCGCGGACGCTGGTGGTGGGGCTCGGGATCCTGATGCTGGCGCTGTGGGTGGTGCCGCAGAAGCTCGGCGGTGGCAGCGGCGGCATCATCGGGCTCGCCACCCACGCCCAGCACAACCGCTCCGCCAAGAGCGCCGCAAACACCTCGTTCCCGTTCTGGAACGAGCTCGCCTACACGCTCTGGCCGCTGGTGACCGAGCGGCTGGAATTTGCCTCGCTGCTGCTGATCGCGTTCACCGGCTATCTGCTCGCAGGTACCCGCCGGCGACTGGGCGGCTGGCGCGAGGCGGGACAGCGCCACCCGGCGGCGCTCGCGGCCTCGCTGGCCGGCCTGTTCGGGTTTCTCTGGTGGCTTGGTATCTCCGTCGAGACCCAGGCTGGCTTTGCGGGGAACCCGCGCTATGCGGTGATCGGTGCGATGTTCGTATGCGTCAGCGGCTGCGCGGCATACGGTTGGGCGTGCCTTGGGATCGCCACGCTCGCTGAACGCGGCCTGCAGTGGTACCGCCGCCGCACTGGCTCGGGCCATGACTCGCCCGCGGGTCAGTTCGTCTGGCTTGCGGCCGCGGCCACGCTCTTGGTGCTGGTCGTCTTCGCGATCGTCCCGGACCGCTTCACCAACCGCATGCCCACGATCGACTCGATCCGCTACGAACTGCGCTACCAGGCACAGCTGCGCGAGAAGTTCGCCTACCTGATCCGTGACGCCGGCGGCGCGCAGAACATGATGCGCTGCGGCAGCGTGATGACCAACAATTTCCAGGTGACGATGCTCGCCTGGGACCTCGGCGTCCCGATCTACTACGTCCAGGCGCTGGCCAGGACACCCAAGGTCGAGCCAGGACCGAACGTGATCTTCCGGGACGCGACCAGCAGCGGCGCCAAGGTCGATCCAGCGAGCCCGTACATGCGGGACTGGGAGCAGGGCTGGAAGCAGAAGAACGGGACCGGGTACAAGATCATCAGCGCAAAGCCGGTGACGCTCTACACGAACTGCTCGATCTACAGCGGGACATAGCCGCCCAGCCATGTACCTGCCCAAGCACTTCAAAGCAGACGAGCACGAGACACGCGAGCTGCTCGAGGGCATCCACGCGGCCGATCTGGTCACGCCCACAGGCGATGGCCTGTTCGCGACGTTCCTGCCGCTGATCTACGACAGCTCGCAGAGTGAGCTCGGCTCGCTGCTCGGACATGTCGCGCGCAAGAACGAGCACTGGCGGCTGCAGCCGGTGGGCGAGTCGCTGGTGATCGTGCACGGACCCGATGACTACATCAGCCCCGGCTGGTATGCGTCGAAGCGCGAGCACGGACGCGTCGTGCCGACCTGGAACTACCTCACCGCTCACATCCACGGCGAGCTGCTCGTCCACGATGACCCCGCCTGGGTCGAGGACCTGGTGCGCCGGCTCACCAGCCGGCACGAGGCCGAGCAGCCGCAACCCTGGAGCGTCGACGACGCTCCACGTGACTACGCCGAGGGACAGCTGCGAGCGATCGTCGGCGTCGAGCTGCGCATCACGCGCGTCGAGGCGAAGGCCAAGCTCGGCCAGAACCGCTCGAGCGCGGACATCGACGGCGTGATCACAGGCCTGCGTGCAGCCGGCAACGAACAATTGGCTGCCGCGACCGTCAGCGGACGCCGCGACGGCAACTCTTGATCGACTACCCTGCCACGCATATGTCCCTCGTGAAGGTCGCGGTGGCCTGCGGGTTGACGGCGCTTCTGATCAGCGCCTGCGGCATCCAAGCCAAGCCCGAGGCAGGTACCGCTCAGCTCAGTCACCATGCAGGCTTCCGCGGCTACGTGGACGATCCTCGGATTCCAGAGGTCAGCTGCCTGAAGAGCGACAAGCTGCCTCTCCGCGAGTACTACGCCGACGGCGTCCAGCATCTGCCTGCGATCCAGGTCGGCGCGCGCGCGCAAGGGCCAACGATGATCTTCTACCCGACCGACGGTATCGCCCAGGGCCTACAGATCATGGGCAAAGAGGCCGGCGCCGAGGTGATCGGCGCGCTGCTCGTCTACCCAAATCAGGCTCGTCGCAGCGAGCTGACCAAGGTCGAAGTCTGCGCGGCAATCGGCGTCAAGGGCTGAGGTTTCAGGAATATGGCCGCGACAACCGCCAGCGACAAGCTCACCATCCCTGAGGCGATTGATTCGGCGTTCATCCCCGACGTCGATTTCCCGCTGCCCAAGCGCATCAGGGAACTGCCCGAGTGGGCCCGCGTCGCGCTGATCATCTTCATTCTGGTCGTCGCCTCGGTCATCGTCCGCACGCGCTCGATCGGCCAGCAGTTCTGGATGGACGAGGCGATCACCGTCGGGATCTCAGCTCACCACCTCTCGGCGATCCCAGGAATCATGCGCCAGGACGGGTCGCCGCCGCTCTTCTACCTACTGCTGCACTTCTGGATGCTGATGGTCGGCAATGGTATGGCCGCCACGCACTGGCTGTCTGAGATCTTCGCCGTGCTGACGATTCCGATCGGCTACTGGGGCGGCTTGAAGATCGCCGGCAAGCGCGCGGGCTTGATGACCGCCGCGCTGATGGCCTCCAGCGCATTCCTCGACTACTACAGCCAGGAAACGCGCATGTACGCGCTGATGTCGCTGCTTGGCCTGTTCGGCACAATCGGCTTCGTCCGCGGCTTCGTGTTCCGCGAGCGGCGCTACGTGATCCTCTTCTCGCTTTCCGAAGCGGCAATGCTGTACACGCACAACTGGGCGCTGTTCTTCGGTGTCGGGTCGCTGCTGTCGTTGGCCGTGCTCTACCGCATCAGCGGCGACGAGATTCGCCTGAACCTGATTCGCGACGCCATTTACGCCTACGTCGGCGCCGCGATCCTATTCGTACCGTGGCTTCCGAATTTCATCTTCCAGTCACTGCACACGGCAGCCCCCTGGAACACGTCGCCGCGGTTCGGTGCGCCGGTTCAGATCGCTCAGAGTGTGTACGGGGGGGCGACGGTCGCCGCGATCTTGGTCATCGGCGCAGCTGTCGGCTATGCGGGCTTCTTCAGGAAGGCGGAGCGCGCCAGCGAGAAGGCGAAGGTCGCTCTGATCCTGTTCATGCTCGTGGTCTTCACGCTGCTGCTCGGCTGGATCGCATCGCAGATCACGCCGGCCTGGAACCCGCGGTACTTCGCGCCGGTCGTCCCGGCGATCATGATGTTCACCGCGATTGGGATGTCGCGGGCAGGTGTTCTCGGCCCGCTCACCTTGGCCGTCGCGCTGATCTTCCTGGCGCGCCCCGACACGTACGCGCCTAAACACAAGAGCGACATGCAGGACATCGGTGGCGAGATGGGCCCGCTGATGCACAGTCGGGACCTTGTGATCGTCGGCCAGCCGGAGCAGACGCCACTCGCCTACTACTACCTACCCGCGGGACTCCGTTTCTCCAGCACGATCGGGCCGGTCAAGGATCCCAGCTATGTGGACTGGATCAACGCCTTGTCGCGCTACCGCGCCGCGACTCCCGCCAAGGTCCTGCCGCCGATGCTGAACCAGCTGAAGAAGGGTCAGCAGGTGCTGTACATCCGGCCGCTCACGGAGGGCGTGGCCGGGTGGGACGCGCCCTGGACCTCCGAGATCCGGACCCGCTCAGCTAAATGGGGCAAGATCCTCTCCGCCGACAAGCAACTCACCGTCGAGGCGTGGGCGCCCCACAATTACCGTGGCGCCTGCTGCGTCGCGGACTCCGCCATTCTCTACGTCAAGAAGTAGGTTTGATACGTGCCTGAAAGTTCGGTTCCAGCAGCCCCGGCCGGCGCGCCTGCACGCGGCGCTGACATCACTGCCGAGAAGCCCGTTGTCGTCCTCGGCGGCGGCCCCGCGGGCCTGACCGCCGCCTACCTGCTGGCCAAGCAGGGCAAGCCGGTCGTGACGCTCGAGTCCACCGACATGCTGGGCGGCATCGCGCGCACCGAGGTCCGTGACGGCTACCGCTTCGACCTGGGCGGGCATCGCTTCTTCACGAAGGTGAAGGAGGTGGACGACCTCTGGCACGAGATCATGCAGGAGGAGTTCCTCAGGCGTCCGCGCCAGAGCCGGATCTACTGGAACGACAAGTTCCTGGAGTATCCGCTCGAGGGCATGGATGTGATCCGCAAGCTCGGACTCGTGGAGCTGAGCCGCTGCATGGTCTCCTACCTGTGGGCGCAGGCCAAGCCCAAGGGCCGCGAGGACACCTTCGAGGACTGGGTCTCAAACCGCTTCGGCAGGCGCCTCTACAACCACTTCTTCAAGACCTACACGGAGAAGCTGTGGGGCGTTCCCACCAACGAGATCCGCGCCGAGTGGGCCGCCCAGCGGATCAAGGGCCTGTCCTTCTTCAGCGCCGCCAGGGCCGCCTTCTTCGGCAACAAGGGCAACAAGATCAAGTCGCTGATCTCCGAGTTCAACTATCCCCGCTTCGGTCCCGGCCAGATGTGGGAGCAGATGGCCAAGGACATCCAGGAGCGGGGCGGCGAGATCCGCATGAATGCACCGGTGACCAAGCTCGTGACCGACTCGACCGGAAAGGTCGTCGAGGTGCACGCCGGCGGCCAGGTGCTCACCCCCTCGCACGTGATCTCCTCGCTGCCGCTGCGCACCACCGTCGGCATCGCCGAGCCGGAGGCCCCGGTCGAGGTCCGCGACGCCGCCCGCGGGCTGCGCTACCGCGAGTTCCTCACGGTGCTGCTCGTGATCGAGGGCCAGGATCTGTTCCCGGACAACTGGATCTACATCCACCAGCCGGGCGTGCGCGTGCTGCGCATCCAGAACTTCAAGTCCTGGAGCCCGTGGATGGTGCCCAACGAGAGCGACGCCTCGATCGGCATGGAGTACTTCTGCTTCGAGGGCGACGAGTTCTGGAACATGGACGACGACAAGCTCGTGGAGATGGCGGGCCAGGAGATCGAGAAGCTCAAGCTGGCCAAGGCGGCCAATGTCAAGTTCGGGTTCGTCGCGCGGGTGCACAAGGCGTACCCGATCTACGACGAGAAGTACGCCGAGCGCGTCCAGACGATCCGCACCTGGCTCGAGTCCGACATGACCAACCTCGCGCAGGTCGGCCGAAACGGTCTGCACCGCTACAACAACTCTGACCACTCGATGCTCACGGCGATGCGCGCCGTGGACAACATCCTGCTCGGCTCGCGCCACGACATCTGGTCAGTGAACGTCGAGAGCGTGTATCACGAGGAGATCCACGACAACGAGAACCCCTACGCGAACGACCCCGAGCCTCCGGCGATGAACAATCCGCTGGATGCCTGACGCGTAGAGTCTCCGCCTGCCCCATGCGTCGCCTGCTCGCGCTCTCGCTTCTGATCTCGTCGCTGGCTTGCGGTTGCGCCGCCGGGCTTGCTGCTCCGGCGGCGCTTGCGGCCGGCTCCCAGGGCGCCACCGGCTCCGGCAGCGCGCCCAGCTTCGGCATCACGAGCGGCGGCGCCGCCACTACGCCGCAGATTCAGACGAACGTCGCGCCCTCGACCACCACCTCCTCGTCGGGTGGCTCGCTCTCGGGAAGCGACGGGATCATCATCGCGATCGTCGCCGCGCTGGTCCTCGGCGGCATCGCCTTCTTCATCTGGCGTGACGCGGGTCGACACGCGGGCCGAGCCGGCCGCGACGGCGACGAGGCGCTGTTCGGCCAGCGCGCACACGCGGGTTCCAAGGCACCGCCCAAGCCGCGCAAGCTCAAGCCGGCCGAACGCAAGCGCCGCAAGCGCGGACGCGCTCGCTGAGCGCGCGGCGCTCCAAGGGCCCTCCGGCGCGACCGAGGGCCGCCGCTTCACTTCTTCGGCCTGGGCCGCTGTCAGGCGAGGGTCAGCTCGGCGCTGAACGCGACCGGCGCGGCTGAGCTGACCGGCGCGGCCGAGCCGCCGGAGAGCGGCGAGAGCCGCACCGGCCGCTCCTGCGGGTGAGCACCCGTGATCACGAGCGAGAGTCCCTCCTCGAGGCTCCCGCGCAATTCGTCGAGCGTGTCGCCCGTCGCGAAGACGCCGGGATGCTCGTCGACGGTGGCCCAGTAGGCCTGGTCCTCGAAGTGGATCCGGACGCGGACGGTCTGCTTCATCGGTGGCTCATCCTAGACCTGCACGATCCAGCCCCGCGTCGCGCTGACGCCGGGCTTCGAGCGTCGCCGCCGACCCCCGCCCATCCAGCCTCGCCTCGCGGCGAAGCTGCGCTTCGAAGCCCTTGGAATACGCCCGGCGATGGTTGTCGGGGAGAGTCATCGGGCGCCTGCCCTGCTTGGTCATCTTCACCTGATGCTTGCCCCCGGCCTCCTGGCGCCAGCCGTCTTCTCGCAGCGATTTGATCCATTGCGCCTGAGTTCTTGGCAAGACACACTCAACCTTCGTTCGCCGGCCGCAGCAGCTGTTGGCGCGCACGTGTGAGCTGCCGCGCGACCGTCCGCCGCGTCTCGCCGGTCACGGCCGCGATCTCGTCGTACTCGTAGCCGAAGCCGTGGAGCATGACCACGCGCTGTTGACGCACCGGCAGGCGGCGGATCTCGGCCAGCCGCTCGCGCAGCTCGAGGTGCGCCTCGGGCTCGGGCTCGGGGATGCGGAAGTCGGCCAGACTCACCGGCACAGGCGGCTTGTCGTATGGCTCCGCGATCCGCTCGCGCCGCAGCAGTCGCAGCGCCGCGCGCGTCGCGGTCGTCGATAGCCATCCGAGCTCGCCGCCCGGCACCACCGCGCCGCCGTGTTCGAGCAGCGAGCTCCATGCGGTCTGGCAGGCCTCGTCGATGACCCAATCCGGCGGCTGCAGGTTGCTGGCAAGGATCCTGACGAGCTGCGGCTGCAGATCGCTGTAGAGGTCACTCACGCCCCTGCCACTTGCCTGTTGCGTCATCCCTGTTCTCCAATTGAGTCCAATTTGACACAAACGACCCTAACAGCTGTAGCGGCGGCAGGCTAGTGTCTAGTCTGTTTTTGACTCAAATAAAGAGGAGTAGACGCCGTGATCACGTCCTTCGCCAACGTCAGCGCGAATCCGAACCCGGCCGGACTTCCCGGCAGCAACGTGCTGCAACAGATCGTCAACGGCGCCGACGCCTGGGCACTGGCGATCACACTGCTCGGCATGTTCATCGGCGCCGCCCTGTGGGCAGTCGCCTCGCACACCAATAGCCATCAATACGCCGCGCGAGGCCGGATGGCGGCACTTGTCTCCGCCGGATCGGCGCTGGTGATCGGCGCCGGGCCGGGGCTCGTGAACTTCTTCGCCCACCTGGGAGCGACGGCCAAATGAGCATCCTTGCGACGCTCGACGGAGTGTCTGGCGGAATCGTCAGCCCGCTCACCAGTCCGATCGTCAACCCGATCGGCGGCCTGGTCTCGGGCCTGGCCGGCAACGCCTCCGGCGCGGTGCTGCACGGCATCTCCTCCTGGGTGCTCGACGGCACCAGGGCCGCGCTCCGGGAGGTTGCCAACGCAATCGGCGCGGCCACCGCGCCGAACCTCGAGAGCACCTGGTTCTCGTCAGCCTACTGGCGGGTTGCCGCCTTGGCGGCGATGCTGACCATCCCCTTCCTCTGTGCCGCCGCCGTGCAGGCGATCGCCCGCGCGGACCTCGGTCTGCTTGCGCGCGTCACCTTCGGCTACCTGCCGCTGTCGATCCTCGGCGTCAGCCTGGCGGCGCCGCTGACGATGCTGTTGCTGGCCGCGACCGATCAGATGTCCGCGGCCGTGTCAGCGAGCGCCGCCACCGGCGGCGCTCGCTTCCTCGACCACGCAGCCGTCGTCGCCGGAACGCTCGCCACCGCGGCCGGAGGCTCGCCGTTCTTCGCCGTTGTGGTCGGCTTGCTGGCGTTGATGGCCGCCATGGCGCTGGCGATCGAGCTGCTCGTGCGGGCCGCCGCCGTGTACGTGGTGGTGTTGATGCTGCCACTCGCCTTCGCCGCCCTGGTCTGGCCGGCGCGCCGCGTCTGGTCGATCCGGCTGGTCGAGCTGCTCGCCTCGCTGATCCTCTCCAAGTTTGTGATCGTGGCGGTGCTGTCGCTGGCGGCGGCCGCGTTCGCGCACGGCACTCCCGGGATCGGCGAGCTCTTGGTGGCGATGTCGCTGATCCTGCTCTCGACCTTCGCGCCATGGGCACTGATGCGCATCCTGCCGTTCACCGAGCTGGCCTCCGGGGCCGCGGGAATCCTGCGCAACGAGCTCCCGCACGGGCAGGCGCGCGCGGCTGCCCACCAGCTCACCGCCGGCGCGGGCGAGATGGCGATGGACCTGCCCGCGCGCTTGCGCAACCAGGCGAGGTCGATGTACGCGGCGAGTGCCGGCGACCCGGGGCCGGCAACGGCTTCCGCCTCGGCGTCCACCGCCGGGAACCAGCTCGGCACACGCGCTGACACACCCGTCGGCGACTTCAGCTCTTCGTCAGAGGCTTCCCACACCGCACCCACTCCGCCGAGCGAAGGTGACACAGCGGCTGTCACCCCTCCGACGTTCCTGGAGGACGAGCCATGGCGCAGCGGCGAGATCGACGTGGAGCAGCTGGCCAGGCGGACAGATCTCGCCAAGGCTCCGCCCCAGCGCCCGCAGGATTCCTCTGCCGACCGGCCGGAGAAGCCCCGGTGACCGGGGAGCGGCTCACCTACCGCTTCGGGCCACTCGAGCGCCGCGGCCTGCTCGGACCGCTCCGGCTCGGGCAGGTCGCCACGATCGGGACCGCGCTACTGCTCGGAGTCGAGCTGCTCGACCGCATCGGCGGCGGGGGCGGTGTGCTGGCAGCGGTGCTGCTGCTCGCGTGCGCCTTGGGCCTGGCGACAGCGCCGCTCAACGGCCGCACGCTCGAGGAGTGGGCACCGGTCGCCTGCGCGTTCACCACCCGGGCACTGCGCGGCCACCGCCGCTTCCGCTCTCGCCTGCCGACCGCCGGACGTACCGTGCAGGCCGCGCCCGCGTTGCAGCTCCCCAGCATGCTGGGTGGCGTCGAGCTCGTCACGCTCGGGCACCAGGGCCGTGTGCTCGGAGCACTCTCCGAACGCCACGGTCGGCTATTGACCCCGGTGCTCGCGTGCCAGGCGTTGTCCTTTGCGCTGCTCGACCCCGAGGTCCAGGAGCGCCGGCTCGCGCAATGGGGCACGGTGCTCACCAGCGCCGCCGGCGCACCGATCAGGCGCCTGCAATGGATCGAGCGCACCGCGCCGGCGCAGGGCGACGAGCTCGCCCGCTGGCTGCACAGCGCGCGCGATCCGTCGATACCGGCCCGCGGCACACCGGTCGTCGAGTCGTACCTGGAGCTGATCGGCCAGAGCACTCAGGTGACTCGCGACCACGAGATCCTGATCGCGATCCAACTCGACACCGCCCGGCTGCACGGACGCAGCGATGCGCGGGACGAACACGTGCTCGAGCACGTCGGGCAGGTCGTGCGCGGGCTCGAGGCGGCCGAGATCAGGGTGCTCGGCGCGCTCACCACCAGCCAACTCGCGCGCGTGCTGCGCACGGGCTTCGATCCCTACGCCCGCGCCGAGCTCGCCGCACTCGACGCGTTGGGCGGAGGCACGCACGTGCTGGGTGAGCACGACGCCGGACCACTCGCCGCGGTCGAGGCGTGGGATCACTACCGCTGCGACGGCGCCTTTCACGCGACGCACTGGATCAGCGGCTGGCCGCGGATCGACGTCTCGCCGATGTTCATGGACGCGCTGCTGGCGGACTCCGACACCGTCCGCACGGTGGCGCTGACGTTCGAGCCGGTCGCGCCCGAGCGCTCCGCCCGTGAGGTCGAGGCGGCGATCACGCGTGACCGCGCCGACAGCGAGCTGCGGCGTCGCTTCGGCCAGTCCGAGACGGCCCGGCAACGGCAGGCGCAGGAGGCCGCCGCGCGGCGCGAGGCGGAGCTCGCTGCCGGTCATGGCGAGGTGCGCTTCAGCGGCTTTGTCACCGTCAGCGGCCGCGACGAGGGCGAGCTGCGCCGGGCCTGCGCCGAGATCCATCGGCACGCGGCACGAGCGCGCCTCGAGCTCCGTCGCATGTACGGGCAGCAGGCCGAGGCCTTCAGCTTCACGCTGCCGCTCGCCCGGGGGCTGCGGTGAGCGCGGCACGGCCCGCTCACCGCGTGACAACCCGTCACGCGCAGGCGATCTACCCGTTCACCGCCAGCGGCGGGCTGGGTGGGCGTGGCGCGTTCATCGGACGTGACACCAGCGGTGGCGCCTTCTGCTTCGACCCGTGGGTGCTCTACGACGAGGGCGTGCTCGACGACCCGAACGCGATCGTCATCGGCAAGCTCGGCCAGGGTAAGAGCGCGCTCGTGAAGACCTTGTTGTGGCGGATGCTGCTGTTCGGACGCCGAGCCTTCGTACTCGACGTCAAGAGCGAGTACGGGCCGCTCTGTGCGAGCGTCGGAGTGAAGCCGGTCGCGCTCGCACCGGGCGGCGGCGTCAGGCTCAACCCGCTTTCCGCTCGTCCCGAGGAGCACGCGCAGATCGAGCTGCTGCGGGCGATCGCGACGACCGCGATCGGCCAGCCGCTCGACCAGGTGGAGGCCGCCGCCCTGCGCGAGGCCCTGCGCACCGTCAGGGAGCGCCAACCCGAGCCGACGCTGCCGCAGATCGGCGCCGTCATGTTCGACCCGCCGGCGGAGATGGCGGCGCGCCTGCAGACGACGCCGGCCCGGCTTGCGGCCGACGCCCGCCGTGCCGCACTGGCCCTGCAGGATCTCTGCGAAGGTCCGCTCAAGGGCATCTTCGACGGTCCCACCAGCCCCGGCATCGACCTGGGCGCCCAGCTGCTGGTGCTCGACCTGCACGCTGTGCGCGACTCGCCGGCGGTCGGCATCCTGATGGCCTGTGCGACCGCCTGGATGAGCGCCCAGCTGGCGCGCACCGCCGATCCATCCTCTCGCGCTCGCGGGCGCCTGATCAACGTCGCGGACGAGTCGTGGAAGATCATCCAGCACGGCGGCCTCGGCGAGTGGTTCCAGTCGAACTTCAAACTCGCCAGACAGTTCGGCGTGCTGAACCTGGTCGTGCTGCACAAGCTCGGTGACCTGCAGGCCGCGGGCGATGCGGGCTCGCGCGCCGCGCGGATCGCCGAAGGGCTGATCGCCGACGCCTCGACCCGCGTGATCTACCACCAGGACGAGAGCCAGATCGGACTCACCCGTGAGCTGCTCGGGCTGTCGGCGACGGAGGCGCGGATACTCACGCAGCTCACACCGGGTCAGGCGCTGTGGCGGGTCGGCTCACGGTCATTCGTCGTCCAGCACTACCGCTCGCGGATCGAGCGGCAGCTGACCGACACCGACACGGGGATGCGGATCGATGCCCGCTGAGCTGCTCCCGCTCGGAGGTCTCGCGCTGGCGCTGGTGCTGTTCGCGCTCGCCGGTGACCGGCCCCGCTCGGGGCGCGGCGACCAGGGCGCACGCTGGGCCAGGCGCCGCGACCTGGCTGTGCTCAGTGCTCGCGGCGGGGGCGGGCCGCCCGGAGTGGCCGGTGGGGCGTCGGTCAGATTGGCGCTCGGCTACCACCGCCGTCGCCTGTTGCGTGCCGAGCAGCGGCATGCACTGGTGGCCTTCGGGCCTCCGCAGTCGGGCAAGTCCGCCGGCCTGGCTATCCCGGCGCTGCTCGAGTGGCGGGGCCCCGCGGTCGCGTCGTCGATCAAGACCGACCTGCTGGGCGCGACGCTGAGGCGTCGGCGCGAGCTCGGCGAGGCATTCGTCTTCGACCCCTTCGAGCTGTCCGGGGTACGCGGGCACACCTGGTCACCGCTGCGCAAGGCGACGAGCTGGGATGGCGCGCTGGAGGTGGCCTGGCGCCTGGCCTCGGCCGGTGAGCTCGACCAGCGCGGCGTTGAGGGCGGGGACTTCTGGGCGATCGCCGCCGAGCAGCGACTGGCGCCGCTGCTCTACGTTGCGGCGCGGTCCGGTGGGGGTATCGAGCAGGTGTTGGCCTGGGTCTACGGACAGGGCCGCCGCACGCTGGACGCCGCCCTCGACAACCTCTTGGCGGGCGCTGGCAGCGAGCAGTCACATCTCGACGCGCGCGCCGCCTACGACGCCGTGCGCGCCTTCGACGCCCAGGCCGACAGAACGCGGACGTCGATCGAGGCGACCGCGCAGGCGCTGCTGCGGGCGTACCGCTTCACGCGCGTGGCGCGCTCGGCGCAGGGTTCTGAGATCACCGCCGAGCGGTTGCTCGCCTCGAGCACGACGCTGTATCTGATCGGCGACGCCAAGGCCTCGAAGCTGCTGCGGCCGATCTTCCTGGCGCTGCTCTCAGAGGTGGTCGATGCCGCCTACGAGCTCGCGAATCGCGACGGTGGGCGGCTCGAGCGGCCGCTGCTCATCTGCCTCGACGAGGCGGGCAACGTCGCACCACTTCCGAACCTCGCCGAGATCGCCTCGACGGCGCCGAGCCACAACATCCAGCTGATCTCGATCTTCCACGACCTCGCGCAGGCACGCAGCCGCTACCGCCAGCAGGCGGAAACCGTGGTCAACAGCCACCGCGCCCGCATGCTGCTGCCCGGAGTCGCGGACCTCGACACGCTGCGCTACTTCTCGGGGCTCGTCGGCGATCAGGAGCGGACCGAGCTCACCCGCACGAGCGGCCGCGAGGGCACCAGCCGGTCCTACAGCCGCCGGCGCGCACCGCTGATCTCGCCCGAAGCACTGCGCCAATTGCCCGAGGGTCACGCGCTGCTGCTGTACGGGCGCCTGGCGCCGGTCCGTGTCAGGCTGCGGACGTGGTTCGGCAACCGTCGCCTGCGCAGGCTGGCGGGTGCGGATCAGGGGCCACGGTGAGGGGCGCGGGATGAGACCGCCGATCGAGGATCCGAACCTGTGCCGCGAGTGGTTCGATGATCTCTGGCTCGACGTCTGCCGGCTGCGCGAGCGCTACGCACTGCCGGTGCGCACGCTCTGGTGGGAGAACCCGCTGCAGGTCGAGACGCTGGCCGCGCTGGCCGCCTGGGTCGAGCGCTACGACAGCGGCGAGTGGGACGATCCGCCCGGCAAGCTGGCACTGCTCTATGACCTCGAAAGGGTGGCTGGGATGCTCCGCGATGGGAATGATCCCTTCTACCCTGACCGCGACCGGCCGGGCTTCGAGCAGTTCCTTGCCATGCTGAGCGGGAAGCACGATTCCAATCAAGCCGACGCGCAGGAGGAGTGATGGCACTTTCCACCCACCGAGCAGGCGGGCACGACAGGCACCCACCCGCCGCGGCGGTCCACCATCCCCGTCCGGATATGCAGATCCCGCATCATGCGCTGGCACCGCACGGGCTCGGAGAGCAGACCAGCTATGAGCTGCTCACCAACGAACTGCTGCTCGACGGTCAGGCGCGGCTCAACCTGGCGACCTTCGTGACCACCTGGATGCCGTCGCTCGCGGCACGGCTGATGGACGAGACCGCCGACAAGAACATCATCGACAAGGACGAGTATCCGCAGACGGCCGAGATCGAGGCTCGCTGCGTGAACATCCTCGCCGACCTCTGGCACGCCGACGCCGCCGAGCAGGCGACCGGCTGCTCGACCACCGGCTCGAGCGAGGCCGCGATGCTGGCGGGACTCGCGATGAAATGGCGCTGGCGCGAGCGCATGCGCGCCGCCGGCAAGCCGACCGACAAGCCGAACCTGGTGACCGGCGTCAATGTCCAGGTCTGCTGGGAGAAGTTCATGCGCTACTGGGATGTGGAGCCGCGTCTGCTGCCGATGGAGGGCGACCGCTTCCACCTCGACGCCGCGGGCGCGGTGTCACTCTGCGACGAGAACACGATCGGGGTCGTCGGCGTCCTTGGCTCGACCTTCGACGGCAGCTATGAGCCGATCAAGGAGATCGCGGCAGCGCTCGACGATCTCCAGGCTCGCACCGGCCTCGACATCCCGCTGCATGTCGACGGCGCCAGCGGCGGCTTCGTCGCGCCGTTCCTCGATCCCGACCTGGTGTGGGACTTCCGCCTGCCGCGGGTGCAGTCGATCAACGCCTCGGGCCACAAGTACGGCCTCGTCTACCCGGGAGTCGGCTGGGCGGTGTGGCGGGACAAGTCGGCGCTGCCCCGCGAGCTCGTGTTCGACGTCAACTACCTCGGCGGCAACATGCCGACGTTCTCGCTGAACTTCAGCCGTCCCGGCTCTGAGGTCGTCGCCCAGTACTTCATGTTCCTCAGCCTCGGACGGCAGGGTTACGCCGACATGATGCGCAACCTGCAGGCCGTTGCGATGCACATCTCCGCGGGCGTCGCCGAGATCGGCCCCTACCGCCTGATCTCCGACGGCTCGGAGCTGCCCGTGTTCGCGTTCGCGCTCAAGGATTAGATCTCCAACTACACGGTGTTCGACGTCTCCGAGCACCTGCGCGAGCGGGGCTGGCTCGTGCCCGCGTACACGTTCCCCGAGAACCGCCAGGACCTCTCGGCCTTGCGCATCGTGATCCGCAACGGCTTCTCCCACGACCTCGCCGATCTCCTGCTCGCCGACCTGCAGCGGCACACGAAGTACCTCGACCAGCTCACCTCGCCCCTCCCCGAGGCAGGCGGCAGTAGCTTCAGCCACTGATGGGACGGCTCGAAGG
>JBOGYJ010000015.1:0-2201 GCA_050696795.1 Solirubrobacteraceae bacterium | reverse complement strand
GACGCCTCGATCAACAACCTGCGGGCGTGCGTGGAGCCGGCCTTGGTGATCGCGCCCTGGCGACGCTGACTGCCTGAGGTGTGCTCTGAGGGAACGATCCCGAGATAGGCCGATAGCTGGTCGGGGTGATCAAAGCGCTGCCAGTCGCCGACCTCGGCGCACAGCCCGAGCGCTGAGAGCGTGTCGATCCCGCGCAGGCACCGCAGCCGGCCGATCTGAACGCTGCACGGCGCGGCCAACGCGAGCTTGTCGAGCTCTGACTCGACCCGGTCGCGGCGGGCGACGAGCACGTCGTGAGCGTGCAGGTAGTCAGCGATCGTCAACCGCGACGCGTGATCGGCGAACCGCAGGCCAGCGAGCCACTCGCGATGCTTGCGTGACCACGCCCGCCCGGGGCCTCCGTAGTACACCTCGCGGCGCAACAAGAACTTCCCGAGACGATGCCGGGCGCGCATCAGATCCGCGCGGATGTCCTCCCGGCAGCGGACCAGATCTCTGAGCTGCTCACGCTCGACCGACGGGATCGTCACGATCGCCAGCTCACCGGCCGCCAGCCGCCTCGCCAAGCGGATCGCGTCGCGCTTGTCGGTCTTGATCCGATCGGTCGGAGCGCGATCGGTCCGGCCCGGCGCGCACACCGCCATCTCGATCCCCGCCGCCCTGGCGCGCCGCGCCAGGCCGTACCCGGTCGGGCCCGCTTCGTAGACCATCCGCGCCGGCAAAGCGATCTGCTGCAGCACCGGTATCAGCTCGTGCGGGCGCCCGACCACCCGCTTCGTCGACAGCTCGCCAGTGTCCTGGTCGAAGATCGCGATCGTCGACTCGTGCGCGTGCACGTCCAGACCGACCCAACGGATACCGTCAGCCATCAGGCACTCCTCTCGTGGATTGTGGGCCCCGCGCCGAGGGCGTAATCCTCAGCGCGAAGACTTACCCCGCAGCCTGCGCGGGGAGTGCCGACCACTTCGACAGCCGGCCGGCACTTCCTCCATATGGTCTAAGAGCCGCTGTACCTGGCGCTGCACGGCGCCAACCGCCCCTCCCACGAAGGGGTCATCCCCCTCTATGACCGGGCGATCGCTCTGGCCCGGCAGGCCGGGTTTGAAGACATCCTGTTGCGCGGTCACACCGACTTCTCGCTGACCACCGAGTTTGACCGCTGGGATGCCGACGGCGTGCGGTTCATCTTCGGCTATGACGCCAAGGCCAACCTGATCGAGCGCGCCGAGGGCGCCGACGAAGAGCTCTACCACGAGCTCGCCCGCCGCGCCGAGCGCGAGATCGCCACCCGCCCTCGCACCCGGCCGGCCAACGTCAAAGACCAGATCGTCCGCCAGCGCGCCTACAAGACGATTCGCACCACCGCCCAAGACGTCGTCGAGTTCACCTACCGCCCCGGCAAGTGCAAGACCGACTACCGCGTGATCGCGCTGCGCAAGAACCTGTCCGTCGCGCGCGGCGAGAACGTGCTGTTTGACGAGTTCAGGTTCTTCTTCTACATCACCAACGACTGGGACCTGTCCGCTGATGAGGTGATCGCCGAGGCCCGCCAGCGCTGCAACCAAGAGAACCTGATCTCCCAACTCAAAGGCCAGGTCCGCGCCCTGCACGCCCCCGTCAACACGCTCAACGCCAACTGGGCCTACATGACCATCACCTCCCTCGCGTGGAGCCTGAAAGCCTGGTGCGCGCTACTGGTGCCCGTCTCACCCCGCTGGGCAGAGCAACACCAACAGCAACGACGCCGGCTGCTCACCATGGAGTTCCGCACCTTCCAACAGGCGTTCATCGACATCCCCTGCCAAATCGTCAACACCGCCCGCACCATCCGCTGGCGGATCCTCGCCTACAACCCATGGCTCGGCGTCTTCTTCCGCCTGCTCGACGCGCTCTGACGCGTCGACGCACCCTGACGCCAACCCCACCCACTACTCGACAGCCCGAGCCGAACCCCGGCTCCACCTCAGCGACCCCAAAAACAGGCCCGCCGACGCGCTCAAGCGACCCCAACCACGCCCCCCGGCAGCAAAAGCGAACTCAACGACCCCGACAACCAGCCACCCGACCGTCGACACGCTCCAAACATGGCCAGAAGACCTCACCGACGGGCCGAACACTTGTTTTAGGGCTAGGTGCACCTGTCGTGGCGCATTGCCCGCCATTCGTGTTCCAGAATTGCGAAGTCCAGCTCATCGCTCCAC
>JBOGYJ010000014.1:0-37185 GCA_050696795.1 Solirubrobacteraceae bacterium | reverse complement strand
AGCCTGATCACGCCCGGGATCGTCGTGGCGGGGGTGGCGGGGGTGGTCGGGGTGGGCGTGGGGGGCGCGGTGGTGGGGGGCGAGGTGGTGGGGGGCGAGGTGGTGGGGGGCGAGGTGGTGGGGGGCGAGGGCGCGGTGGTGGAACCGGAACCACCGATGCCGGCGCCGCCGCTACCGCTGCTGCCGCCGCTACCGCTGCGCGGCATGCGGGCGAGCGCCGCCGTGGGTGTCGCGATCAGCGTGCACAGGATTGGCACGCACGCGAGCGGACGGCGCGTACGTCGGAGCGTGGCTGAAAAGCTCAGGGGTCTCTCGCTGTGAAGTTGTCTGGGCGGCAGTTGCTGGTCGCCTACGAGGTGAGCTGACGGGCTCGCGCGACTTGCGCTACCGATGCAGAGGCATCGGATTCGCCCCTGCGACGCCCGGCAAGGCGCCGCAATGGTTCCCCCGCCGATCGCCCGCGGACGGACGATCGCTCGGCTATGTAACGAACCGGATTATATGTGTAATGCCGACGGCATCAAGTCGGTGTCCGCCGGCCGGATCGCCCAGACACCCGCAAATTCCGTCATTTCTAGGTGAACATCTGGGCGCGGAAGCCTCCAGAGCGCGGTCCGAAGCCCACGCGCGCCGATCGTCAGCCCGATCTCGGCCAACGCCGTACTTCTCGGACGGGCGCTTAGTTACGACGGTGCCGACGAGCTGCGTGGGGTCCGAGGGAGAGCGGGCCAGCCGCGCTGCCGAGCCCGCGCTGCCGAGCCTCGACGGCGCCGCGCCCTCGAGATACCGCCCCCGCGCTGCCGCGCCCGCGACCTTCCGCTTCGCCGCCGCGTTGCGCTTGACGCTGCTTCGGGTTCGTCGCTCATCGCAGCACTCGTCGTATTGACGCGCCACCGAGGGTGGAGGCCGCCGGGCTACGCTACTTCCGTGCGCGTGCAATATTTCCAACAAGCGGCGTTTTGGCACCTGAACCGCGTTCTCTCACTTCAGGACTGCAACCTTCGGGCCGTTAGTTCGTAAGTAGGTACAAGGGCGAGATAGAATCGCACCCATGGTTAAGTGGGTGGAGTGCGCGCTCCGCGAGTCGCGCGGCCACTTTTCGAGTGTCCGGGACAGGCCCGGACCCTGGAAACACGACGGAAACGGAACCAGATGTCAGTAGCGGAACTGCAGGAACTCGAAGAGGTCAAGGCCCTGGTCAACCGCGGGCAGCAGCTCGGCGTACTCACGTTCGCCGAAATCACCGGCGCTGTGGCGGAGCTGGACCTCGACGAGACGGACATCGAGGAGCTTCACGGCTACCTGGAGCGGGCTGAGATAGAGCTTGTCGAAGAGGTCGATCCGGCCATCGCCGAGGCTGAGGTCGAGCGCGCCCCTGACAAGCGCGGTCGGCGTCGGTCGAAGACGACTCTGGATCTGAAGCCGGACATGACGACGGATTCGCTGCAGCTGTTCCTCAAGGACATCGGCAAGGTGCGCCTGCTGACTGCTCAGGAGGAGGTCGACCTGGCCAAGCGGATCGAGCGTGGCGACCTTGACGCCAAGCAGAAGATGGTCGAGTCGAACCTGCGACTCGTCGTGTCGATTGCCAAGAACTACCGCAACCAGGGACTGCCCTTCCTCGACCTGATCCAGGAGGGCACGCTCGGCCTCGTGCGCGCGGCGGAGAAGTTCGATTACCGCAAGGGCTTCAAGTTCTCGACGTACGCCACCTGGTGGATCCGCCAGGCGATCGCACGCGCCCTGGCCGACAAGGCGCGCACGATCCGCATCCCCGTGCACGTCGTCGAGAAGCTGAACAAGATCGGCCGTGCGGAGCGCAAGCTCGTCACGGAGCTTGGTCGCGAGCCCACCGCTGAGGAGATCGCCGAGGTCACCGGGATCGAGCCCGAGGAAGTCGAGTCGATCAAGCGCTCCGCGCAGGCCCCGGTCTCGCTCGAGAAGCCGGTTGGCGACGAAGAGGAGTCCGAGTTCGGGCAGTTCATCGCCGACGAGCGTGCCGAGTCGCCGTACGAGCGCGCCGCCGAGATCCTCACCAAGGAGGCGCTGCGCGAGGCGCTCGAGAACCTCTCGTATCGCGAGCGTCGCGTGCTCGAGCTGCGCTACGGCCTCGGCGGCGAGCATCCGCGCACGCTCGATGAGGTTGGCCGCACGTTCAACGTCACGCGCGAGCGCATCCGTCAGATCGAGAACCAGTCGCTCAAGAAGCTGCAGTCGCTGGCTGAAGCGCAGAAGCTGCGCGACGTCGCGTAGCTCTCGTTCGCATTCGCCTACGCCTGAGGGCGGGCTCGCTCGAGCCGCCCTCAGGCGTTTAACGCTCGTTGCGACCGGAATCGTTGGGGAGGGGGTCAATCCGTGGTCCCTGGCGCCTCTATTGGATGTGGCGAGTAACGACAGGCAACGAAGAGCGGGAGGGTCGGGGAGTTTCCCGGCAAAATTGCCGGGAAACTCCCATGGGCTCGCGGCGGAACAGGGCGGGCACGTCACCCGACCACAGCTGCTCGACGCCGGGCTGGACCCACGCACCATCGAGCGCTGGGTCACAAACGGAAACCTGATCCGCGTCTACCGCGGCGTCTACGCGGTAGGTCACCTTCAGAGCAATCCGGTGAACGCCGCCCACGCCGCGGTGCTCGCCGGCGGCGAGCGCTGCGCGCTGGCGGGCGCGCCCGCGCTCGTGCTCTGGAGCGTTTGGCGCCACTGGCCGAAACGCTTGGAGATCGTGACCGCGGGTGCGCGGCGACCGTCCGGCCTGATCGTCCACCACTCCTCCACGCTGCTGGGGCGTGACATCAAGCGGGTGCAGGGCCTACGTGTCACCAGCCCCGCCCGCACGCTGCTTGACACAGCAACCCGGCTCAGGCCCGATCAGCTCACGCGCGCGATCAATGACCTGCGTCTCCGCGACCTGGTGAGCATCGAGGATCTGCGGGATGTGATCGCCCGCAATCCGAGCCACCAGGCCGTGACGCTGTTGCGGCCCCACCTCGAGTACGCGCAGCCGGAGCCGACGCGCTCGGTGCTCGAGGACCGCTTCCTCCCGCTCCTGCGCAAGCACGGGCTGCCGGCTCCGCAGATCAACGTACACGTGGCCGGTTACAGGGTTGATGCCTACTTTCCGAAGCAAGGGCTGATCGTCGAGCTGGACGGCTGGAAGACGCACCGGACCAAGGACCGGTTCGTGGAGGACCGCCGTCAGGACTTCGCGATCCTCGCCGCCACGGGCATCTCGACCGTGCGCCTGGTCTACGAGGACGTGAGCGATTCGGTGATAGCGCAGCTCACGGCGGTGTTGCGGTCAAGCTCGGGGACGAACGAGCCGGTGAGTGGACCCGTCTAGCATCCACGCGATGGGCAAGCGCATTGGCTTTCTGAGCTTTGGTCACTGGCAGGACTCGCCGGGCTCGCGGACGCGCACGGCCGCGGACGCGCTCAATCAGACGATCGAGCTCGCCGAGGCGGCGGAGCGGATCGGGATCGACGGCGCGTTCGTGCGGGTGCACCACTTCGCCCGCCAGTTGGCCTCGCCGTTCCCGCTGCTGGCCGCGATTGGTGCTCGCACCGGCCAGATCGAGATCGGCACGGCCGTGATCGATCTTCGATATGAAAATGCCCTGTACATGGCGGAGGAGGCAGCGGCCGCCGACCTGATCGCCGGAGGGCGGCTGCAGCTCGGAATCAGCCGTGGCTCACCGGAGCCGGCGCTGAATGGCGCGCACAGCTTTGGCTACGTGCCACCGGAGGGGCAGACCGACGCCGACCTGGCCCGCGCCAAAGCCACCTACTTCCTTGGGGCGATCGCGGGCCGTGGCGTCGCCAGGTCCGACCCGGCGATGACCGGCGGCGAGTTCAGCCTTCCGGTCCAGCCGCAGTCACCGGGTCTGAGCGAGCGCATCTGGTGGGGCTCGGGTACGCGCGAGACCGCCCGCTGGGCGGCGGCCCAGGGCATGAACCTGCAGTCCTCGACACTGCTCTCCGAGGACACGGGCGTGCCCTTCGGCGAGCTGCAGGCTGAGCAGATCGACGCCTTCCGCGACGCCTGGATCGCCGCCGGCTGGGAGCGCGAGCCACGCGTCTCGATCAGCCGCAGCGTGCTGCCGGTCGTCACCGACGAAGATCGGCTCTACTTCGGTGGCCGCGACGAGAGCCGCGACCAGCTCGGCCAGCTCGAGGGCACGATCGCACGCTTCGGCCGCAGCTACGCCGGCGAACCAGACCGCATCGCCGAGGAGCTGGCCAAGGATCCGGCGGTGCAGCTGGCCGACACGGTGCTGCTGACCGTTCCCAACCAGCTCGGCGTCGAGTACTGCGCGCGCATGCTCGAGCTCATCGCGCACGAGATCGCGCCCGCGTTCGGGTGGTCGCCAGCGGCAAAACCCGTGCAAGACGCCGCTTCAAACAGTGAAGTAGCCGCTAAACTAAAGGGCTGATGGCCACTTCGGATACGTGCCCCGTCTGTCGCACCGCGCATATCGTCTGCGGTAAGTGGACGTTGCTTCTGATCAAGGAGCTCGCCGATGGACAGTCGCGCTTCTGCGAACTCGAACGCGGGCTCGAGGGCATCAGTCCGCGCACGCTCTCGCTGCGTCTGCGTGCTCTCGAGGGGGAAGGCATCGTCGCTCGCAGCACCTTCCCGGAGGTGCCGCCACGGGTCGAGTACGCGCTCACCGACAAGGGTCGCGCACTCGTGCCGCTGATCGAGGACATGCGCGCATACGGTTTGCAGTGGCTCTTCGAGGGCTGCGACGCGGCCGTCGACGTGGCGCTCGCCTCGGTTTGAGCGATCGAGCGATCTGCAACGACGCTCTCATCCGCAGGATCTGAAACAGCGCTGCCGAAACGGCAGGTCGTGAGAAATCTGACGCTGCACGGACTGCTCGAGGCGTTCACAGCCGATGCCGGGCTGCGGCTCGATCTCGCCGCCGCAGAAGGCGATGACATCCCGTTCGAGGTCGTGCAGAGCGCGGGGGGCCGCTCCGGGCGCATTCCGCTCTACTGTTACCGCCCGCTGACGGGTGACTTCATCCGCGAGCGTCTCGGCCTGCTGGTCGCGCTTCCGACCTACGCCCCAGTGGCTCGTGCCCTCGAGGGCATCGGCGGACTGGAGGCGTACCTGCGCGCGCGTGGCCACGCGCGCCTGCCGGCAGAGGCCCGCGAGCAGGCCGATGAGGCGCTGCGCGACTTCCTCTCCCGCGTCTTCCAAGAGCGCAGCGAGTTCGCCTTCGACGAGGTTCGCTTCGAGGCCGCGTATCTGGAATTGGAGCACGCGATCTACGAGGGCCGCTGTGTCACCGAGGTGATCGCGCCGCTGCTCGGAATCGATTTGGATCCCAAAACGGAGGAGCTGGCGCTCGGCGAGGGGCTCTCGATCGTGCGCTGCACCGGCGTGGCCGGCGCGCCAGCCGAACTTGCGGGGATCGAGCAGCCGCCGCTGCTGCTGGTGCTGCGCGTCGCCCATGACCGCCTACAGCACCCATCCGTCTCCTACGCGCGTACGCGCTTCCGGCGCGTGCTGACGGCGTTGCGACTGTTCGAGAAGGGCGGCTATGCGGTCGGTTCGATCGGATACTCGCGGATTGATGACGGCGTCTGGTCACCGGTTCCGCTGGGATCGAGCGGCCTCCCGCGCCTGCTCACTCTGATCTCACGCGAGAACGAGGACGAGCTGCGCGGCTTCTGCAACCTGATCGCCCGCCGCCTGCCGGTCGCCGCCGGTGGCCGCGGCCCCGACAACTCCGGTGCCGGCGAATCCGCCTGGGCCCTGGCACGGTTCGAGATGGGCTGCGAGCGCATCGTCCCGTTCGAGGCGCTCACCGACTATCTGCTGGCGCTGCGTGCGCTGCTCGAACCGGAGGGGCCGGCCAGCGGGCGGCTGGCACAGCGGCTCTCGATGATCTGCGCGGCTCCCGACGTCCGCGCCGCTCTGGCGGAGCGGACCGCCCAGGCGATCTCGCTCGAGCGCGCGGTGATCGCCGGGCTCGCGCCCCCCAGTACGGGCGTTGCCGTGCTGGTGGACGAGCTCGCCGAGCACCTTCGGGCGATCCTGCGGGACGTGCTCTGCGGTCACCTCGCCGCCGATGTGCGTGGGGTGGCCGACGAGTTGCTCGCCGAGGCGGCAGAGTCCGCCGAGGCAGCCGCCGTATAGCACGAGATGTTCCACGTCGAGCTGCGCATGGGCATGCATCTCGTGCGCGAGTTCAACCTCGGCGAGGAGCGCCTGTGGCTGGGCTTTCTGGCGCCGCTGATGGCGGACAGGGAGTTCAGCGTCGAGGGACACGAGTTCAGCCCCCACCAGACTCAACTGAAGGTCTACGAGGGTCCGGAGCTGCGCCCGGATCAGCTCGGGTTGGGCCGGGGCTGGCAGAACGTGGAGCGTACGAGCGCCGACGTCACCGAGCGTGTGCTCGCGCGTGCTCGGGAGCACACCGGGCGGGCACAACCACAGAGGACACTGCCGGCTGTCGCCGAGCTCGTGTGCGAGCGCCTGATCGGGCGCATCGCCGCCGGGCCGGTCTCAGCGCAGGAGATGCTCGAGACCGCCGCCGAGCTGATGCCGGAGAGCAGCGAAGGGGAGTGTCTGGACGCCGCGCAACGAGCCGCCTGGCGGCTGCTCGAGCTCGGCCACGCTCAGCTCGCGCCGAGCGGCAGATAGCTGACGACCGACCCTGGGGCCAGCGTGCCGGCGCCCGCCGGAATCCGCGCGAGCCCGTCTGAGAGAGCGCTGAGCGCGAGCTGGTGTGACTGCTGTCCGCGCAGCGGCTCGACCCGGCCGTGCTGGTGCCGACGCACGCGGATCATCTCGTCACGCTCGGGGTTGCGCTTGACGGCCGACGCCAGCGCGACGTCTGTGAAGGCCGGCCGCGGGTGATGCGCTCCCTGCAGTGCCGCCAGCGCCGGGCGTACGAACAGCTCGAAGCAGACCAATACGGCCACCGGGTTCCCGGGGATCCCGAAGATCAGCGTTCGGTCACGTATGCCAAAGCTGAGCGGTTTACCCGGTTTCAAGGCGACCCGCCAGAAGAGCTCCTGGACGCCGAGCTCGCGCTCCACCTCGCGCACCAGGTCGTGGCCACCGACAGATACGCCGCCGGTGCTCAGGACCACGTCGTAGGCCAGCGCCTGTGCGATCGCGGCGCTGTGCGCACGGTGCGTGTCGGCGGCGGGAGGGATCAACGTCACCTCGGCCCCGGCGCTCGCCAGCGCAGCGCGCAGCAGCGGTCCGTTGGAGTCGTAGATCTGGCCCGGTCCCAGGGGCGAGCCGGGTGGGCACAGCTCGCTGCCGGTCGTCAAAACCGCGACGCGCGGCAGCGAACCACAACGAATCGTGCTCAGACCCAATGAGGCAGCGGCACCGATCTGCCCCGGCCCGATCCGGATGCCGGCTGGCAACACCTCGTCGCCCTGGCGAACGTCACCACCCGCGCGCCGCACCGAGTAGCCCTGCGGCACCGCCCGCGGGATACGAATCGCTGCACGATCCGGATCTGTCGTCAGCGACTCGATCCACTCGATCGGAGCCACCGAGTCTGCCCCCTCGGGCAGGACCGCTCCGGTGGAGATCGTCACCGCCTGCCCGGCCCCGACCACACCCGCAAACGGCGCACCGGCCGCCGACTCACCGACGACCTCAAGATCCGCCGGCGCGTCTGCGCACCGCAGCGCGTAGCCATCCATCGCCGAGTTGGTGAACGGCGGCAGGTCGAGCGTTGCCACCACCGACTCGCTCAGGTAGCGATCCAGCGCAGCGTCGAGTGCGACCTCCTCAACCGCCAACGGGCGCGCGCTCGCGAGCACCAGATCGAGTGCGTCATCGACAGGCAGCAGCGGGTTATCGCTCATCGAACAACTCCCGGTGTATCGCAAGCAGGCCCTCGACGTCGTGGATGTCGTCGGTGAAGTCGGGGACCTGCAGGATCGGCTCGCCGGCAAACGCGCCACGCAGACGCTCGATGTTGGCGGCATCACGCTCGGCCAGCAGCGCGTGGTCGGCGACACAGGCGTCCACCGCCGCGCTCAGGTCCGGGGGGAGGATCGGCTCCCACCCTGCTGTCCCCGCCGGGACCTCCCCCCGAGGAAGTGGCTGATTCACCCGGTTCACGATCGCGCCGACGAACGGCATGCGCGAGTCGCGCAGCGTCTGGCGGAACCAGATCGCCTCATCGATCGGCCGGTCCTGGGCGGAGCTCACGAGCAGGAAGGCGGTGTCGGCCGAGTGCAGCAGTTCCTCGACGCGGGCGGCGCGGGCGTTGAACTCCTCGGTCATGCTGCCGAGCAGCGTGAAGAAGGCCGCGAGGTCCGAGACCAGGTCGACGCCGGTCACGAGCTTCAGCGCCGCCAGCACCGGTGCCGCGCCCAGCCCCAGCAGGCGCATGCCGATCCCCGTGGGCCGTAGCAGCGTCTGCAGCGCACCGCCGTCGAGGAACGCCGTCAGCCGCCCGGGCGCGTTGAGGAACTCGGCGGCGTTGTGGGCCGGGGGCGTGTCGAGCACCAAGAGGTCGTAGTCGGCCCCGGCGAGCTCGTAGAGCTTCTCGATCGCGGTGAACTCCTGCGAGCCCGAGACCGCCGAGGAAAGCTGGCTGTAGACCCTGTTGCGCTTGATCTCCTCGGCCCGCTCTGGACTGGGAGCGACGCGGTCGATCAGGTCGTCGAACGTGCGCTTGGGGTCGAGCATCATCGCCCATAGCTGGCCCCGCAGCTCAACGCCCGCGAGGCGGTCGGCCGCGACCAGTCGCGGCTCGTTGTCCAAGGTCTCGAGCCCCAGCGCATCGGCCAGCCGCCGCGCCGGGTCGATCGTCACCACCGCCACCTTCAGCCCTCGCGCCGCCATCCCCACCGCGAGCGCCGCCGACGTCGTGGTCTTGCCGACGCCGCCGGCGCCCACACAGATGCAGGTTCGTCGTCCCTCGAGCAACTGCGCCGCGTTCATGCGCGCAGCTCCTGGGCCAGCAGCCCGAGTTGGGGGAGCCCGATGCTCGGTTCGAACAGGTAGGGGAGCACCCGCAGCCGCTCGCCGAACTGCGCGCGCAGCCGTTGTTCCTGCAAGGCCTGCAGCCCCGCGCGGCGGTGCTCGGACAGCGCGACCTCGAGCGCCGCTCTCGCACCGGCGACCGTCGCTCTCGCACCGGCGACCGTCGCTCTCGCGTCGGCGACCGTCGCTCGCGCACCGGCGACCGCCTCGGCGCGCGTCGCTGCCGAGGCCAGGGCCGACGCATCGGCGGCGCTGAACCGATCCGGATAGCGCGCATTCAGGATCACCGCATCGAGCGCGAGTGGGTCGGCCGCCGCGGCCAGCGCGTCGCTCAGCTCTAAGGTCTCGTTGACAGGCATCTCCTCTGCCGTGCAGACCGCCACCACAGCCGTGAACGACCGGTCGGCGAGCGTGTCCGCGATCGTGCGCGCCTGGTGTGCGATCGGCCCGACCCGCGAGATCTCCGCGAAGGTGCGCGGGGTGCGCAGCAGCGCCGTGCCGTGCCCGGAGGCGGGGGCATCGACGATCACGAGGTCATAGACGTTCGCGCCCTCCGTGCGGCGCTCGAACTGCGCGAGCTCCCAGAGCTTGCCCATGCAGAGCAGCTCACGCATACCCGGGGTGGCCATCGCAAACGTCTGGAACAGGCGGCTCTGGCGCAGCGCCGCGGCTGCCGCACCGGGCACCTTGACGCTCAGGTACTCCTCCATCGCGCTCTGCGGATCGACCGAGATGCGGAACAGCCCCGGCGCCAGCTCACGCTCGTGCAGATCGCCTTCGCCACCTAAGTCGGCGACGATCGTGCGCTTGCCGCCCCGTGCGCCGGCGAGCCCGAGTGTCAGCGCTACGGTTGTCTTGCCGACGCCGCCCTTGCCGGTGACGAAGATCAACCGGCGGCTGAGCAGGGGCTGTGGGGCTGCGTCCTGGGGCATCCGAGCAACATACCCGAGCGGCCTTATGTGCCCGTGATTTGAAGGAATCCCCGCCGTCGCTACGAATACAGGCGCGAATGCCTCTCTCAGCCACAAGCCTTTCTCCGGAGGAGCGCCCGTGACGGCCAGCCTCGAGGTGATTGCGTTCGCCAACCAGAAGGGCGGCGTCGCGAAGACCACCACCACGCTCAACCTTGCTGCGGCATTTGCCGAGGAGGGCCACCGCGTCCTCTGCTGCGACATGGACCCGCAGGGCAACCTGACGATGTCGCAGGGCATCGATCCGGACAACCTCAAGAAGTCGATGTACGACGTGCTCGTGCACAAGGTCTCGATCCGCGAGGTCATCCACAAGCGCGAGGTGGACGTCGCCTGCGCCTCGATCGACCTTGCGGGGGCGGAGATCGCGATGTCGACGATGATCGGCCGCGAGCGCTCGCTCGAGCGCGCGCTGAACGAGGTCACCGAGGACTACGACTACTGCTTCATCGACACCCCGCCGAGTCTTGGACTCTTGACGATCAACGCGTTGACGGCGGCAAATCGGGTGATCGTCCCCGTGCAATGCGAGTATCTGTCCATGCGAGGTCTGATCCAGCTGCAGAACACGCTTCAGATGATCCGGGAGAACCTGAACCCGAACGTGGTGATCGAGGGGATCCTGCCGACGATGGTCGACACCCGCACGCTTCATGCGAAGGAGGCGATCGAGTTGCTCGAGGAGAACTTCGGCGACCAGGTCTTCACCTCGCGCATCCGTAAGACGGTGCGCTTCGCGGAGGCGCCCGTGAAGGGCATGTCCGTGCTCAAGTACGACCCTGACGGGATGGCGGCTCACTCCTACCGTCAGCTCGCGAAGGAGGTCCTCTCCAATGCCCACAGCTAAGCGCGCGAGCATGCGTGAGGGGCCGCTGTCCCAGCTGTTCCGCAAGACGGCTCAGGAGACATCGCACGACGCCGACGAGGCACAGCAGGTCGAACCCCAGGCTGCGGCTCCCGCTCCCGCTGTCGCGGCGCCGGCGCAGCGCCGCACACACCCACACCCACACCCGTCCCTGAGTCCCTCGGTCGCGGCCGAGCCCGAGGCCGTCGACGGCGGCGGCGTCGGCACCGGCGAGCCACGGCTCCCGGGCGTGCCCTCGCCGCAGGAGCGTCTCGAGTCGGCGTTCGCCGCCGACATCCCCGCGAGCCTGATGGACCCGCCGGCGCCCGCACCAGAGCAGCCGTCCATGCCGGCGGCGCCGATCCACGACGTCTATGCGCGTCCCGCAGGGATCTTCGAGCAGACGCTCACCGCGGTCAAACCCGCCGGGCGTCCGGTGATCCGCGTGGTCGGTGTCGGCGGCGCCGGCGTCAACGCGGTCAACCGCATGATCGAGGCCGACATCGAGGGCGTCGAGTTCATCGCGATCAACACCGACCTGCAGTCGCTGCAGACCTCGGCCGCGCCGACGACGCTGCACATCGGCGACGCGATCACCCGTGGCCTTGGCTCGGGCGCGAATCCGGAGCTGGGCCGTCAGGCGGCACGCGAGGAGTACGACCAGATCAAGGCCGCGTTGCGCGGCGCCGACATGGTCTTCATCGCCGCCGGCGCAGGTGGCGGAACCGGCACGGGCGCCGCTCCGGTGGTGGCCATGATCGCCCGCGAGGTCGGTGCGCTGACGGTCGGCATCGTCACACGTCCGTTCCAGTTCGAGGGCAGCCGCCGTCGCGACCAGGCCGAGGCCGGAATCGCCGCGCTCGGCGAGGCCGTCGACACGCTGATCGTAGTCCCGAACAACCGCCTGCTGACGGTGCTCGAGCGCAACACGACGATGGTCGAGGCCTTCCGCGTCGCCGACGACGTGCTGCGCCAGGGCGTCCAGGGCATCTCCGATCTGGTCACACTTCCCGGCCTGATCAACCTCGACTTCGCCGATGTGCGCACGATCATGTCCGACGCCGGCAGCGCGCTGCTCGGCATCGGCATGGGCACCGGCGAGCGGCGGGCGATCGACGCCGCCGAGGCGGCCGTGGCCTCACCGCTGCTCGAGACCAGCATGGAGGGCGCGCGCGCGATCCTGCTGTCGATCACCGGTGGCTCCGACATCTCGCTGTGGGAGGTCAACGAGGCGGCCAAGGCGGTCGCCGAGGCGGCCCACCCGGACGCGAACATCATCTTCGGTGCGATGGTCGACGAGAAGATCGAGGGCGACCAGGTGTGGATCACCGTCGTCGCCACCGGCTATGACGAGCGCAAGCCGATGAGCCGGCTGGTCGAGCCGGCCGGTGAGCCGCGCGTCAGCCGCGTCAGCGAGCGGCCGATCACCGCCTCCACGCAGGGGCGCTCACCGCGCGACGCCGAGGTGATGGACGTCCCGGAGTACATGCCGAGGCGCTGAGCCGCTGCGGCGGTGGTTGCGAGCCGGCAAGCCGCTGCGGCGGTGGTTGCGAGCCGGCAAGCCGCAACCACCTTGGAGAACTAATCTAACCGAAGCGGACCTTGCCGTTTGACTGGGCGCGCGCCTGGGCGCGGTCGACGAAGTCGAGGCGCTTGAGCGCGGCGCGGAACAGGCGCGTGACCAGTTGCAGGCGGGCGCCCTCGGAACGCAGCTCGAGCAGGCCCTGCTTGGCTTCGAGCCCGAAGTCCACGGTGGCCGCCATCGCGTAGGCGTCCATCGCCTCGAGCTTCTCGGGGGACGTCGTGCGATCGGTGGCCTTGTGCACGAGCTCGGCGTAGGCGCCCCGGGCGGCGTCGATCAGCTCCTGTCGTGGCGCCGCAGGATCGTCGGCCAGGAACTCGACGACGCCCGCCGGGTAGGCGAGGTGGCGCTGGCGCTCAACGATCCGCAGCGGCCGGGTTCCGCGCGCCAGTAGGTTCATGCGGCCGTCGTCGAAGCGCTCGAGCACGCGGTCGATGTGGCAGGCGCAGCCGAGGTCGTGGAGACCGTCATCGGCCATCCAGACGATCCCGAACTCGCCGTCGCCCGCCAGGCACTCCTCGATCATCGTCTTGAAGCGCGCCTCGAAGATGTGCAGTGGCACGATCTCCGAGGGCAGCACGACCAACTGCAGCGGGAACAGGGGAAAGCTGTTGGCGAGTCGGTCCGGCATCGCTTCAGACCTCGGCGCCGGGTCCGCGGGCGGTCAGCAGCAGGTTGTAGAAGATCGCCGCCGGCAGATGCGGCTCCAGCGCACGGCAGTCGAGCCGCTGCAGACCCAGGTAGCCGCGGAAGGCGTAGCGGCGCCACCACATGGGGACGTCGCCGGGTACGGCGGTGGCCTCGAGGCCGCGGTTGAACCAGCCGAACCAGTTGGCCACGAGCTCCTCGCCGCGGACCGTAACATCGGTGAACCCGGCGGCGCGCGCGAGCCGCTCGAGGTCGGCGGGGGAGAAGGCGTGGATGTCGACCTCGCATTCGAGCTCGTGGTCGGCGGCGGCCTCGTCATCGGGACCCGGTGCTGGGTCCGCGGCCGCCGCCGCGCGGAGCGCGCGGCGCCAGAGCGGCGCGAGCAGCAGCGCGGCGCGCTTGGGTACGGCTGCGATGCGGTCACCGACGAAGGAGGGCTCACCGGCGAACAGGATGCGGCCGCCGGGGCGCAGCACCCGCCGAAACTCGGCAAAGGCGCGATCGAGGTCGGGCAGGTGGTGGAGGACGGCGTGACCGATGACAAGGTCGAAGCTCTCATCGCGGAACGGCAACGACTCGGCGTCGGCCTGCACGGCGTCCACGCTGCCGAGCCCGAGGCGCTGGGCGTTGCGCTGCAGCACGTCGAGCATGCCCGAGGAGATGTCGGTGCAGGTGAGCTCGCCGACCAATCCGGCGGCGGCCAGGTTGAGGCTGAAATAGCCCGTGCCCGCCCCGATCTCCAGGGCACTCTCGAAGCCCCGGTCGAGCTCGGAGCCGAGCAGCTTGCGGAGCTTTCCGAGGACCTGGCTGCGGCCTGTATCGCCGAAGTCGATGCCCCATTTCTCGTCGTAGCCGGCGGCAGCCACGTCGTGATAGCGCGTGTTCACATCGCGGATCTGCTCGTGCGAGCGAAGCGCCTGCATCGCGCGATGACGTTACCGTGTCGCGCGTGGTGGCGAACCTCTATATGCAGCAGAACCAGCCTATTGGTGTGCCGCCGATGGCGCTGACCGGCGAGCGGACGCTGCCCGACGTGCCGGCCGAGAACTACTGGTACCGGCGGCACCTGGCCGTGTACGAATGGATCGCCGCGCGGGTCGCCGGACAGCGCGTGATCGACATGGCCTGCGGCGAGGGCTACGGTGCGGCGGCGCTCGCGCTCACGGCGGCCGAGGTGGTGGGTGTGGACGCCAACCCGGAGGCGTTCGAACACGCGCGGCTGCGGTACCTGGAGCCGAATCTGAGCTTCGAGCGCGCGCTGGTCGAGCGCTACGGCGAACCGGGTGTTGCCTACGACGCCGTCAGCTTTCTGCAGACGGTCGAGCATGTGGCCAATCCCGAGGACGTGCTGCGTCACTTCCGCGGCCTGCTGGCCCCCGGTGGGGTCGTCTACGTCTCGACGCCCAACCTGCTGACGATCGCGCCGAAGGGCGCGCAGAAGTCCGAGAACCCGTGGCACGTGAAGGAATACGTCGCCCACGACTTCCGCGCCCTGTGCGAGTCGGTGTTCGATTCGGTCGAGCTCTACGGGCTCTATCACGCGCGCAAACTGCGCGCGCACGGCTTCGCGCTGTCACTGGGATGGGACCGGATCCACCGGTCGCTCGGCATCACTGGACGTTTCTACGACCGCTTCACGCCGACCATCGAGTCGCGCGACTTCACCCTGTCCGACCGCAGGCCGATGTACAGCGCGCTCGATTTCCTCGCTGTTTGCCGCTGAGCGGGTCCAGCTGCGTCAACGACTGTTGACAACCGGCGCCCATGTTGCCTGGACGAACGTCCACGTTGCAGCGGCCGCTGTAAGGGAACTGCAGACCGAGGCCGATGCCCACGTCGGTGCCGAAACTGTCCCTCACCCGTCACCTGGCCGCGCTCTGCGCTGGCACGTGTCTCCTTTTCGGAGTCGGGACCGGTGCCGCTCAGGCGGCCACCGCAGGTGTCGTGCCTCCGCGTAATCCGGCTTCGGATTGCAACGGCGGCGCCGGGATGGGTGTCGGCGCGATCAACGCCTGCCGCGCTCAGGAGGGCATCGGACCGCTGAGGCTCCCGAGCAACTGGGGCTCGCTGACGCCGGTACAACAGGGTTTCGTCCTGATCAACCTCGAGCGCGTGAACCGTGGCCTTCCGGCGATCGTCGGTCTCAGCGCGCCGCTGAACGGGCTCGCCTCCGCCGGAGCCGCCGGCAGCAGTGACCCGTCGTTCCCGGCGGGCGGGTTTGTCGGGGGCGGCGGGATCTGGGCGGGCTCACCGTCAGTGCTCGCCGCCGACTACTTGTGGATGTACGTCGACGGCCCGGGCGGAGACAACCTCGACTGCGCCGCGGCCGGCGACACCGGCTGCTGGGGCCACCGCGACATCATCCTCTGGGACAAGACGTCCGGCCTGCTCGTCTCCGGTGGCGGCTTTGCCAGCGCCGGTGGTACGGACTCGCTCGCGTACCTCGTCCTGTCCGGCTACTCCACCGCGAATCTCACCTTCACCTGGGCGGGCGAGCTCGAGCACTTCGCCTCGAAGCCTGGCGTCGAGCCACTGGGCAAGGTGGCCAGCGCGCGCCGCCACGGGAAGACGAAGCATCGTCATCACGCGCTGAAGCACCATGCTCGGCACAGGCGCCAGCACGCCGGCACCGCGTCCTCGGGTTCCGCCTCGAGCTCCTCGAGCTCAGGGCCGTCGATCACCATCGGCTGAGTGCCAGGAGTGGCGTAGCCGAGCGCCACCGACTCGGCATCACGAGCGCCACTGACTCGGCGCGACGAGGCACGGGATATGTTGGCTGGGTGCTGAGGATCACGCGCATCGACGATCCGGTCACGGTCGCGCCGCAGGTGGCCGAGGTTTATCGCTCCGGCTTCTCGATCTTCCGCGACGGTCCGAGTGACGAAGAGGTGCGGGCGTTCGCGCAGGACACGCTTCCGGCTCACGCGGCGCGTGAGGCGTTCCGCTTTGTCGCCGCCCTCGAAGGCGAGCAGCTGGTCGGCTTCATCTACGGCTACCACGGACGCCGCGGCGAGTGGTGGGAGGATTGGATTCGCGAGCGCCTGCCCACGGCGATCTTCGACGAGTGGTTCACCAACCAGTACGACGTCACCGAGTTCTGTGTGCGGGCCGAGCGTCACGGCGAGGGCATCGGCTCGCGGCTGTACGACACGCTGCTCGCCGAGGTCGCCACCACCTCATATGAGCGTGCCGTGCTCACCACTCGACGCGTCCGGAATCCCGCTCGCGGCTTCTACCTGAACCGTGGCTGGGACGTTGTGTGGGACGCACTCGACAAGCGCTTCTCGCTGCTCGGATTGGGGCTTCGCTACGGCGGATCGGAGCATCAGGCGATCTGAGCGGCCGCCAGCAGTACCTCGGCTGCCTCGAGGTCGGCGTGTTCGAGGTCGGCGAGCGCATCCGCAACCTGCGCGAGCTGCTCGGGGGTCACGTCTGTGATCTCGGTGGCGAACCGGCTCAGCCAGCGCGCGGCCGCCTTTGGATAGCGACGATCCCGGTTGCGGGCCATCAGGAACAGGATCTTCGCGGCGTCCGGCAGGCCCACGCGCGGCAGCTCTCTGCTGGCTGTCACCGCACGTCCCAGGTCGCCGTCCGCGAGCGCTCGCTCGAGGCGCCGGTTCGCTGCGCCGTACTTGCTGCCGTCCGAGGTCATGGACGGGCCATGGTGGCGTGCGCGCCGGACGGAATCACACGAACACCTGTTCGTGCCCGGCCTGATGTGTCCCACTGGGCGGTCGTCTCTACTCTCTTGGCGAATGGAGTCCTTGGATCGCGGCTTTGAGAACGCACTCGAGCTTCACGGGGGTGAGATGCTCCGTTGGACCGGACCGGCGATGTACCGGGTTCGCCGCAGTTGGGTCGGCGGCCGCATCTACCTGAGCGATCAGCGCTTCTTCTTCTGCCCGGGCGTGCTGTCGCGGCGTCGCTACGGTGTCCTCCGGGTCCCGCTGGCCGAGGTCGTGGGCGTCGCTGTACTCGACCGCACGTTCTCCCTGGGGTCTGTGGCCGAGGGTGCGCTACGGCGGCGGCTGCAGATCTCCACTACGAGCGGCGAGCGGCACGCGTTCTCGATGCAGGCCTTCGACCGACGCGCAGGAGAGTTGCAGGCTCTCCTGGCGAGCAACCGCTCTGCGCTCTGACCCGCTCTGACCCGCTCTGACCCGCTCTGACCCGCTCTGCCCCGGCTGCGCCCGGCCGCCCACCGGGCCGCGATCAGCGCGGGCCCGCGACGCCTCGGGGCAGGACGCGGGCGAGTACGGCGTCGAGCAGCCGGTCCCAGTGGCCGCCGAGGAAGCCGACCACGGCGTCGATGCGTGTGCGGAGCGGGGGAGCCCACAACAGCAGCGCGGCCAAGCCGCCGATCGCAGCGCCGCCAAGCACGTCTGTTGGATAGTGGAAGCCGACCGCGACCCTGCCGAAGTCCAGGATCACCGAGAAGATCAGCGTCAGCAGCCCCCAGCCATAGCGCCCGCGCAGCAGCAAGGCCGCTGCGATCGCCATCGAGGCGGTCGCATGATCGCTGGGGAAGCCGGGATCCGCCCCGTGCTTGGCGAACAGATGCACCGCATGCGGATGCGTCACGAAGGGGCGAGCGCGGTCGTAGAACTCGGTGATGACCTTGCCGACCAGCAACCCGAGCCCCGCGCTCAGGCCGGCGGCCGCCGCCGCGCGGCGCAGTGGTGCCCAGCGCTGATGCCGGGCGAACGCGCAGAGCAGCACGACCAGCAGGAAGTACAACCCCTCAGCCGCCTGTACGTAGGCGAGCAGGGGATCCTCGATGCTGTCGTGGTGGTACAGCCAGCCGTTGAGCGAGTGCACGATCGACCAGTCCATGCAGCCATTCTCACATGCCTTTCAGATTCGCGTGAGCCAGGCGTGCTGTGGCCTGGCGCCACGTGGTCGGCAGCTGCGCGGCTACTCCGCCATGTCCGGCGAACTGCGCGCCCGGCTAGCGTGTCGCACGTGCTAGTGCTGCTTCCTCCGTCTCAGGGCAAGGCGACGCCCGACCATGGACGCCGAGCCGGGCTCTCCAAGCTCGTCTACCCGCGGCTCCGCGATTCTCGTGAGCGGCTCATCGATGCGGTCGATCCGGCACTGCGGAGCGCTCCCGCCCTGCCTGCCGCCGAGCTCTACACCGGGGTGCTGTTCGCGGCGCTCGGTCTCTGCGACCTGCCGTGGGACGGGGTGCTGATCGCCAGTGCCCTCTGGGGTGTCGTCCGGCCCGGAGACCGGATCCCGGCCTACCGGCTCGACATGAGCGCGAAGCCAGCGGGCATCGGCGGGTTGGCCGCGTATTGGCGCGCGCCGCTGCGCGCGGCGTTGCCGGATCGCGGTCTCGTGCTCGACATGCGGTCGGGCTCCTACGCGGCGGCATGGCAGCCCCGCCGGGCAGGGCATCTCGCCGTCCGCGGGTTCACCGAGGCGCCCGACGGGACCCGCACCGTGATCACGCACATGGCCAAGCGTGTGCGCGGCGAGGTCGCCCGCCTGGTGATCCAGGCCGGAGGTGCCGAGCGACCCGAACAGGTGGCCGAGATCGCTGCCGCGGGTGGTTTGCGCGTCGAGCTCTCAGACGGCGTGCTCGACGTGATCGAGTGAGATCTCCGCCTACCCCTCAGGCGTCGAGCGCCTGGGCGAGGTCGGCCCAGAGATCGTCGGCGTCCTCCAGCCCGACGCTCAGGCGCAACAGCCCGGGCGGGACACGATCGCCCTCCCAACGTGCGCGTGCCTCGAGCGTCGAGGCCACCCCACCGAGACTCGTGGCGTTCTCGATCAGCTTCAGCGTCCGTTCGATCCTGACCGCGCGATCGGCATCGGCGACGTCGAACGACAGCAGCGGCCCGAACGCGCCGACGTATCTGGCTGCGACCTCGTCGCCGAGGCCGGGGTAGCGGACGCGCTGCACGGCTGGGTGCTCGAAGAGCCGCCGGGCCAGTTCGAGCGCGCTGGCCGACTGACGCTCGACCCGTAGTGCGAGCGTTTTCAGCCCGCGCAACAGCAGCCAGGCGGGATCGGGTGCCGCCACGATTCCCGACGCATTGCGGAATGCGACCAGCCGGGCCGACGCTTCGGGATCGGCGCAGGAGACCACACCGAGCAATGCGTCATGGTGGCCGGCCAGGATCTTGGTCGCGCTATGCAGCACGAAGTCCGCTCCATGCTCGTGCGGGCGCAGCAGCAGCGGGCTGAGCACCGTGTTGTCGACGACCACCTTCGAGCCGGCGGCATGTGCCTGCTCGATCGCGGCGTCGAGGTCGGGGAAGCTGAGGATCGGGTTGGCGCACGGCTCGAGCCAGACGAGGTCAGCCTTGGGCGGCGGCCCGGTCTGATCGAAGGTCGTGACCTCGAGTCCCCAGCGCGCGAGCTCGCCGCGCATCAGGCCGACGGTCCCGAAGTAGCCACCGTCCGCCACCGCCAACCTCGCGCCGGGGCCCAGCAGCGCCAGGACCAACGCGCTGGTGGCGCCCATCCCCGAGGGGAACAGCAGCGCCTGGCCGCCCTCGAGCTCGGATAGCTGCCGCTCCGCCTCGACGCCGACCGGATGCGCATAGCGCTGGTAGTAGAACGGCCCGGGCGTCGCGTTCTCATATGCGTGAACGGTCGCGCGATCGACCGCCGGCACGGTTCCGCGGACCAGCTTCGTCTCCGGCTTCATCGCGCTCAGGCTAGTGGAATCCCATTGCCGGCACCGGGGCTGCCTGTGGCGCCAGTCCTTTCAGTGGGGGTGCCTGGTTGAATCCCGCCCATGGCCGCGAGCCCTCAACGGCGACCCAGGTCGCTACCCGGGCTGCTCCCCGAGGCAGCCGTGGGCGAGGTACTGATCTGGACCGACGGCGCCTGTCAGCGCAATCCCGGCCCGGGGGGATGGGCCGCGGTCGTCTGCTGGGAGGACGGGATCGTCGAGGAGCACAGCGGCGGCCTGCCGCTCACGACCAACAACGTCATGGAGATGACCGCCGCGCTCGAGGGTTTGCGGGCGTTGCCGACGGGGTCGCGCGCGTGTGTCGTCACCGACTCGCGCTATCTGCACGACGGCATGACCTCGTGGCTGGCCGGTTGGAAGCGCAAGGGTTGGAAGACCGCCTCGGGCGACCCGGTCAAGAACAAGGAGATCTGGGTCCAGCTGGAGGCCGCCGAAGCTGCGCACGAGCACGTTCGCTGGCACTGGGTCAAGGGTCACGTCGGCCATGCGCTGAACGAGCGGGCCGACCTGCTGGCCGTCGCGGCCACACACGTCGCCGCGGCGCTCGTCTAGCGTCAGCTGCGCGGCTCGATCAGCCGCTGGTCCAGCGGGACCGGCGGCGTCACGGAAACGTGGAATGACACAGATTTGTGTGATCTCAGGAATATCTGTATGTTGTGCGCGTGCCAAGCGATGGTGAGCTCACATTCGCGGACCACGCCGGGCGGTTCTACGCCCGGCGGTATGGGTTTCCGCCGATGGTCGGGCGCCTGCTCGGCTATCTGAGCGTCTGCGACCCGCCCAATCCGAGCATCGCCGAGCTGGCCGACGCGCTGCTGGCCAGCCGCAGCGCGATCGCCGGGGCGGTCAAGAACCTGGAGGTCCTGCGTCTGGTGCAGCGCTCCCGTGCAGCGGGTGAACGCATGGACCGCGTGCAGATCGACCTGACCTCGCCGAGCGCCACCGGCTTGGATCCCAGCGAGTACACCGAGGTCGCGGAGCTGGCGCGCGAGGGCCTGGCGATGCTGGCCGGTGCTTCGGCCGAGCGCCGCGCCGTGCTGTCGGAGATGGCCACCTTCGCAGACTTCCTGGTCGAGCAGATTCCGCTGCTGGGGCAGCGGTGGGAGCAGCAGCGGGCCGAGCTGGTCGCCGCCGGCCAGCTGCTGCCCCGTCCTGCGACTGGAGCCCGGCGATGAGTCAGGGAGAAACGGCCGCGATTTCGGCCGCGATCTCCGTGGCCGGCTTGCGCAAGTCGTTCGGCGATACCACGGTGCTCGACGGTGTCGACTTCACGGTTCCCGAGGGGACCGTGTTCGCGTTGCTCGGCCCGAACGGCGCCGGCAAGACGACGGTCGTGCGGATCCTCTCAACGCTGATCCGTGCCGACGCCGGCGAGGCGAGGGTTGCCGGGCATGACGTGCGCGCGGGCGCTGATCGGGTGCGCGCCGAGATTGGCGTGACCGGGCAGTTCTCCGCCGTCGATGATCTGCTCACCGGCGCGGAGAACATGATGCTGATGGCGGGCCTGCGTCACCTTGGACGTGAGGCGGGCGCGGCGCGTGTGCGCGAGCTGCTCGAGCGCTTCGATCTGGCGCAGGCCGCCGGACGGCTGCCATCGACCTACTCGGGCGGCATGCGCCGCCGTCTTGACCTCGCGATGACGCTGGTCGGGTCTCCCAGCGTGATCTTTCTGGACGAGCCCACAACGGGGCTCGATCCGCGCAGCCGCCGCACGATGTGGGACAGCATCCGCGCACTGGTCGCGAGCGGGGTGACGATCTTTCTGACGACGCAGTACCTCGACGAGGCCGACGAGCTCGCCGATCAGATCGCCGTTCTCGACCATGGCCGGATCGTCGCCCAGGGCAGCGCCGATCAGCTGAAGCAGCGCATCCCCGGCGGGCACCTGCAGCTGGAGTTCGCCACCGTGCAGGCACTCGAGCTGGCCAGCGCGATGCTCGACGGCGCGGCCCGCGAGGATGGGAAGCTCATCCTGCGCGTGCCCAATGACGGCAGCGTGGCGTCACTGCGACGGCTGCTGGCGGAGCTTGACGAAGGCAGCGTCGAGGTCGAGCGCCTCTCGACGCACACACCGGACCTGGACGACGTGTTCTTCGCCGTCACCGGTCGCCCGAGCACCGAGGCGGCGGCAGCGGCATGAGCGCTCTGGCCTACACGGTCGTCGACTCGCGCATCCTGCTGCGACGCAACCTCCGTCGCCTGCAGCGCTACCCGTCGCTCACGCTGATGCTGGTCGGAATGCCGATCGTGTTCCTGCTGCTGTTCGTCTACGTGTTCGGCGGCCAGCTCGGCCACGGTCTCGGCGGACGCCTCGGTGGCGGTCACGCCGGACGCTCCGGCTACCTGAACTACCTGACGCCGGGAATCCTGCTGATGACCATCGCCGCCACCGTGCAGGGGACCGCGATCGTGGTGGCCATGGATATGACGGGCGGAATCATCGACCGCTTCCGCACGATGTCGATCGGTCGGGGCGCGGTGCTCGGCGGACATGTGCTCGCCGCCCTGATCCAGAGCCTGGCCAGCATCGCGGTCGTCCTCGGCGTCGCGGTCGCGCTCGGCTTCAGGCCCACCGCCGACCCGCTGAGGTGGCTGGCGGCGATCGGGCTGCTGGTGCTGTTCGCATTCGCGCTGATCTGGCTCGCGGCCGCGCTCGGACTGGCCGCCAAGAGCGTCGAGACCGCGAGCAACACGCCGATGTTCCTGACCATGCTGCCATTCCTGGGCAGCGCGTTCGTGCCCGTGGCAACCATGCCGGTGGGGCTGCGTCAGTTCGCGCAATACCAGCCGTTCACGCCGGTGACCGAGACCCTGCGCGGGTTGCTGACCGGGACGCGCATCGGCGGCAACGCGATCGGCGCGGTCGGCTGGAGCGTGGGGATCGCGGTGGTCTCCTGCATGTGGGCGGCGCGGCTCTACCAGCGGCGGCAGCCGCGGTAGATCGACGCCGTTGGACGCGGTAGATCGACGCCGGTGGACGCGGTGGATCGACGCCGGTGGACGCGGTAGATCGACGCCGGCGGACGCGGTGGATCGACGCCGGCGGACGCGGTAGATCGACGCCGGCGGACGCGGTTGGGCTGGGCAATCCAATGCCGGCCGTGGCGGATCAGGGGATCGGCACAGCCCTGCCGGTTACGGTGATGCCGGTGTCTCCGGGAGGGATGTCCAAGATCAGCAGGCTGGGCCGACCCATGTCATGACCCTGGAGGACCGTCACACGAGCCGGCGGCGATATGAGCTCGAGCGAACGCAGGTAGCCGCCAAAGGCGGCGGCGGCTGCGCCGGTTGCGGGATCCTCGTAAACGCCCCCAACCGGGAACGGGTTGCGCGCGTGGTACAGGTCGTCACGCTCGCGCCACACCAGGGCGACGGTGGTGAGATCGATGCCGAGCATCGCCGCCTTGAGCCGGTCGAAGTCATAGTCCAGCGTGGCGAGGCGTCCCCTGGCCGCGGCACCAAGGATCAGGTGCCGTGCGCCCGCATACGCGATGCGGGGCGGCAGCTCGGGATCGAGATCGGCCCGTGACCAGCCAAGCGCCGCGAGCGCCTCATCGACAAGATCATCACTCGCACCTTCGATGTGAGCCACGACGCTGGTCAGCGAAGCGGTCATCACGCCGTTGCCATCGGGCGCAGTACTGACCGCGACCGGACCGGCGCTGACGTGGAAGACCAGAGCACCGGTCGCCCCGTCGTGGTCGGCCAGTGCGACGGCTGCCGCGATCGTCGCGTGACCGCAGAACGGCACCTCGGCCTCGGGGCTGAAGTAGCGCACGTCGTATTCGTGAGGAGCACGCTGGCGCCGCGTCAGGAACGCGGTCTCGGAGTAGCCGAGCGCTCGCGCGATCTCGAGCATCTGCTGGTCGCCAAGGGCAGCGGCGTCGAGCACCACGCCGGCCGGGTTCCCGCCGGTCGCTGTATCGGTGAACGCTGCGTACCGCAGGACGTCGGTCTGGGCAGACATGGTTGGTCCTCGCTACGAGTGGCTGGACAGACGGGTAGGTGGGCGAGGAACCCTAGGGGGTCGGCTACTCGTAGCGCAGCGTGGTCGGGCGTGCCCGCATCCGCAGCAGGCGCGCGGGCGCGCCACCGACGACGGCGTCGGGGGGCACATCCTTGGTCACCACCGAATAGGTGCCGATCACGGCGTTGTCACCGACCGTGACACCGCGCAGCAGGCAGGCACCGTAGCCGATCCAAACGTTGTGTCCGACGCGCACGTCACGCTTGTAGATGCCCTGTTCGCGGATCGGACGCTCGACCTCGATCATGCCGTGGTCGAAGTCGATCATCATCGTGCGGTCGGCGATGATGCACTCGCGGCCGATCGAGATGTGCTGGTAGCAGGACAACGTGCACTCCTGGCCGAGGACCGACTTGGCGCCGATCTCGACGACACCCTCGTGCGCCCGGATCTTGCAGCCGTCGCCGAGCCAGGACCAGCGGCCGAGCATGACCTTCGCGTCGCGCCCGATCTCGAAGGTCACATTGCCGCAGACGAAACAGGGGCCGTCGGTGACCAGGCGATCGCCCCAGCGCAGCTTCAGCCAGAGCCAGCGCGCGCCCAGCACCACGTAGCCCCAGTGCAGCATGTTGTGGTCGCGCGCGAAGCGCAGGAACCCAAGCGGGCCGCCGCGCAGGGGTGGCGGGGGCACGCGCGGCGGCACTCGAGGGATCGGTGGCCGGCGGATGGACATGCGGGTCGCCATGGGAGCAGAGATGCTAATCAGGCGCCGAGTGTCATCGCTGATCGTCATCATCCGCAGGCGATGACCGAGGCAGGCACTGGCACTGAGGCGACGCTTGCGCAGCGGCTGCTGGCCGGCGATCGGCGGGCGCTCGCGCGGGCGATCACGCTCGTCGAGAACAACGATCCGGCCGGATGGGACGTGGTCCGCGAGGTTTATCCGCGCACCGGCAGGGCCGCGATCGTCGGCGTCACGGGACCTCCCGGGGTGGGCAAGTCGACGCTGCTGGCGGAGCTGACCAAGCTCGAGCGCGCTCGCGGCCGCTCGGTCGCGGTGCTGTCAGTCGATCCCTCTTCTCCGTTCTCGAAGGGCGCGCTGCTTGGCGACCGCATCCGGCTCAGCGATCACTTCCTCGACCCGGGCGTCTTCATCCGCTCGATGGCCACCCGCGGCGCGCTCGGCGGTCTCAGCGAGGCCGCGCTGCAGACGACCCTGCTGATGGATGCGAGCGGCCGCGACCTGGTGCTGCTCGAGACCGTCGGTGTCGGCCAGGCCGAGGTCGACATCGTCGACCATGCGGACACGGTGGTGCTGGTGCTGATGCCAGGCTCGGGCGACTCGATCCAGGCGCTGAAGGCGGGCGTGATGGAGATCCCGGACGTGATCGTCGTCAACAAGGCAGATCACCCATTGACCGACGCAATGGTGCGGGAGATCAAGGGCGTGCTGGCGCTCGCACCTCATGTCGGTTGGCGGGTGCCTGTGATCCGTGCGCGGGCGACGAGCGGCGATGGGGTGGCGGAGCTGCTCAGCGCCATCACCGAGCACCGCTCCTACATCGAGGCCGAGGGGACGCTGGCCGAGCGCCGGCGCGGGCAGCTGCGCAACGAGGTGCTCGCGCTCGCCACGCAGCGGCTGCGGCGTGAGCTCGAGACCGCGGTCGCCGACGATCCACGCTTCGACGAGCTGCTCGACCAAGTGATCACGCGCAAGCTGGACCCGGCATCCGCGGCGGCTGGCATCCTCGAACGTCTGAACTCGAGGAGCGAGGATGCCGGCAGCGATCCAAGCAGTTGACCTTCACAAGCGATACCCACCCGCCGTACAGGCGCTGAACGGCGTCAGCCTGTCCGTTGAATCGGGGACGATCTTCGGCGTCCTCGGGCCGAACGGCGCGGGGAAGTCGACGCTGACCCGCGTGCTCTGCACGCTCACGAGCCCGGACAGCGGCAGCGCCACGGTCGCGGGCATCGACGTGATCAAGGACCCGGTTCATGTGCGGCGCACGATCGGTGTCGTGGGGCAGAAGCACGGCTCGGACCCGAACGCCACCGGCCGCGAGAACCTGGTGCTGCAGGGCGAGTTCTACGGGATCACCGGCAAGGAGCTCAAGTCCCGGGTTGCGGCCGCGCTCGAGCGGTTCGAGCTGGTCGATGCCGCCAACCGCCAGGTGCGCACCTACTCCGGCGGCATGGCACGGCGGCTGGACATCGCCATGGGCCTGCTGAATCGGCCCAAGGTGCTGTTCCTGGATGAGCCGACCACGGGGCTCGATCCCGAGGCGCGGTCGCAGATGTGGACCTACATCGCGAGCCTCGCCGCCGAAGAGCAGATGACGATCTGGATCACCACGCACTACATGGACGAGGCCGACAACCTCACCGGCCACCTCGCGATCGTCGACAGCGGCCGGATCGTCGCGCACGGCTCCCCCGATGAGCTCAAGCGCCAGGTATCGGGTGACGCGCTGCACGTCGAGCTCGTCGAGCCGGGCGAGCCGGAGGCTCAGCGGACGCTCGAGCAGATCGAGGGCGTGAGCGAGATCGAGATCGACGGGCGCGTGTTGCGCGCCCGTGCGCGTGACGGTGCCGCCGCCCTGCCCTCGGTGCTCGCCGCGCTCGAGAGCCGGCAGATCAAGGTCGCCTCGGTGAAGGTCGCGCGCCCCTCACTCGACGACGTCTACCTGCGCTTCGCGGGGCGTGCCTTCGAGCAGGCCGAGAGTGAATTCAAGGAGGCGGCATGACCGCCCTGCGCCAGACCTGGCAGGTGTTCATGCGCGGCATGCGCACGCTCATGCGCCAGCCTGCCTTCCTGCTGATCACGATCATCCAGCCGATCGTGTGGCTGCTGCTGTTCGGCGCACTGTTCAAGTCGGTGTCGCGCATCCCGGGTTTCCACGGCACCTACATCGACTTCTTCACCCCCGGCGTGGTGGTGATGCTCGCGCTGTTCGGCGCCGGCTGGTCGGGGATGGCCTTCGTCGAGGACATCGCCAACGGCGTGATGGAGCGGATGCTCACCTCACCCGTGTGGCGCGGCTCGCTGAACGTCGGCTGGATCGCCTATGAGGCCGTCGTGATCATGGTTCAGACGGTGCTGATCGTGCTGCTCGCGCTGCTGCTCGGAGCGGACTTCAAGGGCGGCATCATCGGTGTGATCGTGATGTTCTTCATCGGCGCGCTGCTGGCATCGTCGGTGGCGTCGCTCTCCAACGCGGTCGGCGTGCTCGGACGCCAACGCGAGACGGTCATCGGCGTCGTCAGCTTCTTCCAGCTGCCGCTCACGTTCCTCTCGACCGGCATGATGCAGAGGAACCTGCTGCCGCACTGGATGCAGATCGCGACCAGGTACAACCCGGTCAACTGGGCGGTCGAGGGTGCGCGCGCGGCTGCGATGCAGAAGACCGACTGGAGCATCGTCGGCACCCGCGTCGCGCTGCTGGTCGGACTGGCGATCGTCGCCGGCTTCGCCGCCTCCCGCGCGTTCGCGCGCTACCAGCGCTCGCTGTGAGGGATGGTCCTGGCCCGCTGGCCAGGACCTACCGGACTCATGCGCTTGGACACCCCCTGAGCGATGAGTCAGGCGCCCAGCGCCCGCGCGATCACCAGCTCCTGGATCTCGTCGGTGCCCTCGCCGATCGTGAGGATCTTGGCGTCGCGATAGAAGCGGGCGACGGGGTACTCCTCGATGTAGCCGTAGCCGCCGTGGATCTGGACCGCCTCGTCGGCGGCGTGCACGGCCAGGCGGCCGCTCTTGAGCTTGGCCTGGGCGGCGACTAGCGAGAAGTTCCTGCCCTCGTCCTTGAGCCAGGCGGCCTTCTGCACGAGCAGCCGGCAGGCCTCGATCTCGGTCGCGAGGTTCGCCAGCTTGGCCTGGATCGTCTGGAAGCTCGAGACCGATTTGCCGAACGCCTTGCGCTCCTTGGCGTAGGCCAGGGCCTCGTCGAGCGCGCCCTGGGCCAGCCCGACGCCCATCGCCGCCACGCCGATACGGCCGATGTCGAGCACCTGGAAGAACTGCGGCAGGCCACGCCCGCGCCCACCGACGAGGTTCTCCTCGGGCACGCGGCAGTCGCTGAAGGACAGCGGGCGCGTGTCGGAGGCGTGCCAGCCCATCTTGCGGTATTGCGGGCCGGGCTCGTAGCCGGCGGTGCCGTTCTCGACGAGCAGGTTCGAGATCTCGCGGCGGCCCTGTCCGGGGGTGGGTGGGTGGGAAGAAAGCTCACCGGTGACCGCGGTAATCACGACCAGGCCGGAGATGTCGGTGCCGGCGTTGGTGATGAACTGCTTGGCGCCGTTGATCACCCACTCGCCGTCCTGCAGCCGCGCGCGCGTCTGCGTGTTACCGGCGTCGGAGCCGGCCTCGGGCTCGGTCAGGCCGAAGGCGCCGAGGATCTCGCCGCTGCAGAGCCGCGGCATGTAGCTCAACTTCTGCTCCTCGCTGCCGAACAGGTAGAGCGGCTGGGTGCCGAGCGAGGTGTGCGCGCACAGCGTGATCGCGACCGAGGAATCGACCCGCGTCAGTTCCTCGACGACGAGCGCGTAATCGGCAGTGCTGCCGCCGGCGCCGCCGTACTGCTCCGGGAAGGGAATGCCCATCAGATCGAGCTCGCTGAGCTTGCGGACGATCTCGTACGGGAACTGGTGGTCACGGTCCAGCCGCTCGGCGACTGGAGCGATCTCGGCCTGCGCGAACTCCCGTACGGTGTCGCGCAGGAGCTGCTGGTCAGGCGTGAGCTCGAAGTCCATGCAGGCACAATACGATCAGATCGCCGCGCTTGCGGCACCCGAGTAGAGCCAAAGAGGGAGTAGGCCTCGATGCCCAAGACCGTGATCCTGTCCACCGCGCGCACGCCGATCGGGAAGCTCGGCGGCGCCCTGGCCAGCGTCGACGCCACGACGCTGGGTGCCACGGCGATCAACGCCGCGCTGCAGCGCGCCGAGGTCAGCCCGGAGCAGGTCGAGCACGTCGTCATGGGCCAGGTGCTGCAGGCCGGGCAGGGGCAGATCCCCTCGCGCCAGGCGCAGATCAAGGCCGGGATCCCCAAGGAGGTCTCCTCGGAGACGATCAACAAGGTGTGCGCGTCCGGGGTGCGCGCCGTCGGCATCCTCGATGCCGCGATCCGCGCCGGTGACGTCGGCCTCGCGGTCGCCGGCGGCATGGAGTCGATGTCAAGCGCGCCCTACCTGCTGAAACAGGCGCGCTTCGGCTACCGCATGGGCGATGCCAAGGTGCTTGACGCAATGGTTAGCGATGGCCTGACGAACCCGTTCAGCGGCCGTCAGATGTTCGACGAGGCCACCGAGGTCGGCGACCAGCTCGAGCTGGCCCGGCCGGAGCTCGATCGCTGGGCGCTGCGCTCGCACCAGCGCGCGATCGAGGCCACCGACGACGGGCGCATGGCGCAGGAGATCGTCCCGGTCACGATCAGCACACGCAAGGGCGACACCACGGTCTCGGTTGACGAGGCGCCACGCCGCGAGACCTCGCTCGAGGCGCTCGCGAAGCTGCCTGGGCTGATCGGCACGGAGAGCTCGCACACGGCCGGCAACTCGCCCGGTGTCAACGATGGGGCGGGCGCGCTGGTGCTGGCCAGCGACGCGTGGGCTGCCACCAATGACCGTCGCCCGCTGGCGACGGTCATCGCTCAGGCCCAGGTCGCCGACGAATACGCCTATCTCGCGCGCACCCCCGCGAACGCCGCCTTCAAGGCCCTGAAGAAGCTCGACCTGACGCCGGCGGACGTTGATCTGTGGGAGATCAACGAGGCCTTCGCCTCGGTCACGCTCAACAGCATCCGCATGCTCGAGATCGACGAGGACCGCGTCAACGTCAACGGCGGCGCTGTCGCGCTCGGCCACCCGATCGGCGCCTCCGGGGCACGCATCATCGGTGTGCTCGTGCACGAGTTGCGCCGCCGCGGCGGTGGCATCGGCTGCGCCGCGATCTGCTCCGGCGGCGGCCAGGGCGACGCGATCGTGCTCGAGGTCAACGGTGGCTGAGAGCGGCGACGGCAACGCCGGCGCGGCGGGCCAGCGGGCCGGCCGCGCCGCAGCCTTCTTCGACCTCGACAAGACGCTGATGCAGGGCTCGTCGGGCTTCCAGTTCGCCCGGGCCGTGCGTGAGGCGGGGATGATGAGCCGCCGGCAGCTGATCTCAGACGGCCTGGCCAACGTGCGCTTCCGCCTCAATGGCGCCAGCGACGAGCAGTCCGAGGCGCTGCGGATCCGGATCGCGACCTCGCTGCAGGGCGTGCGCGTGCGCGACCTCGAGCGGCTCGGTGTGCGCGTGATGCAGCGTATCCTGCCACGCCTGTACCCGCAGATGCTGACGATCGCCTACGGCCATCAGGACGCCGGCCGTCCCGCCTACATCGTCACGGCCGCCTCGCAGGACATGGCGCAGGTGCTGGCCAAGGTCATGAGCTTCGACGGCGCGCTCGGCTCGGTGCTCTCCGAGGTGGCGGACGGCGTCTACACCGGACGGCCGACCGGCGCCTTCCTGTATGGCGCGGCCAAGGCGGTCGCGATCCAGCAGATGGCCGCACGCGAGAATCTCGACCTCACCGCCTGCTACGCCTATTCGGACTCTGTCTCCGACGCGCCGATGCTGCGCGCCGTCGGGCATGCGGTGGTGGTCAACCCGGACACCGAGCTCGAGCAGCTCGCGCGCGAGCAGGGCTGGGAGATGGTGTATCTGGATCGTCTCGGCCAGAAGCTGAGGATCGCGGGGCTGCTCGCTGTCGCGGCCGCCGCGAGCGCACTCACGGTGGCGGTGCTGAAGCAGACCGGCACCCGCATCGAACTGCCGCGACTGGGACGCCAGCCGTGAGCCCGAGCGAGCGCAAGATTCGTGTCGTCGTTGCCAAGCCCGGCCTGGACGGTCACGACCGCGGCGCCAAGATCATCGCCCGGGCACTGCGCGACGCCGGCATGGAGGTGATCTACACGGGCCTGCATCAGACGCCCGAGCAGATCGTCGAGACCGTGATCCAGGAGGACGCCGACGCCGTCGGCCTGTCGATCCTCTCGGGCGCGCACATGACGTTGGTGCCGCGCATCATCGAGCTGATGAAGGCCGAGGGGCTCGACGACGTGCTGCTGACCGTCGGCGGCACGATCCCCGCCGAGGACATCGCCGAGCTGAAGGCGCTCGGGGTCGCCGAGGTGTTCACACCCGGCGCCTCCGCGGAAGCCGCGATCGACTTCATCCGTAACGGAGTGAGGAAGTGAGCGACCGCCGTGCGGTCCGGTCCGGAGTTGTGGCAAGCGAGCCACAACTCCGAGTGTGAGCTGTGCCCGCGTTGACTGACCAGTCAATCGGGTAGGATGTTTGGCGTTCTTAAGTGATGTTGAGGAGGCACCTTTGAAGATTTGCGTCCTGGTCAAAGAGGTACCGGACGCCGCCGTCGAGAAGCGCATCAACGCCTCGACGGGGCGGATGGACCGATCGGGTGAGAAGAACCTGAATCCGTACGACACTCACGCGATCGAGGCCGCGATGCAGTTGCGCGAGGGCGGCCATGTGCAGGTCGATGAGATCGTCGCCGTGACGATGGGCCCGGAGTCCGCGGTGCGGGCGTTGCACAAGGCGGTCTCGCTCGGTGCCGACCGCTCGCTGCACCTGAGCGACGACTCGCTGGCCGGCTCGGACGTGGCCGCCACCGGGTACGCGCTGGCCAGGGCGCTCGAGCAGGAATCGCCCGATCTGGTGCTGCTCGGTCAGCAGTCCGACGATGGTGAGTGCTACACGATCGGCGCGGTGGTCGCCGACCACCTGAAGATGCCGTCGCTGACGCAGGTGATAAAGCTCGACGTCGATGGTGATGCCCTGCGCCTCGAGCGCCAGGCGGAGTACGGCTACGACACCGTGCGCGTGAAGTTCCCGGCGGTGATCTCGGTTGGCGACGCCATCAACGAGCCGCGCTACCCGTCTTTGAAGGCGATCATGGGCGCGAAGAAGAAGCCGCTCGCGACGGTCATGGCCGCAGACGTCGGGATCGACGGCTCGCTGGTCGGCGCTGAGGGCTCGCGTGTGCAGTGCGGAGAGTTCAAGGAGCCGCCGGCCAAGGCCGCCGGCCAGATCATCGAGGACGAGAACACCGACGAGACCGTCGAGAAGATCGTCGCGTGGCTCGAGGAAAGGAAGCTGATCTGATGAGCGACGTTCTCGTCTATGTCCTGCATTACGAGGGGGCGTTCAACAAGAACTCCCTGGGTGCCGTGTCCGAGGGCGCGGCGCGCGCGGCCGAGATCGGCGGTGCCTGCGATGCGGTTGTCGTCGGCGGCTCGGACCTGAGCGACGATCTCTGCCAGACGCTCGGGCGCTACGGTGCGCGCAAGGTGTTCCGCGCCGAAGGTGCGGAGGGACTGGCGCAGCCGGTGGTCGACGTGCTCGACAAGGTGATCGCTGAGAACGGGCACCGGTACGCGATCTTCGGTGGCGGTCTGCTCGGCTTCGAGATCGGTGCCGGTCTGGCCGCCCGTCGGCAGGCGGGTGTGACGATGGAGGTCACCGCGGTGGCAGCCGATGCTGGCGAGCTGGTGGCGGAGCGTCCGATCCTGGGCGACTCGAAGATCTCCGTCTCGCGCTACCGCGGCGATCTGGGGATCATCATCGGTCGCATCAACGCGTTCGAGACCCGTGAGAGTGAATTTGATCGCCCCGCCGAGGTCGTGGATGTTGAGGTGGAGTATTCGCCCTTCTCCCGTCAGGCCGAGATAATCACGCGCGGTGAGCAGCGCGGCGCCGACGTCGACATCGAGGGAGCCGACATCCTCGTCGCCGGCGGCCGTGGGCTCGGCAAGGCGGAGGGCTTCGAGCTGGCCGAGGCGCTGGCCGGCGCCTTCGGCGGCAACAGCGCGGTGGCGGCGACACGCGCGGTCGTGGATGCGGGCTGGTATCCGTACGCGGCGCAGATCGGCCAGACGGGCAAGACCGTATCGCCGAAGCTGTACCTCGCCGCCGGCATCTCCGGCGCGATCCAGCACAAGGTGGGGATGCAGTCGTCGGAGAACATCGTCGCGATCAACAAGGACTCAAACGCGCCGATCTTCGAGTTCTCCGACCTCGGGATCGTCGGCGATCTCAACAAGATCCTGCCCAAGCTGACCGAGGCGATCAAAGCCAAGAAGGCCGGCTGACGCTGATGGCTTCCCCGAGCGAGTTCCCACCGCCGGTCGATCCGCAGGCAGAGTTCATCAAGCGTTCGCTCGACGCTGAGGATGACCTGATCGAGGTCGGGGTCGCGATCGTCGGCGGCGGCACCGCCGGTCTGGCCTGCGCCAACCGGCTGCTGCAGCTGCTTGGCGATGATCCGGAGCTGACGGAGTCGCTCGGGGAGGTGCCGGTCGCGGTGATCGAGAAGGCCAAGACCTGCGGCGGGCACGTGATGTCCGGTGCGGTCATGCGCCCGAGGCCGCTGCTCGAGCTGTTCCCCGAGCTGTCGCGCGAGGATTGGCGCCGGGAGCGCTTCGCCTTCGGGGAGGTGACCAAGGAGGCCGTGTACCTGGTTCCGAACGAGAGGCGCGCGATCAAGATCCCGACGCCGCCGAACTTCAAGAACCACGGCAACGAGGTGATCTCAGTCGCCGCCCTGGCCCGCTATCAGCAGCGCGCGGCCGAGGAGGGTGGCGCCTACGTGCTGACCGAGACCGCCGCGACGCAGCTGATCGTGGTCGACGGCGAGGTGGTGGGCGTGCGCTCGGGTGACAAGGGCCGCGGCAAGGACGGCAAGCCGCTGCGCAACTTCGAGCCCGGCACCGACATCAAGGCGCGCGTGACCGTGCTGGGCGAGGGCAACTGGGGGCACCTGACCGGCCCCGCGATCCGCGAGTTCGAGCTGGCCGAGGACCGCGAGCCGCAGGTCTGGGAGCTGGGCGTCAAGGAGATCTGGAAGGTCCCCAAGCCGCTTGACCGCGTGATCCACACGCTCGGGCCGTGGCCGCTGTCGTTGAAGTCGAAGTACGGGCAGATCGGCGGCACCTGGATCTACCCGATGAAGGACGAGACCACCGGCGATGACCTGGTGTCGATCGGGTTCGTCGTCGACCTGGAGTACCGCGACGCGACCACCTCGGCCCACGACCTCTTGCAGCTGTTCAAGACCCACCCGCTGGTCAGAGGGATCCTGGCGGGCGGCGAGCGCGTGGGCTGGAGCGCCAAGGCGCTGCCCGGCGGCGGCTACTGGTCGATGCCGAAGCTATCGATGCCGGGCGCGGTGATAGTCGGTGACGCCGGCGGCATGGTCGACACCGTCGCGCTGAAGGGGGTACACCACGCCGTCCGGTCGGGCAAGCTCGCCGGCGAGGCGATCTACGACCACCTCAAGACCGGCGCGCCGCTCGAGCGCTACGAGGCCGCGATCGCCAACTCGTCGGTCGGCAAGGAGCTGTGGGAGGTCCGCAACACCCGCCAGCCGTTCCAGAAGGGCTTCATCAAGGGCGGCCCGCTGGTGAACCTCGCGCTGATGACCAAGGGTCTGCTGCCCCCCGGGCGGCTGAAGTGGCATCGCAACGACGAGACCGAGATGTTCATCGGCGACACCGCCGCCAAGTACCCCAAGCCCGACGGCAAGTACATCTTCGACAAGCTCTCCTCCGTCTACATCTCCGGCAACGCCACCCGCGACGACGCCCCCAACCACATCCGTGTGCAAACCCGCGTCCCGCGCGAGATCGCCGAGACGTGGAAGTGGATGTGCCCGGCAGGCGTCTACGAGATCCCCGAGGACGCCGAGGTCGGGGAGGCGGGCGGGAGCGAATCTGGCGCGGTCGACGTGATCGTCAACTACACCAACTGCGTGCAGTGCGGCGCGATCACAGCCAAGGGCGGACGCCTCACCACACCCGAGGGCGGCGACGGCCCGCTCTACACGATCGCCTGAGCTGTCGCGCGAGCGTCCGATGGCTTCTCAGCCGGCGATGCTCTGCGGTTGTCGACCCCCCGAGCATGGCCGCATTCTCTCGCATGGACACGCTGGCTATCCTTGGTTCAGCTATGAAGACTGAAATCCATCCCAACTACGTCGAGGCCCGGGTCACCTGCACGTGCGGGAACAACTTCACCACCCGTTCGACCAAGCCCGAGATCCACGTCGAAATCTGCGCCGAGTGCCACCCGTTCTACACGGGCAAGCAGAAGCTCGTCGACACCGGCGGCCGCGTCGAGCGCTTCCAGCGCCGGCTCGAGCGCGCAGAGCGCGCGAAGCGCTCCAGCTAGGCCGGGGCACACGATGACGAACGTCGGAGGGCAGGCCGTCCTCGAGGGCGTCATGATGCGGAGCCCGGGCAGCTGGGCCGTCGCCGTGCGCACCCCCGCCGGCGCGATCGCGCAGGTCGTGCGGCCGATCGAGTCGCAGATGGCGCGCCACCGCTGGCTGCGGCTGCCCGTCATCCGCGGCGTGATGGCGCTGGGCGAGTCGCTTGCGATCGGCTTCCGCGCGCTGGCCATCTCGGCGAACTACGCCGCGCAGGAGGAGGGCGCCGACCCCGCGGAGGCGGAGAAGGAGCTCTCGCGCGGCGCGCTCGTCTTCGCGTTCCTCATCGCGATCGGCTTCGCAGTCGCGCTCTTCAAGGTGACGCCCGGCCTCATCACCGAGGCGCTCCCGATCAGCAGCGGCGGCTGGTTCGTGATCGTCGAAGGCCTGATCCGCGTGACGATCTTCATCCTCTACCTCTCGCTCATCTCGCTGCTGCCCGACCTGCGGCGCGTGTTCCAGTACCACGGCGCCGAGCACAAGGCGATCAACGCCTACGAGGCGGGGGAGGACCTGGAGCCGGAGAAGGTGCAGCGCTTCTCGCTCATCCACCCGCGCTGCGGCACCGCGTTCCTGCTGTGGGTGATGGTGATCGCCGTGTTCGTGTTCGCGTTCTTCGGCCGGCCGAGCTGGTACTGGCTGATCGCCGAGCGCATCCTGCTGCTGCCGGTGATCGCGGGCCTCGCGTACGAGGTGATCCGCTTCGCCGGGAAGCATCAGAATCGCGTCGTGCTGACGATCCTCGCGCCCGGGCTCTGGCTGCAGCGGCTGACGACGCGCGAGCCGTCGCTCGACCAGCTCGAGGTTTCCATCCGCGCCCTCCAGGAAGTGCTCGAGCTGGAGGGCAAGTCCGGCGAATCCCGTGTGGAGGTGATGGCTTGATGGCGACCGATCGCCGTGCAGAGGTGACGTGGCAGGGGAGCCTGATGGAGGGCTCCGGAACGATCGACTCGACGACGACCGGTGCGATCGGCACGCAGCCCGTGACCTGGGCGAACCGCGCCGAGGACGCTCCGTCGGCAACGAGCCCGGAGGAGCTGATCGCCGCGGCGCACGCGGCGTGCTTCTCGATGGCGCTCGCGCACGGCCTCGCGCAGGCCGGGAACGCGCCGGACGAGCTGAAGACGTCGGCGACCGTGACCTTCCAGCCCGGCCAGGGGATCACGAAGATCGCCCTGACCGTGGAGGGGAGCGTGCCCGGCATCGACGCGGACGCGTTCCGCGAGGCGGCCGAGGGCGCGAAGGCGAACTGCCCGGTGTCGAAGGCGCTCGCCGGCGTTCCGGAGATCACCCTCGAGGCGACGCTGCGCTAGACCGGCTCGATCCGCCCCGTCTCCACGTCATAGACGAACCCCGTCGCCTTGAACGACTCCGGCAGGAGCGGTGAGCTCTCGATCCGTTCCACGCTCTCGCGCACGCGCGCGTCCACGTCGGGGAACGGCTGGAAGTCGATCGACTCGGACTCGGGGCCGAGGCGCTCGTGCAGGTCGCGGTTCTGGAAGGTGAGCATGCCGCAGTCGCGATGGCCGACGACGATTGCCTCCTGCGTGCCGAGCAGGTGGTGGGAGATGACGAGCGACCGGATCGCGTCGTCGTTCACGAGCCCGCCCGCGTTGCGGATGACGTGCGCGTCGCCTTCCTCCAGCCCGAGGAAGCGGGCGGGATCGAGCCGCGCGTCCATGCACGTCACGACGGCGAGGCGCCGCCCGGGAGGCATCGGCAGACGGCCCTTCTCGAACCCGGACGCGTAGCGCTCGTTGGCGCTGAGGACTTCCTGGATGATGGTCATGGGCCGAAGCTATACAAAATGAAGTATTCAGCGCAAGGGCTACGCTGACTTCCATGGCGGCGACCCTCGACACCCTCGTCGACGAGATCGAGCGCTCCTACCTGGAGACGCAGGAGCGCATGTCCGATCCCGCCGTCTACAACGACCGCCGTGAGGCGGCCGACGTCGGGCGCCGGCTGAAGGAGCTCGAAGGCCCGCACCGGCTCGCCCTGGAGTGGCGCGCGGCCCGCGACGACCTCGCCGCTGCTCGTTCGGACGCGGATTTGCGCGAGCTCGTGCCCGAGCTGGAGGAGCGCACGGCGAAGCTCGAGGAGGAGCTGCGCGCCGCGATGGTGCCGACCGACCCCGCCGACCGGAAGGACGTCATCCTCGAGGTGCGGCAGGGCGTCGGCGGCGACGAGGCCGCTCTCTGGGCGGGCGACGTCTACCGCATGCTCGCGCGCTACGCGGAG
>JBOGYJ010000013.1:0-3502 GCA_050696795.1 Solirubrobacteraceae bacterium | reverse complement strand
TCTACCACTTCGCCTCGCCCGCGTCACCGATCGATTACCTGCGGATTCCGCTGCACACGCTCAAGGTCGGCTCCTACGGGACACACCACACGCTTGGGCTCGCGAAGCGCCACCGCGCGCGCTTCCTGACAGCCTCGACCAGCGAGGTCTACGGCGACCCCCAGGTCCACCCGCAGCCCGAGAGCTACTGGGGGCACGTCAACCCGATCGGCCCGCGCGGCGTCTACGACGAGGCCAAGCGCTTCTCCGAGGCGCTGACCATGGCCTACCACCGCCAGCAGGGCGTCGACACGGCGATCGTGCGGATATTCAACACCTATGGCCCGCGGATGCGCCCGCGCGACGGCCGCGCGATCCCGACCTTCCTGCGCCAGGCACTGCAGAACCAGCCGATCACCGTGTTCGGCGACGGCTCGCAGACTCGCTCCTTCTGTTACGTCGACGATCTGGTCCGCGGCATCATCCTGCTCGCGGAGTCCGGTCACCACAACCCGGTGAACATCGGCAACCCAAACGAGTTCACGCTGCTCGAGCTCGCCGAGGCGGTGATCGCGGTCACCAGCTCCGAGTCGAAGATCGTCCACGAGGAGTTGCCGACCGACGACCCACAGGTGCGCCAGCCAGATATCTCAAAGGCGCGGGAGCTGCTCGGCTGGGAGCCACAGGTGCAGCTGCGTGACGGACTCGAGCGCACGCTCGCGAGTGCCGGCCGCGAAGCATTGATCGGGACGCGCTACTGATGCCGCCCACCGACCGATTCGTGATCAGCTTCGCTGCCGAGCCGCCGCAGCAGTCGCCGCCCTACGGCCGCTGGGCCGACGTCCTGGTCGAGCAGTTCCTCGCGGCCTGCGCCGACATCGACTCAGACGGTGAGGAGATCGGAACGCCTGGGAAGATCCGCTGGTTCCCCGACCGCACCTTCAATGCTCGTAGCTACCTACCGGCGGTGGCACGCACCGAGGTCGGCTACGAGGTCTTCGGCTACGTGTCGTTCACCGACACCGGCGAGTCCGGGCCGGGGGACTTCGAGGCCCGCGCAGACTTCACCGGCGATGTCGCCGAGTCGAACCCCGGCTGGCAGCTCGACCTCAACGAGATGGTGCTGGGCAGCTGGCGTGGGGAAGGCGGCAGCAGCGCAGAGATGACGCTGGTCTGGGGCGTACCGCTGGTTCCAGGAGGGGCCCTGGTCACGGCCGAGCTCGCCGACCACGCCGTCGATCAGTGTGATCTGGTCGATCAGCGCTTCACGCTGATCGCCGCCGACAACTACCGCGGCGATTTCCTCGACATCAAGCTCTGGGGCAAGCGCGGCGAGGAACTCGCCGCCGAGTCACTCTATGCCGAGGGCGACGATTCCGAGGAGGAGCCCGACCCAGCGGCGGGCGGGTCCGACGGCGCCCCCGCGGAGCCACCCAGCGGCCAGCCCGAGCCATAGCGGCACCGCTACGCTGGGCGCCGCGCCCTCGTAGCTCAACGGATAGAGCACGCGCCTCCTAAGCGCGGGATGCAGGTTCGATTCCTGCCGGGGGCACTCGGCTTCAACGGCGCGGACTCGTAGATCGACGCGACCGGACCTGGTACATCGCTGACCCGCTCTTCGCCGAATGGCCGTGGCTGTTGCTCTCCGGTGAGGAGGATCGCGAAGTCGAAAGTCATGCTGTGCCGCGCCAGCCATTGTCGGTACACTGTCCGGACATGGCTACCAGCACACGCTCCCGCAGAATCGATGTTCGCGTCACGGACGCGCAAGACGCGATCATCCGCGAAGCTGCTGCCGCATCCGGCCAGACAGTCTCCGCATTCCTGTTGAGTGCCGCCGAGGGGCGCGCTCGATCGGTGATCGATGAGCGCCAGCATTTGATGATGAGCAATCGCACATTTCTGGCGTTTGCGGCGGCGCTTGATGCGCCGGGAGCGAAGGTCCCGGCGCTCGATGAGCTGTTCGGCCTGCCTCGCATCACTACCGAGTGAGCTCAGGTCTGCTGGTCCTGCTGCGTCAGGACCACGATATGAGCGGCTTTGATTGCGGCAACGACGAACTCGACACGTGGCTTCTGAATCACGCGCTCGCCAGCCAGAAGGCTGACCTGGCGCGAACGTATCTCGTGCTCCATGCCAACCGGGTCGCTGGTTACGTGACACTGACCACAGGGTCTATCCGTACTAGGGATGCGCCCAAGCGGTATGTACGAGGGATGCCTCGCTATCCGATCCCGCCGATCCTGATCGCGCGTCTGGCGGTCGATCGTCAGTACCAGCGCCAGCAGTTCGGTAGCCGGCTGCTTGCCGAGTCGCTTCGCCTTGCGGTCACAGCCAGCGACACCGCCGCCGCCCGACTGGTGGTCGTGGACGCTATCGATGACCAAGCGGCCGCGTTTTACCGCCGCTGGGGCTTCATTGACGTGCCCGAGAACCCGCGCCACCTTTTCCGCAAGATCAGCGACATCCGTCGCTCGCTCAACTGACCCAGGCCACGCTATTTCGCCCCAACTCCGCGCACGGTTCCGTGCCCGCAAATGCGGCAGACGAATGCCTTGCCGGGGCCTGCCGGTTTTGGTCCCACCGCGTGTTACGCAAGGCTCCGCTGCCATGCACCCGGTGAAACCCGCAAATAGCGAACGTGACTTGACATAGGAGCTGCGGTGGCGCTCGTCGCATGCCGTTCGCTATCGCATACAAGCGTTCAGAGCGACGTCTCCGCGGAGACGTCCCCGGCGTGATCACCGAGGCGAAACGTCTGGGGTTCTTTGGGACCGCTTCCCCGATCTCCCGCGAACGATCGCATCCGCCGGCGATGCGCCTGCGACGGCACGATCAATGGGCGATGACGACTGGCCTCGGCAAGCGCCGTCGCCCCGTCCGACTGGTCAGCCAAGGAGTTGTTCACTGGTTCGGAGGTAGCGACTCTCTGAGGTCGTCGACGGTGATCATCAGCGACGATCGTCAGCTGCATCGCAGGGCGGCCCCAGCCCGTGTCGCTGGAAAATCCTGTCCACGGCAAGCCGGCCCAGCAGCACAGCGGGGATCTGCGGCGGTGATCGGCGTCGTGCCCAGCCTGTGTGCAGCAGATCGCCAGATAGTGAAGCTCGACACGGCGCAGAACGCCACCACTCGCCCCTCCTCGGTGCCGTGCGAACAGGTCGGCAGCTTTCGCGTTCCGCTTCCCCCGCTGACCGACGCGGGCATCAAGCCGCAGACCATCATCGGTCGCTGACAGACGCACGTGGAGGCGTTCGTGACGGGTCTCGGTCGGGCTGGACATTGACCCCGGTGCACGCACATCCGCCACACCAGCCAAACGTAGGACATGGCGACTGCAACGCCTCGCGTTCCGCGGACCGCCGTGCAGTTGCTCGACCTTCGGGCAGCTGGGCACCCGCCCTGTCGGCTAGATTCCGGCGCATGCCAACTCCGCTTGTGACGGCCCCGCAAGCGCGCTGCCTGTCGGTCGTGGTGCCCTGTTACAACGAGGAGGCGACGATCGTGAGGCTGCTGGAACGGG
>JBOGYJ010000012.1:0-12134 GCA_050696795.1 Solirubrobacteraceae bacterium | reverse complement strand
ATCATCGAGCTCAACGAGAAGGACGTCCGCGACACCGTCCTGCTCTTGCACGGCCACGAGGTCGCAGATCACGACGACGAGACCGTCAACGGCGCCCGCATCGCCGAGCTCTGCGCGAACGACTGGGGCCTCTGGCGCACGATCACACGCAACCTTGAGCGCAGCGCGACCCATGTCGATGAGTACGCGCTGCCCGACAGCAAGAAGTCACAGATCAAGGACCGGCTGAGCCAACTCCTGGCGCGCATCGAGGCCGCACCCAAGAGCCGCGGCTGGAGGATGCGGGACAGGATCGGAGAGCGCAAGCGCTGGTACGACCTGCCTGAGGAGGTGGAGCAGTGAGGATCTTCTTCGCGACCGACGTGCACGGCTCGGAGACTTGCTGGCGCAAGTTCCTGAACTCCGGCAAGCATTACAAGGCCGACGTGATCATCCTCGGCGGCGACATGACCGGCAAGGCGCTGGTGCCGATCATCAACGACGGCGGCGGCAACTACCACGCGACGCTGCTGGAGAACCGTGAGGTGCTGCAGGGCGAGGAGCAGGCCAGCGCCTTCGAGCTGGCGGTCAAGCGCCGCGGCTACTACCCCTTCCGCGTCGACCCTGATGAGCTCGCCGAGATCAGCCGGGACGAGGCGCGCTGGCACGCGCTGTTCGACGAGCACATGCTGAACACGGTGCGCGAGTGGATGGAGCTGGCCGACGAGAAGCTCGCCGGCACCGGCATACGCTGCTTCGTCTGCCCCGGCAACGACGACCAGCTCGAGGTCGACGAGGTGATCGTCGAGGCCAAGACGGTCGAGCTCGGCGAGGGCCGCGTGCTCGAGTTCGGCGCCTACCAGATGGTCTCGAGCGGCTGGGCCAACCGCACCCCGTGGGACACCTATCGCGAAGAGGATGAGCCGCAGCTGGCGCAGCGCATCGCAAAGATGGTCGACCAGGTCACCAACCCGCCCGAGCGCACGGTCTTCAGCCTGCACTGCCCGCCGTACAGCACCGGCCTCGACGATGCGCCCGAGCTGACCGCCGATATGGATCTCAAGAACGCGGGCCACTCGACCAAGCCGGTCGGCTCCACGGCGGTGCGCGAGGCGATCGAGCGCTTCGGGCCGGCGCTCTCCGTGCACGGCCACATCCACGAGTCGCGCGCCACCAAGCGGCTCGGCAAGACCTTGTGTGTGAACCCGGGCAGCTCTTATGAGCAGGGCCAGCTGCTGGGCGCCGTGATCGATCTGGAGGACGGCAAGCAGGTCAAGAAGTTCGTGCTCACAAGCGGCTGAGGAGGGGACAGGAAATGGCAGCAACTGTTGGTGAAGGCGCAGGCTTCGAGGAGCGCGCCGTGTTCGTGCGCAAGGCCACCGGCCTGGTGCGCGGTTGGTCGGTGCGCGACGCGTTCATCTACGCGGTATTCGCGATCAACCTGATCACGCTTGGGTGGTCGACCTTCGACGACGGACCGTTCGTGCCCAAGGGTGCGCTGCTCTGGTCGATCGTGATCTGCGGCGTCTACCTGGTCTTTCAGGGCATCACCTATGCCGGGCTGATCTCGGTGATGCCACGCGCGGGCGGCGACTACGTCTGGATGAGCCGCGTGCTCGGTGGCGGCATCGGCTTCGTGCTGGCCGTCGCGGGCTGGTGGTTCATCCTCTGGTACTGGGTCCCGGTCTACGCGCACATCTTCAACATCGAGGTGCTGGCGCCGCTCTCAGCGATCGCCGGCTGGCACGGTGGCGCGAACTTCTGGAACAGCAGCAACGGCATCTTCGTGGCGTCGGTGATCACCGCGCTGCTAGCGTCGCTGTTCATCGCGCTCGGCATCCGCACCTACGGGCGGATCCAGAAGATCTGCTTCTACGGCGGCGTCTTCGGCCTGGTGGTGATCGCGATCATGCTGCTGGTCACCTCGAAGAGCGGCTTCGCCAGCGACTTCAACCATTCGGCGTCGAAGCTGTTCGGCACCAGTGGTGACGCCTACAGCGGGACCATCAAGTCGGTCAGCAAGGTCTACACGCCGGTCGGCGTCAGCGCGTTCAACCTGAGCGGCACCTTGACGCTGATCCCGATGATGCTGTTCTTCAACCTCTGGTCGAACTGGGGCGCGACGCTCTACGGCGAGGTGCGCGGCGCCTCTGACTTCCGCAAGAACATCTACGCGATGGGCGGCGCGCTGCTGGCGACCACGCTCGTCGGCGTGATCTTCTTCCTGCTGTTCGCCAAGACCTTCGGCTGGACCTTCTACAACGACGCCAACGCCGCGTTCTGGGGCTACGGCCATGGTCCGCTCGGCGGGAACTTCCCCTACCCGGCGCTGCTGGCGGCGATGATCTTCTCCAGCCCGGTGCTGCAGTTCATCCTGATCCTGATCATGTCGCTGTGGTTCTTCGGCTGGGTCGGATCGGTGTTCCTGTCCTCGACACGCGTGATCTTCGCCACCGCCTTCGACCGCATCCTGCCCGAGAGGGTCGCGGGCGTCGCCCGCAACGGCGTGCCCTACTGGGCGCTGGGGCTGATGATCGTTCCGTCGATCGGGTTGGCGGCGCTGTACGCGTACGACACCAAGTTCCAGTCCTACACCCTGGATGCAACGCTCGTGATCGCGATCACGTTCCTCGGCACCACCGTCGCGGCGGCGATCCTGCCCTGGCGCAAGCCGGAGATCTACAACGCCTCGCCAATCGCCAAGTACAAGGTGCTGGGGCTGCCGCTGATCACGGTCTCGGCGGTGCTGTTCGGCGTGATCCTCGTGTTCGCACTCGTCGAGTGGTTCTCCAACGGCGTCTACGGGATCAACAACAGCGACTCGTTCATCCTGATGGGCGGCATGTACGCGCTCGCGTTCGCGATCTACTTCTGCTCGCAGATCGTGCGCCGGCGGCAGGGCATCGACCTGAGCATGGTGTACGGCGAGATCCCGGTCGAGTGAGATGACCCTCGTGCCCACTATCTCCCGCCCACCGGCGCCGCTGCGCCGTGGGCGGGACGGCGGGTGGTTGGGGGTGACGGCATGACAGTCAGCGTCTTTGACCTGTTCTCGGTCGGCATCGGCCCCTCCAGCTCACACACGGTGGGGCCGATGCGCGCCGCGCTGAGCTTCGTCGATTCGCTCAACCGTGCGGACACGCTGAAGCAGGCGGTCGGCCTGCGCGTTGATCTCTACGGCTCGCTGGCGCTGACCGGCAAGGCGCACGGCACGCATGCGGCCGTGCTGATGGGGCTCGAGGGCGAGCGCCCCGAGACGGTCGACGTCGACACCGTCCAGGCACGCGTGGAGCTGATCGGCGAACAGCGCGAGCTGCGCCTGCTCGGGCGCCACGCGATCGTCTTCGACCCATCCGTCGACATCGAGCAGCGCCGCGGCGAGCGTCGCCCGGAGTACTCGAATGCGCTGGCGTTCACCGCGCTCGACGCGTCCGGTGAGGTGCTCGGCACCGAGACATTCTTCTCGATCGGCGGCGGCTTCATCGTGCGCGAGGCCGATCTCGGCCGGGAGCCGCCCGCGCCGCCGGCGCTGCCCTTCCCCTTCACCAGCGCCGCCGAGCTAATCGCCCACGCCGAGGCGGAAGAGCTCACGATCGGCGAGGTGGCGCGCGCCAACGAACTGCAGCTCCGCAGCGAGGAGGAGGTCGAGTCGCGCCTGCGCGTGATCTGGCAGGCGATGCAGGATTGCGTCGCGCGCGGGCTGACCCGGGAGGGTGTGTTGCCGGGCAGCCTCGGGATCCCTCGACGCGCCTCCAAGCTGCACGCGCAGCTGTGCGCCGAGTCCGAGAGCGAGCCGCTGAAGCAGCTCGAGTGGGTGAACCTGTTCGCGCTCAGCGTCAACGAGGAGAACGCGGCGGGCGGCCGCGTCGTGACGGCCCCGACCAACGGCGCCGCCGGCATCGTCCCGGCGGTCCTTCACTACTACGTGCGCTTCATCCCGGGAGCCGACGAGGAGGGTGTCTTCCGCTTTTTGCTCACGGCGGCCGCGATCGGCAGTCTCTGCAAGGAGAACGCCTCGATCTCAGGCGCCGATGTGGGTTGCCAGGGAGAGGTCGGCTCAGCGTGCTCGATGGCCGCCGCCGGACTCTGCGAGGTCCTGGGCGGCACGCCGCGCCAGGTCGAGAACGCCGCCGAGATCGCGATGGAGCACAACCTCGGTCTCACCTGCGACCCAATCGCCGGGCTTGTCCAGGTGCCGTGCATCGAGCGCAACGCGATCGCCGCCGTCAAGGCGATCAACGCCTGCCAGCTGGCGCTGCGCGGCGACGGCAGCCACTACGTCTCACTCGACGCCGTGATCCGCACGATGTTGGCCACCGGCCGCGACATGAGCGACCGCTACAAGGAGACCTCGCTCGGCGGTTTGGCCGTCAACGTCGTCGAGTGCTGAACGAACCCGTCCGGGCGGGATCGAGGCCCACGGCGCGCTGCTTGGCGCTTGACATGGCAGTAGTAAGACAACTAATATATCTCATGTGACGGGAGAGGCCGACTCGCGCCGCAGCGTGTGCTGCAACCGCGAGCGCGACGTTGTGCGCGCGTGTGAGGCAGCGGGCCGTCGCTCGCCGCGGAGGCAGACGCTGCCGCTCCGTACTGCGAGGTCCGCGGCGATGGTGCTCCGGGGCGCCGGACGGTGGAAGTGCTGGTAACTGATGCCGGCCACCGCTCCGCTTGCCCGTGAAGCTCTCGCGATCGAGTTCGTGAACGCGACCAAGGTCTACCAGGCCGGTGCCCACGGCGGTGCGCACACGGGCGTGGACGACCTGTCGTTGACGGTCCCGGCGGGTGAGATCTGTTGTCTGGTGGGTCCCTCGGGAGGCGGCAAGACAACCGCTATGCGACTCGTCAACCGGCTGATCGACCTCAGCGAGGGGGACATTCTGGTCGGCGGGCGCAGCGTGTCCTCGATCGACCCGGTGCTACTACGCCGGGACATCGGCTACGTGATCCAGGATGTCGGGCTCTTCCCACATCTGACGATCGCCAGAAACATCGCGGTGCCGCTGCGGCTGCACCGCTGGCCAAAGGACCGCGCGCGCGCGCGTGTAGAGGAGCTGCTCACGCTCGTCGGGCTTGATGTCACGATGTCCGGCCGCTATCCGGCGATGCTCTCGGGCGGCCAGCAGCAGCGTGTCGGCCTGGCACGCGCGCTGGCCGTCGATCCGCCGATCATGCTCATGGACGAGCCCTTCGGTGCGCTCGACCCGATCACGCGCGCGCGCCTGCAGGACGAGTTCCTGCGCCTACAGCGCGAACTGCGCAAGACCGTGATCTTCGTCACCCATGACATCGACGAGGCGCTGAAGATGGGCGACAAGGTGGCCGTCCTGCGGGAGGGCGGGCGCCTGGCGCAATACGCCTCCCCGGAGGAGCTGCTCGCCACACCTGCGGATGAGTACGTGGCGAGCTTCATCGGCGAGGACCGGGGTCTGAAGCGGCTGAACCTGCACCGGGTCCGGGAGCTGCCCATGGAGCAGCCGGCCACCGTCGATAAGTCGCTGCCCACGGTCAACAGGGATGCCTCACTGCGCCTGGCGCTGTCGATCCTGCTGGAGAGCGAGGCTCCCGCGCTGACCGTGACCGACGCCGGCGCCGTGTGCGGCAGGGTCACCCTGCGGCAGGTCACCGAGGCGTTGCGCGCGCCCTCATCAGAGGACGCCGGCGGAGGTGCCAGGTGAGTGGCGTGCCGCTGGTCATTGCCGCCGGTGGGGCGCCGGTCATCCCAACCTTCTCCTCTCCCCACAACTCCTGCGTCACCAGCACCACGGCGCTGTTCTGCTGGAGCTGGGTCAAGCACAACTGGAGCAGCCAGCTTCAGCCAGGCCTGCTGCAGCACATCGAGCTGACCGTGATCGCCGTCGCCATCGGGTTGGTCATCGCTCTGGCGGCGGCGGTCGTGGCCTACTACCACGGCTGGTTCGAGCGCGGCTTCCTGGGGGTCTTCAGCGTGCTCTACACGATCCCCACGATCGCGTTCTTCGAGCTGATCGCGCCCGACACGGGATTGGGCATGCTGACGGTCGAGCTCGGGCTGGTCGGCTACACGCTGCTGGTTTTGTTCCGCAACACCATCACCGGCCTGTGGTCGGTAGCGCCCGGCATCCTGGCGAGTGCGCGCGGGATGGGAATGACCGACCGCCAGATCCTCTTCCGCGTCAACTTCCCGATTGCGCTGCCGTCGATCATGGCCGGCATACGCGTGGCGACGGTCACGACGATCGGCCTCGCGACGATCGCCGCGTACGTCGCGCCGCTGGGGCTGGGCCAGATGATCTTCGACGGGATCTACAACACGTTCAAGACCGAGCTGATCGCGGCCGGCGGGCTCGCGATCGTGCTCGCGCTGGTCGCCGACGTGCTGCTCGTGTTCCTGCAGCGAGCGCTTGCTCCGTGGGCCCGCCCGCGGATGCGGTGAGGCGCCGATGCTGCTCGTCAACGCCTTCCGCTTCATCGGCCAGCACGCCGACATGCTCGTCTCGAGGGCCGGTAGCCAACTCCTGCTCAGCGCTGCCGCGTTGGGAGTTGCCATCGCCGTCTCGCTGCCGATCGGCCTGGTCACCGGCCACCTTCGACGCTGGTCCTCGGTGGCGATCGGCGGCGCCAACGTCCTGCGTGCGCTGCCCACGCTGGCAGTCGTCGCGGTGGGACTCGGGCTGTACGGATTCGGCTTCGTGAACATCATGATCGCGCTCGCGATCCTGGGCATTCCACCGATCCTCAACAACACCTACGTGGCGATCAGCAGCGTGCCGCGAGCGACGGTCGACGCCGGCCGCGGCCTCGGCATGCGCCCCTGGCAGGTGCTGCTCGCGGTGGAGCTTCCCAACTCCGTACCCCTGATCCTGGGCGGCATCCGCACTGCCTCCGTCTACATCATCGCCACCGCCTACCTGGCCAGCTTCGCCGGGATCGACGCAACGCTCGGGACGGTGATCACCAACGAGGGCGCGTATGGGCTGTCCGGCGTGCTCGGCGCGACGATCGTGATCGTCGCGCTGGCCTTCGCGGTCGAAGCGCTGCTCGCGCTCTTGCAGCACTTCATCACACCGCTGGGCCTGCGAGGCAGGGCGCGGCTGCGCTCGGAGGGCGCCTCGGTTTGAGCTCGTTGCTGCCAGCGCGGTGCCGTCCAGCGCATGGGCGCGGCTGCCCGAGCGCCCCTGCCCTGGCTCTGACCCTGGCCGTCGACGTGGCGCCACGGCACAGGCTTCTGCTTTCGTCAAAAACCCCCATCGATTCTGGAGGAGACCCATGTACGGGAGAGTGGTGCAAACGCACGCGACGCTGAGGCGTCGATACATCAGCGCGCTGATGGTCGCGGTTGCGATCGCCAGCGTGGTCGCGCTCAGCGCGTATGACAGCCCATCGGCCAAGGCCTCGACGCAGGCGGCCGGGCCGGCGACGGCCGCCAACGCGCTGCCCGGCAAGGGCAAGCCCAAGATCATCCTCGGGGATAAGAACTTCACCGAGGAGTTCGTGCTGGGCGACATCTATGCGGAGGCGCTCCGCGCCAAGGGCTACACGGTTGAGCTCAAGCCCAACATCGGCTCGACCGAGTTGATCAACCGCGTGATGCAGGCCGGTCAGATCAACGCCTATCCGGAGTATCTGGGCGAGATCGCATCGAGCTTGGCGGACTACTCGAAGCCGCTCAAGTCCGAGGCGCAGACGTTCAAGCTGTCGCAGACGTATGAGAAGAAGCACGGCTTCACGGTGATGTCGCCGGTGACGCCGTTCCAGGACCGCGACGAGATCGCGACACTGAAGTCGTACGCGAGCAAGCATCACCTGACCTCCGACACGCAGCTCAAGAAGCTCGGGCCGGTGAAGCTGGCTGATTACTCGGCCGAGCAGACGCGCTACGAGGGCTACGTCGGCCTCAAGAAGGCGTACGGCGCGACCAACCTGCAGTTCGTGCCACTGGAGGAGGGCGGCCCGATCTATCAGGCCCTGGATTCCAGCCAGGCCCAGGTCGGGGACGTGTTCTCGACTGACCCACAGCTGCTGTCGGGCAAGTACACGGCGCTCAGCGACCCCCAGAACATCATGGGCTTCCAGCATGTGGCCCTGGTGATCAAGGCATCGCTTCTGCGTCAGCTCGGGCCGTCGTTCCAGAGCACGTACACGGCTGTCACGAAGCTGCTGACGACGCCGGTGATGCAGGCGCTGAACAAGGCGGTGGCGATCAACAAGCTCAACCCGGCGACGGTCGCCCATAAGTTCCTGCAGGAGAACCACCTGCTCTAACCCCCAATGCAACCCGGCAAGCAGCCGCACCGGCACCCGCGCGACCTTCGCTGGTGCCGGTCGGCTGCTGCCGCGCAAAACTGCGGCGGCAGCCGGCGCTGTCGCGATTGTTGCCAGCGGCTGTGACGCTCTGATATATAAGTTGTATGAGCAGCCCTAGCGCCCCCCTGCCCGCCTCCCAGAGCGTCGTCATCATCGGTGCCGGGATCGTCGGCAACAGCCTTGCCTACCACCTGACCCAGCTCGGCCAGCAGGACATCACCCTGATCGACAAGGGGCCGCTGCCGAACCCTGGAGGCTCGACCGGTCACGCCTCCAACTTCATCTTCCCGGTCGACCACTCCAAGGAGATGACGCAGCTGACGCTCGAGAGCCTGCGTCAGTACAAGGACCTGGGCGTGTTCATCGAGAGCGGCGGCATCGAGGTCGCGCGCGGCCAGGAGCGCATGCAGGAGCTGCAGCGGCGTGTCTCGTCGGCGATCTCCTGGGGGATCGAGCCCGTCTCGATCATCACGCCCGCCGAGGTCAAGGAGCTCGTCCCCTTCATCAACGAGGCGCTGATCGTCGGTGGCTTCTACACCCCCGGGGCCGGCGTCGTCGATTCGCTGCGCGCGGCCACGATCATGCGCGAGCGCGCGCAGGAGGCAGGGCTCACCGTCTCCGCCAACACCGAGGTGCTGGGCTTCGACGTCGAGCGTGGCCGCATCCGTCGCGTGCGCACCGACCGAGGCGACATCGAGGCCGACCGCGTGGTGATCGCCTGCGGCTGCTGGAGCCCCAGGATCGCGAAGATGGCCGGCGCCTCGATTCCGATCGCGCCGTCCGTGCACCAGATGATCGACATCGGGCCGGTGCCCCGCTTCGCGGGCGCCAAGGGCATGATCGAGTATCCGATCGTGCGCGACGTCGACACCAACATGTACGAACGCCAGGAGGGCACGGGCCTGGAGATCGGCTCCTACGCCCACCGGCCGATCATGATGGACGCCGACGACATCCCCTCGATCGCGGAGTCGGCACTGACGCCGACCGAGCTGCCGTTCACTCAGAGCGACTTCGATCCGCAGATGGAGATCGCGCTCGAGCTGATGCCCGAGATCGTCGGCGACGAGTCGGTCGGAGTGAAGTACGCGATCAACGGCCTGCTGTCGGTCACCCACGACGGCCTGCCGCTGCTGGGTGAGACCCCGGAGGTCAAGGGGCTGTGGTCGGCGGCCGCGATCTGGATCAAGGAGGGCCCGGGCGCCGGCAAGACCGTCGCTGAGCTGATGCTTCACGGCGAGTCCGAGATCGACGTGTTCGAGTCCAACATCGCCCGCGCCTACCCGTCGCAGAAGACCCGCACGCATGTGTTCGCTCGTGCCGGTGAGGGCTTCAACAAGATGTACGGGATCGTCCACCCGACCGAGCAGTGGGAGTCCGACCGCGGCGTGCGCGTACCGCCGTTCTACGAGCGCGAGCGCGAGTTGGGCGCCGCCTTCTACGAGGCCGCCGGCTGGGAGCGGCCCGTCTGGTACGAGTCAAACGCCGGCCTGCTCGAGGAGTACGGCGACCGCATTCCGCGCCGTGAGTCCGAGTGGGAGGCACGCTGGTGGTCACCGATCATCAACGCCGAGCACCTGGCGATGCGCGACCGCGCGGCGATCGTCGATCTGACTGCCTTCGCGATCTTCGACGTCTCCGGCCCGGGCGCGCTCGACGTCGTGCAGCGCCTGGCGATGCGGCAGATGGACGTGCCTATCGGCCGCGTCGTCTACACACCGTTGCTGACGCGCAGCGGCACTTTCAAGCAGGACCTGACGATCATGCGCATGGCCGACGACCGCTTCCGCGTCGTGACCGGCGGCGCGTACGGGATGTCTGACCTCAAGTGGTTCACGGACCACCTGCCGCAGGACGGCTCCGCGCAGGTCCACGACCAGACGAGCGCCTGGACCACTCTGGGCCTCTGGGGTCCGCGTACGCGAGACATCCTCTCCTCCGTCTCCCGAGGGGATGTCTCGCACGCGGGCTTCCCCTTCGCCCAGTGGCGCAACATCGAAGTAGGACCGGTGGAAGTGCTGGCCTCGCGCATCTCCTACGTCGGCGACCTCGGCTGGGAGCTGTACGTCCCGATCGAGCAGGGCGCCAGGCTGTGGGACATCCTGGTCGACGCGGGCGAGTCGCACGGCATGATCGCCGCCGGCAGCGGCGTCTACGGCACCACCGGCCGGCTCGAGAAGGGCTACCGGGCCTACGGCGCCGAGCTCGACGGCGAGTACAACGTGGTCGAGGCCGGCATGGCCTGGGGCAAGGTCAAGGACCAGGACTTCATCGGTAAGGTGGCACACGTCGCTCACCGCGAGGAGCAGCCCGCTGCGCTTATGTGCACGCTGACCGTCGAGGACCACACGTCGTCCTCCGGTGCCAAGCGCTACATGCTCGGCAAGGAGCCGATCCTCACCATGGACGGCCGGCCGATCACCGACCGCAAGGGACGGCGCTCGTACGTGACCAGCGCCGGCTCCGGCCCGTCACTGGGCAAGTACATCCTGATGAGCTACCTGCCGCCCGAGCACGCTGTGATCGGCGAGCAGCTGTTGGTCCAGTACATGGGCGAGCGCTACCCGGTGACGGTCGGCTCCACGGACGCCACCTCACTGTTCGACCCCGAAAACGGCCGCGTCCGTCAGTAGACGCAAGTAGTAGGAGGTATGTACATATGCACATATGTGTATGTGTGAAGAGGGTGCCGCTGACCGGCGGCAAGATGACGCTCACCGACGATCAGCGCGCGATCTCGACCAAGCACCTCGGCTTCACCGTCAGCCCGCACGAGGAGTGCGCGGTCGAGGAGGCCGTGCAGATCGTCGAGCGCGAGGGCGGCTCCGTGACGGTGCTGACGCTCGGACCAGCCGAGGCGCAGGAGCAGCTGCGCGACATGATGGCGATCGGGGCCGACCGCGCGATCCAGCTCGTCACCGACGGTGAGGAGTGGGATCCGCAGGCCACCACCACCGCGATCGTCGCCGCGATCGTCGCCGACGAGCAGGCCTACGACCTGATCATGTTCGGCAACGAGTCGGCCGATGGCGGCAACTACCAGGTCGCGATCCGCGTCGCGCACGCGCTTGGGCTGCCATGCGTGACTGGCGTCAAGGCGATCTCGATTGAGGGGGATCGCCTCATCTGCGAGCAGGAGGTGCCCGGCGGCCGTGACGTCTACGAGCCGGCGCTGCCCGCTGTCGTGTCGGTCAAGGAGGGCATCAACCTGCCGCGCTACCCGTCGGTGCCCGGGCGCCTGCGCGCCAAGCGCAAGCCGCTTGAATCCTCCCGTCCGCAACGTCCGGCCTCGCAGCTGGAGATGGCCAAGCTCGTCCTGCCACCCGACGCGGGCAAGCAGGTGCAGGTGCTCGGCAATGGTGCCGAGGCGGCGCCGGCCGTGGTCGCCGTGCTGGCCGAGCTGGGGGTGCTGTGATGGGCGTGCTGCTCTTCGTCGAGGATCCGGCCGACGAGCTCGCGCAGCAGGCGCTGGCCTTCGCCCGCGCAATCGCCGGTGACGTCACCGCGGTCACGATCAGCGGCGACTACGCCGCCGCCGCGTGGGGGCAGACGCTCGCCGAGCAGGTAGCGGCCCGTGCACCACAGGCAGTGGTCGCGGTCGGCAGTGAGCGCGGCAACGAGGTGCTGGCGCACGCCGCCGCGATCCTCGACCTGCCGATGTCGGCCAACACGATCGCCTTCGCCGCCGGCTCGCCGCCCACGGTGACACGGGTGCGCTGGGGCGGCAGCCTGTTGGAGGAGGCGCGGCTGCACGGGGCGCCGCTGTTGCTGACCGTCGCGCCGCACGCGGTCGCCGCGGCGCAGGACGCCGTTGCGGCGGAGGTCGTCGCGCCCTCCGACCACGCTCTGGCCGTCGCGCCGACCAAGCG
>JBOGYJ010000011.1:0-1822 GCA_050696795.1 Solirubrobacteraceae bacterium | reverse complement strand
CCCGACACCGACGTGGTGCTCGTGATCGGCGCCAACGACACGGTCAACCCCTCGGCGGCGGAGGATCCCGGCAGCCCGATCGCCGGCATGCCGGTGCTGCGCGTCTGGGAGGCCCACGACGTGATCGTGTTCAAGCGCTCGATGGCCGCAGGCTACGCGGGCGTGCAGAACCCGCTGTTCTTCCGCGAGAATTCAGCGATGCTGTTCGGCGACGCCAAGGCGCGGGTCGAGGACCTGCTCAAGGCGCTGTAGTCGCATCGCCGGGGCTCTACGGGAGAGCTCTAGTCTTTGACATAGAAATGTCATAAAGACCCCCTCTTATTTACATAGAGGTGTTACAGTAGAGGGGTCATGCTGAGCGATGTGCAGATCATCCGCTATAACCGCTGGTGGACCCAGCCGGATTGGCCGCGAGAGGACCCACACCTGCGACGACTGTCGAGACAGCCGGCGCAGCTCCCTTCTCCGCAGGTGGCCAAGATCGATCTCGTCCGACCGGCGGTCCACATCTTGCGGGGACCGCGGCAGGTCGGGAAGTCCACAGATCTGAAGCTGATCGTGCAGCGGGCTCTATCGGAGGGCTACCAGGCACGCCAGGTGGTCTATCTCGCGCTCGACCTCCTCGAAGGCCAGGCTGCGGGAGAGCTGAATCGAACCGTCGAGCGCGCGTACGCGCTGGCCGGGACACGCGAGCGCCCGCGGCTGCTGTTGCTCGACGAGGTCACCTCCGCCAGCGAATGGCGCACAGCCGTAAAGGTTCTGTGGGATGACGGGCTGATCGATGATGACATCGTCGTCTGTACGGGTTCGTCGGCGATCGACCTGGCCCTGGGCACCGCGGAGCGGCTGCCGGGGCGCCGCGGCCACGGGCGTGACTATCTGGTCCTACCCCAGGACTTCGGCTCCTTCGCACGCGCGACCGAGAGTGGCATCCCGCCGGGGCTCAGGATGACGATCGGCGAGATCCTCGAACGGGGCGGTCAAGACGCACTGCTGGATGCCAGAGCCCATCTGCCTGCGATGCAGCGCGCACTCGAGCGGTACCTGCTGTTCGGCGGGTTGCCGGCGGCGCTCGCCGAGGCGATCGTCGGCGAGCCGGCGCCGAGCGAGGATGTCCGGCGCGTACTGTGGGACTCGCTGATCAAGGAGATCCAGCGCCGCGGAGCTACCGTCGCGGCAGCACAGGCGTTGCTGGAAAGGGTGATGCGCTCGCTTGGATCCCGCGTCAGTTGGAACCAACTCGCGCAGGAGATGGACATACCGCTTGGCGGGAGGGCGCGTCAATCCACCATGGGGAAGGTAAACGACCACCGAACCGTGCAGTCGTACGTCGAGTTCATGGCCATCAACTACCTCGCGCTGGTCGTCTACTTCTGGCGGCCTGACTCCGGAACGGCAAACGTCTCCAAGGACAAGAAGATCTACTTCGGCGATCCGCTACTGCAGACAATCACGGCGGACCATGTCGGGCTGGTGCGCGACCGTCACGCCGAGGTCGAGAACGCAGTCGCGCTCGCGCTGTACCGCCGCTACGAGCGAGCCGAGCATCACGCCGAAAACACCACGGCTCCGGAGCGCCTACACGTTTGGGGCACGAAGAGCGGCGGTGAGATCGATTTCGTGTGCGGTGCGCGCCAGGAGATCGAGGTGGTGGAGGTGGCGGACTGGGCGAGGGTCAACCGTCAGAAGGCGACCGCGCCGATGCGCGCCCTTCCCGGCAGGCCGGCGATCATCGCGACGCGTCAGGACCTTCAGTTCGGCGATACAGCCAACCTTGTGCCGGCCGCCCTGCTGCTGTGGGCTCTGTCCGACTGACGCAGGC
>JBOGYJ010000010.1:0-22453 GCA_050696795.1 Solirubrobacteraceae bacterium | reverse complement strand
CGCCATGTCTGGCGCGCTGCTGACCGTCGAGCGAGCTCATGAGCCAAGCAGCCGTTGGGCAAGTGCTGCGGCATCGACGGCGGACATGGCGCGACGATGGTCTGTGCCGGTGTGGAAGTACGCGAGTGGAATGCGATGCGCGACCGCGAGCTCCACGACGACGGCAAGCTGGTCGGTCTCATCGGCGTGGGTGATCGCGACCCCGGATGGATTCAATCGGCCGAAGCTGGCCAGCGCCCGGCGGGCCGCCTGGGAGCCGAGCGTCGCCGGCAGCGTCACGAAGGTGGCGTCGAGCTCGAGCGGCGCGAGGCTCGCCCCGAGCGCCTCGACGGCCGCCGGGTCGGTCGGCGTGGTGGTCGGCGTGTCGACGATCACGAAGCCGCCGGTTCGGTACGCGGCCACCGCCTGCCGGGCGCGCTCTCCGCTGAGCGAGAGCACCGGTACACCATCACCGTCCAGCAGTCGCTTGAGCTCCCGGGCGCCGTGGGGGTTGTCGACCGCGATCACAGTGACGCCGAGCGTGCTGGCACGGCTCTAGGCGCTGGCGAGGGCGGCCGTGCAGCGCGTCTTGCCGGCTCCGCCGGCACCGATGAAGGCGACTGCGGCACCGGTCGCCGGCAGCGTCGGGGCCGGCACGATGCGCCGGGCAAGCTCGGCCTCGGCGGCGGCCAGGAGCGTGTCGGAGAGGGCTGTGCCGTGCGCGCCGGCGGTATCGATCAGTTGTGCGGCCCAGTCCTGGCTGGCGCCGCGAGTCGAGAGCTCGGTGGCGATCACGGCGGCCGCGGCGGCATCGAGCGGCCGCGGAGGTGAGGGCTTGGGGAGCGTGGAGGTGCCGAACCTCCCACCGAGCAGGCGGGAGAGCATGCCACGCAGTCCGCCGTCGCGCCCACGGATCTCCAGTGGAGCGATCGGCTCCGACGGCGGGATCGGCCGCGCCGGCTGGGGCGCTGTGCTGAAGCTGCGCGGCGTTGTGGGGAGGCCACGCGGCGCTGTGGGGAGGCCGCGCGGCGGTGCGGCCGGAGCGACTGGCGGCTCGGTTGGCAAGCCCACGCGCAGCGACCCAGGCCGCTGGCGCAGCTCCTCGTAGGGATTGCGAGTCGTGTCAGAGGCCTCGGGCTGGCGCGGACTGGGCCGGGGGGCGGCCGGGTGCGGCGGCGTGGCAGCGCGCGGCGGCGTGGCAGCGCGCGGCGGTGCGGCCGCCTCCGGCTCGGTCTCGGCCACGAGTGCGGCCATCGCGACGGTCCAGGGGTCGACCGGCTCCGCTACCGGCTCGGGCCGCGGCTCCGCTACCGGCTCGGGCCGTGGCTCCTCGGGAATCTTGGATGCGCCACCCTTGGGCGCTGCCTTGGCGCGGGGCGCGGGGCGTGGCCGGCGCTGCTGGGGGTCGCGCGGCTTGCGCTCCGGAGGTGTCCGGCGCGTCGGGCGAAGCTGCTCGGTATCCGCGGCGGCGTCTGCGGGCTCGGCGGACGGTTCCGCTCCGGACTCCGGCTCGGCCACGGGAGCGCTCGATGCCGCCTGCGGCGCAGCCGCGGCTGGTGCGTCCAACTCCTCGCTCTCGTCGGGCAGCATCTGCGAGGCCGCGCGCAGCCGCTCGAGGAAGACGTCGGTCTCGAAGCGGCGCCTCGGCGCGTCCGGCTCGCCCTGCGGGTCGCGTGGGATGATGCGCTCGCGCCGCAGTTCGACCGGCACGAACGGCTTGGGCTCGGATGGCTCTACCGGCTCCTCGGCCGGTGGCTGGCGCCGGGCACTGAAGTCCATCGGCTCCGTGCCCTTAACCGGCTCGCCGCCGCCCAGCGCGTCGCCACCGAACTCGCCGCCGTCCAGCTCGCCGGCCGGCAGCAGCGGCTGCTCACGCCCGCTCAGGCCTTCCGACACCGGCGCCTCGAAGCCGAGCTCATCGTCCTCGTCGTAGATGTCGATCGTCGATCCGGAGCCGCGACGCCCTTCCGGCTCCTCGCCACCACGGGCCTCCACCTCGATGAAACGCTGCGCGAAGAACCCGCCGACACCGCCGACCAGACCCTCCCGCTCACGCAGGATGATCGCGTCGGGCCCCAGCTCCGCACGGATCTGGGGGAGGATCTCCTCGAGCGTGCGTCCGCGGTATGTGCGCACGCCCTCCGACGACTGGACGTTGCTCTCAGTCGCCATTGCTCAGGCGCCTGCTCACGTGCTTACAACTCCGATGGTCTCGACACTGATTCCAGAAGTGATTTCGTTGTACGAGCATACGGCGAGGTGCGGCAGCGTCTGCTCGACCAGCCGCCGCAGGTGACGGCGGACGCGCGCCGAGCAGAGCAGCACCGGACGCATCCCGCCATGGGCGGTCGCCTCGTCGGATTGCGTGCGCAGCGCCGTGAGTACCGCCTGGGCCCGCGCCGGCTCCATCGCCAGGTACTCGCCCTCCGTGGTTTGCGTGATCGCGGTGACAACCTCGTGCTCGACGGACGGGTCGAGCGTGATCGCGTGCAGCGTGCGGTTGTCGTCGAGGTATGGGGCGGTGATGGCCCGGCCCAGCGCCTGACGCGCGTACTCGGCCAGCAGGCTCGGGTCGCGAGTGAGCCGCGCCTTGTCGCCGATCGACTCGACGATCGCACCCAGGTCGCGGATCGAGACGCCCTCGGCGAGCAGCCCCTGCAGCACGCGCTGGATCTCGCCCAGCGTGAGCACATCCGGGACGACCTCGTTGACGACGGCCTCATTGGTGGCCTTGAGCTGGTCGAGCAGCTGGCGGACGTCCTGGCGCGTCAGCAGTGCCGCGGCGTGCGAGCGGATCGTCTCGGTCAGGTGCGTGACGATCACCGACTCGCCGTCGACGACCGTGTAGCCATACGACTCCGCCTCGGCGTGCATGCTCTGGTGGATCCACACGGCGGGCAGGCCGAAGGCCGGCTCCGTGGTCGGAATGCCCTGGAGCTTGCCGACCGCGTCGCCTGGGTCCATGGCCAGCAGGTGGCCGGCCATGACCTTGCCGCGGGCGACCTCCGAGCCACGCACCTTGAACACGTACTCGTGCGAGTCGAGGTCGACCTCGTCATGGATGCGCACGCGCGGGATCACCATGCCGAGCTCGCCGGCGATCTGGCGGCGGATCATCGAGACGCGCTGGGCGAGCGTGCCGCCGGCGCGGCGGTCGACGAGCGGCACGAGGCCGAAGCCGACGCCCAGTTCGAGCGCGTCGATCGGCAGCTCCTTGAGCACGGTGTCGCGGGCGACGTTGTCCCCGGCGGGAGCCACCTCGGGCTGCTTTTCCTCGACCGGTGCGTTGGCGAGCGACTCCGGTAGGCCCTTTTTCCCCACCCGGCGCCCGATCATGAACAGCATCGAGCCGATCAGCAGGAACGGGAGCTTGGGCAGGCCCGGGACCAGCGCGAAGCAGGTGATCACCGCGCCGGCGACCAGCGTCGCCTTCTGCTGCGAGAGGATCTGCTTGGCGATCTCCGAACCGAGGTCGCGCTCGGAGGCGCTGCGGGTGACGATGATGCCGGTCGCGACCGAGATCAGCAGGGCGGGGATCTGCGCGGCGAGACCGTCGCCGACCGTCAGGATCGAGTAGGTGTTGATCGTTTCGCCGAAGGACAGGTGGCGGTGCAGCAGGCCGATGACGATGCCGCCGACGAGGTTGATGCCGGTGATCAGCACGGCCGCCGTGGCGTCGCCGCGGACGAACTTGGAGGCGCCGTCCATCGCCCCGTAGAAGTCGGCTTCCCGGGCGATGTCAGAGCGCCGCTTGCGCGCCTCCGTGTCGGTGATCATGCCGGCGTTGAGGTCGGCGTCGATCGACATCTGCTTGCCGGGCATGGCGTCGAGGGTGAAGCGGGCGGCCACCTCGGCGACGCGGCCGGCGCCGTTGGTCACGACGACGAACTGGATCACGACCAGGATCAGGAAGATCACGAGGCCGATCACGACGTTGCCGCCGACCACGAACTGGCCGAACGCCTGCACGACCGACCCGGCGTTGCCCTTGCCGAGGATCTGCCTGGTGACCGAGACGTTGATCGCCAGGCGGAACATCGTCGTCATCAGCAGCAGGCTGGGGAAGGCGGAGAACTCGAGCGCGTTGTTGAGGTACATCGAGGCGACGACGATCATCAGGCCGCCGGAGATGTTCAGCGTGATCAGGAAGTCCAGCAGCATCGGCGGCAGCGGGATGATCAGCATCGTCACGATCGTGACCATGGCCACCGCCGCCATCAGGTCGGTTCGCGCGAGGACCTTGTCGAGGACGCCGTCGGTGCGCGAAGGGGTGCTCGCGGAAGTAGCGCTCACGAGGGCACCTCAATGTTGTTGTTGACCCGGCTCACACGCCCACCCGCCTTTTCGCTGCCATTCGATAAACGAAGGCCAGCACCTGCGCGACCGCGGCATATAGGTCCGCCGGGATCATCTGGTCGATCTCGACCACGCGGTAGAGCTCGCGGGCAAGCGGCGGATCGGGCACCAGCGGAACGTCGTTCTCCTGAGCGATCCGGCGGATCTGTGCAGCCACGTGGTCCTTGCCCTTGGCGACCACGATCGGGGCGAGATGGTCGCCGCCGTACTCGAGCGCGACGGCATAGTGCGTCGGGTTGGTGATGACAACGTCGGCCTTGGGCACCGCCGCCATCATGCGCGCCCGCGCCTGCTGGAACTGGCGGCGACGGATCGCGCGCTTGACCTCGGCGGGGAGATCCTTGCTCTTGTTCTCTTCCTTGACCTCCTGCTTGGACATCTTGATGCCCTTCTCGAAGCTGTGGCGCTGCCAGACGAAGTCGACGATGCCGATCAGCAGATAGGCGATCGCGGCGCGCAGCACGATCGACTTGACACTCGAGCTCATCAGCACGCCGAGGCCGTAGGGGGTGGTGCCGACAGCCGCGCCGAGGTGCGTGACGTCCGGCACCAGGGCCAGCGCGACGAGGCCGCCGACGATCGCGATCTTGACCAGGTCCTTGCCGAGGTTGAAGAGCGAGCGGGGGCTGAAGAGATTCTTGAAGCCGTTGATCGGGTTGAGCACTCCGAACTTGGGGCGCCCCGCCTTGGGGTTGAAGCGCAGGCCCACCTGCAACAGGTTCAGGGCGATGCCGGCGAGCACGCAGATCCCGGCGATCGGGGCGACGGTCTTCAGCAGCGTGTGCTCGACCAGCATCAGCAGGCCATGCAGGCCGGCGCCCGAGGTGACGTTCTGGGGGCGGGCGATGTCGCCGAAGATCTGAGTCATCGCGTCCGCGGTGGTGCTGAGCATCTTCGGCCCCGTCATCATCACGCCGATCAGGCCGGCCATCATCACGCCGGCCTGGGTCAGGTCGGTGCTGCGCGGGCCGCCTCCGTTCTCCTTGGCCTTGGCGCGGCGCTTGGGAGTTGCCTTCTCTGTTCTGTCCTCGCCGCCGCCGGCCATCAGACCACTTACCCGATCCTCAGAGCGTGCAGGGTGCTGTAGAGCGAGCCCTCGAGCTGGCCGGTCATCCAGTTGCCGAGGAACGGGAGCGAGACGCCGACGATCAAGAGCGTCACCCCCACCTTGGCCCCGAAGCCGACCGCGAAGACGTTCACCTGCGGGACGACCTTGGAGATCACGCCGAGCGCGACGTCGGTGATGACGATCGCCAGGATCACCGGGGCGGCGATCTCAACCGCGCCCAGCAGCAGCGCGGCGCCCGCCTGCTCCATGGCCGTGACCATCGGCCTGACGGCGAAGCCGTCGCCGATCGGGATCGCGGTGAACGTTGCGCTCAACCCGCGCAGCGTCCAGGCATCGCCCCCGATCGCCAGGAAAGTCGCCAGCCCGGTCATCGTGTACATGTTGGTCATCGAGCCGCCGGGGTTGCCGTTGACCGGGTCGACCATCGAGCCGAAGGAGAAGCCGCCGAAGGCATCGGCGAACACGCCGGCACCCTGGATCGCGCCGAACACGCAGGCGATGGTGTAGGAGAGCGCCAGGCCGACCAAGAAGTTCTCGATCAGCAGCGCGACCAGCGCCAGGACGTCCGAGGGGATCGTCTGGTTGTGGATCGCCAGCGGCGTGATGCCGAACGCGATCGCGACGGCGAGCACGCTGCGCACGCGCGGGATCAGCATCGTCGAGGAGAAGCCGGGGGCGACCACGAACAGCGGGCTGACGCGGGCGAGCACGAGAAAGAACCCGTACACGTCGCGGGTGCTGATGCCGCCGAGTGTGTGTGCGAGCTGGGCGCTGCTCATCAGCCGACCAGCGAGGGGATCGACATGTAGAGCTGAGTCACGTAGTTGATCAGCTTGTCCATCATCCACGGGCCCAGCACGACGATCAGCACCGCCAGCCCGACGATCTTCGGGATGAACGAGAGCGACTGCTCCTGGATCTGGGTGACCGCCTGGAAGAGGCTGACGGCGAGACCGATCACGAGCCCGACCAGCAGGATCGGCCCGGCGACCTCGAAGGCGAGCGTCATCGCCTGGGTGGCGAGGTTGACGACGGTGTCCTGATTCATGGCCCGGTGCTCTCCATGGCGCGTGTCAGTGGAAGCTCGAGACGAGCGCACGGGCGATCAGGTCCCAGCCGTCGACCAGGACGAACAACAGGATCTTGAACGGCAGCGAGATGAACGTCGGCGGCAGCATCACCATGCCCATGCTCATCAGCGTCGATGCGACGATCAGATCGATGATCAGAAACGGCAGGAAGATCAGGAAGCCGATCTGGAAGGCCGTCTTCAGCTCGCTCATGATGAAGGCCGGGATCAGCACGTAGGTGGGGACCTGGCCCTCGGTGTGCGGCGTCGGCTTGAGCTTCGAGAGGTTCACGAACAGCGACAGCTCGTTCTCACCGGTCTGCTTGAACATGAACTCGCGCAGCGGCTGCTCGGCACGGCTGATCGCCGTGGTCGTCGAGATCTGGTGATGCTCGAGCGGGTCCCACGCGGTCTTCTTGATCGCGTTGACGGTCGGCATCATCACGAACAGCGTCAGGAACAGCGCGATTCCGACGAGCACCTGGTTGGGCGGGGTGCTGGACGTGCCCATCGCCGTGCGGATGAAGCCGAGCACGATCAGGATGCGGCTGAAACCGGTGACGACGAACAGCAGCGCCGGGACGAGCGACAGCCCGCCGACCAGCAGCAGGATCTGTACGGCGTTGGAGGTGTCGATCTTCACGGCGCGCTACCTGACCGTCAGGCGTCGGAGGGCGTCGACCAGGCGCTGGGTCACCGCGCCGCCGCCCTGGCCGGGCGCTTCGACATCGTCGTTGTCGAAGGGGATACCGAGCTCGTAGGCCTCCTCCTCGCTGAACACGCGGATGCCGTTGACGCCGTGCTCGGCGACACCGAGCATGTGCAGCTCGGCGCCGACGCGGACCAGCGTCACCGAGCGGTTGGGGCCGAGCGGCAGCGATGCGATCTGGGTCAGGCCATCGCCGACCGAGGGGTTCTTGGCGCTGCGGCTCTGCTTGAGGACCCAGCTGAGGCCGTAGATCACCCCGATCACGACCAGCAGCGCGACCAGTGTGCGTGCGATCGTGCCGGTCAGGCTGCCCGAGTTGACATGCGCAGGGGCGCTGGAACCGATGCTGATCTTCTTGTTCTCGAAGCTGTCAGCGCCGCCGCCGGAGGCAGCAAGCGCAGGCGACGAGCACCAGACCGCAACAGCGAAAAGGCTTGTCGTGAGGGCGTACGTCAGGCGTGCGCCACGTGTGTGCTTGAGCGACTTCATCGAGGGTTCTCGACCCCACGGCAAAGGGGTCAAGCCAGTAATCGGCCGCTCGGGCGAGCATCTTTAGTTTCGTCAACGCGGCGGCCGGCCCGCTGGCCGGCCGCTTTGGTGGTGGCCCCTACCGCAGGAGCGTGCGCGCGCCCCGGGGACGAGGCTCAGGCGAGCGCCTTCTCGACCGCCTCGAGCACCCGCGGCGGCTGGAAGGGCTTGACGACAAAGTCCTTGGCGCCGAGCTTGACCGCCTCGAGCACCTTGCCCTCCTGGCCAAGGGCTGAGCACATGATGATCTTCGCGGAGGGGTCGATCGCCATGATCTCGGCGAGCGCCGTGAGCCCATCCTTCTCGGGCATGGTGATGTCGAGCGTGGTCAGCTCGGGACGCAGCTCCTGCCACCGGGTGACCGCCTCATTGCCGTTCCCGGCCTCGCCGACCACCTCGTGACCCCCATTGGTGAGCGCGTCAGTCAGCAGCTTCCGCATGAAAGCTGCGTCGTCGACTATGAGTACACGGGCCATTTCAGATGCTTCCTTTCGTACTTTCTTCACTGTCGGTTTGGTCCGCCACGATCCCGGCGCCACCCACGAGTGCAGGCTTGCGGACCACAGGCTTGTTGAGAGAGAGGACCTCGATCGCCCACTCGCCGTCCTCGGTGACGTGCAGGTTGGCTTTGCCGAAACAGAGACCGTTGATGAACAGATCGACCGGGGAGTCGGCCGTGCGGTCGAGGTCGACGAGCGATCCGATCGGCAGCTCGAGCGCTTCCCCGATCGGTAGCTGCGTGCGGCCGAGTTCGGCCCACACGCGCAGATTGATGTCGCCGAGCTTCTCCGTGATCGGCACACCGACCTCGGCGCCGCCCTCGCCGTCACCGGCCTGGCTGGAGTAGTCGGCGGCGGTCTGCTCCATGCTGATCTCGTCGATCGCGCGCGCCATGCGCACCACGAACGCGTTGGGAACCAGCTGCACGAGCCGGCACGGCTCACCGGCGATCATGAACGAGGTGGAGCAGGCATGGGGGGCGGTGCCCCACACGTCGGCTGCGTCGATCTCGGGGGCGAGGACCCGCACGTCCGGGGGGGAGATATCGATCTCCTGCCCGATCACCACGCTGATCGCGGCTGCCGCCGAGGCGAGCATCTGGTTGGAGGCCTCGCCGATCGCGGAAAGCTCGAGCTCCGTGAGCGGGCCGTCCTCCTGCTCGCCGGCGCCCATCGCCGTCGCGAGTCCGCGGGCGCAGCCCGCCGGCATCAGCAGCACGTTTGCTCCGGTCACGCCGTCGATGTAGCGCACCGATGCGGCAACGCCGCCGGTCGGCAGGTTCACGAATGGGTTCTGACCCTCGGCGGTGGCGGTGACGTCACCGCGCTCCACGCCGCCGGGAACGAACATCTCGAGCACGCGGGCGACGGCCTCGGCGGTCGAGGCGCCGAGGTGGATGAGTGCTTCGCGCTGACTGACGTCAGAGGCCACTATTCGGATTCCTCGTGCGCCTGGACTTGTACGGCGCGGCGGACGCCGTTGGCGCCCGGCTGCGCGCGCGCAATTCTGACGTTTTCCGCGAACAGGGAGATCCCCTCGGCCGCCGCGGCTCCGAGCCGGATCACGCTGCCGGGCTCGAGTGAGAGCACGTCGGCGACCGGCAGGTCGAGCGCCGCAACCTCCGCACGGATCGTCACCGGGGCGGCGGCGAGCGCCCGCTCGATTCCCGAATCGTCGAGCTGCCCGATCGGGCGCAGGTCACGTCCGGCGACCAGGTCAGCGATCGGATCGATCGTGACCCACGGCACCAGTATCGAGATCGCCGTCGAATGCGTGGCGATCCGCGCCTCGACCATGACCACGAAGGTCGGCTCGCTGACCGATGCGATCGAGGTGGCATCGGTTTGCTGGGCGATGTCTTCGACCGTGAAGCCGAGCTTGTCGTCGAGGTCATGGAACGCGGCGGAGAGCTGATGGACGAGCGAATCGACCAGCCGGCGGCTGAGCATCCAGTCGATCTCGCTGAAGCGCCGCGGCTTCTGCGCGCGGTCGGTACTACCGCCGAGCAGTCCCTCGATCGCGGTCAGCACGAACTGCGACTCGATCGTCATCAGGGCGCGTGTGCCCAGCGGCTCGAGCACGAGGATGACCGCAAGCGAGTTCGCCGGCAGCAGCGCCTGGGCCGCGGCCCAGGTGACCTGCGTCGTGTTGAGGACCTCGAACTCGACCGAAGCGCGCAGCTCGGCCGTCAGGCGTGTCGCCGCACCGAGGCAGAAGCCCTCGATCGAGCGCGTGATGCGACGCTGGTGATCGGTGGTGAACTTCGTCGGCCGGGAGAAGTCCACGGCGCGCATGCGCTGCTGACGCCTGGGGCTCTGCGGCGGGCTGTCCGGCAACTCGCCGGACTTGGCGGCCTCGAACAGGGCCGCGATCTGATCGGCGTTGAGGACGTCGTTCATGAGGCTGCTCCCGCGGTGGCCCTGGCGCCCCGCCTAGCGGCGAGCGACAGCAGTGAGGTGCGCGGGCCGCCGGCCAGCTGCGAGCTGATGTCGCTGCCGACGATGACCCGTGCCGTACGGCCGCGGTTACCACCGACCTCCTCGGCCTGGATCTTGATCCCCTCGGCATCGAGGGCGGCGCGCACCGCCTCGGCGTTGCGGCCCCCGATATCGAGGCTCGCGCCGACGGCGAACATGCGGGCGCCGCCGACGAGCACGGCCTCGAGCCGGCGTCTGACGGCGCCGGCTGCCACGACCCGTGCGACCAGATCCGGTACGGCCAGGTCCGCGAACTTCGCCTTTGGTTCGGTCTTTCCCTGGGATTCGGGGAGGACGACATGCGCCAGCCCGGCCACGTTCGCAGCCCGGTCCACCACCGCCAGTCCGATGCATGAGCCGAGACCGATGGCCACCAGCTCATCGCCGACCGTGTCCGACACGGCAAGCTCTCCCATGCGCACATTCTCCATGAGAGACCGGACCGCCTACGCCGTGGCCTCAGCCAGGCCAAGCGGAGCCAGGAGATCGTTTACCCCGTCAGCGTCGGGCAGCAGCATGAACGAGATCGCGCAGGGCTCACCCGTGATGTCGAGCTCCGAGTCGAGCACGAGCGCTATATCGCCGTGCCCGACGGCGCCCGCCAGCACGGTCGCGACGATCGCACCCAGCAGATCCGTGATCACCTGGGGTGTGCTCGGCAGCATCTCGACGCCGGTCATCGAGCTCAGCGCATTCAGGTAGGCGGCACCGAGGATGTTGCCGATCTCGCCAAGCGCCGAGTCGCCGATTTCGGTGCCCGGCTCCACCCCGAGCAGGTTGCAGAGCGTTGCCGCGCCGGCCGGTGGCAGCAGCAGCAGCACGGCACCGGGGACGGTGCCCTCGACGGCCAGCGCGATGCCGGTGACTTCCTGGGCGGGGTCGCCGGCGGCGTCGACGGCATCGGCCAACGGCAGCGCGAAGGCCTTGGGTACGCTCAGGTTGACATCGCGCCCGAGCATCTGCGACAGGGAAGTTGCCGCGGTGCCCGAGGAGATGTTCGCCAGCTCCCGTAGGGCATCGAGCTGCATATCTGTAAGGCGGCCGGTCACTGGTCGCTCCTATGTCGGGTTCCGTATTTCATACGTTTACGAGCTCCTGATCGGCCCTCGCGGGCCGTGAGTTGAGTCCGCCCGCAAGCGCGTCGCAGTCGACGATCAGGGCGATCTGGCCGTCGGCCAGCACCGCGCCGCCAGAGACGGGCTGACCGTCGGAGACGACCGCGGGGAGTGGGCGGGTGACCAGCTCGCGTTGGCCGACGAGCTCGTCGACGGTGAGACCGATGCGCTTGTCGTTGCCGCGGACGATCACGACCAGGTCGTGTTCGCTGGTCGCGGACCTTCCAAAGGTCTTGGCGCCCTCGAGCAGCGGGATCACGCCGTCCTCGAGCGAGAGTACGCGGCGGCCGGCGATCTGGCGGACGGTGTGCTCACCGAGGCGCAGGGTGCGCTCGACGCGGTCGATCGGGATCGCGAACGGCGCGCCGGAGACGTCGACCTGCAGCGCCGAGACGATCGCCAGCGTGAGCGGCAGGCGGATCTGGGCGCTGGTGCCCTGACCAGGCACCGATTCCATCAGGACCTCGCCACCGAGCTCGCGGATCGTCGTGCGGACCACGTCCATGCCGACGCCGCGGCCGGAGATGTCACTGGTGACCTCGGCGGTTGAGAAGCCGGGGGCGAACAGCAACTCGATCGCCTGCTTGGTGTCGATGTGCTTGGCCGTCTCGGTGTCGATCAGCCCGCGCTCGAGCGCCTTGCCCGCGACGGCCTGTGGGTCGACGCCGCGGCCGTCGTCGCGGACCTCGATCACGACGCTGCCGCCGGCGTGGCGTGCGGCGATCGTGAGCGTGCCGGTGCGCGGCTTGCCGGCGGCCTCGCGCACGTCGGGCGGCTCGATACCGTGATCGAGCGAATTGCGCACGAGGTGCACCAGCGGATCGCCGAGCGAGTCCACGACGGTGCGGTCAAGCTCGGTCTCGCGTCCGACCAGGTCGAGCTCGATGTCCTTCTCGAGCTTGTTGGAGAGGTCGCGCACGAGTCGCGGGAAGCGCATGAAGACCACATCCACCGGGATCATGCGGACCTGCATGACCATCGACTGCAGCGACTGCGAGCTGCGGGTCAGGTTCTGCACCGCGTGCTGCAGCTCGGGCGACTTGATGTTCGCGGTGTAGGCCTCGACGGCGGTGCGATGGATCACGAGCTCGCCCATCAGGTGCATCAGGGTGTCGAGCCGCTCGGCGTCGACGCGCACGGTGCGTGCGGCGGAATGACCCGCGCCTGCTGCCGCTTGCTGTGCCGCTGCCGCGGCGTCCTGCGCGGTCGCGGCGGCGACCGTGGCCGGGGTCTCAGCCGGCGCCTGCCCGGCGGCGGGGGCGGGGGAGGTCTGCTCGGAGTCGCGGAGCTCGACGACGTCGGCGCTCGCCACGTCGGAGACGCGCGTCGCGGTCCTGGCCAGCTCCGCCTCCTCGTGCTCGGTGACGATCCAGGCCTCGATCTGGTGGCCCTCGAAGTTCTCGATCCCATCCGGAGTCGGGATGCTGCCGATCATCTCGCCGTGGCCGCCCAGCGACGCGAGCACCATGTGCGCGCGCACCGCCGGCATCATCACGTCGGTATCGAGCGTGACCTTCACGTGCAGGATGCGGCCGCCGTCGGCGCGAACCGCCGCGACGACCTCCGGATCCGGGATGATCGCGCCGCCCGCGCGCTCGAGCGCCTGGTCGGCGGTGCGCTCGCGGATCAGCGCGCGCAGCTGCTCGATCAGTGCCGCCGGGTCGAGGTTCTCGGCGCCGCTGCGCTCGATCGAGTCGACCGCCGCCTGGAGGCCGTCGAGGCAGGCGAGCACGGTGGTGATCGCTTCGTGGTGCAGTCCACCGGCGCGCTGGCGCAGCACCTCGAAGACATCCTCCATCGCGTGGGTCAGCTCGGCGATCGCCGAGAAGCCCATGGTCGCGCTCATGCCCTTGAGCGAGTGCGCGATCCGGAAGATCCCGTCGACCGTCTCCTGGTTGGTGGGGTCGTCCTCGAGTGCGACGACCGCGAGGTTCAGTTCTTGAAGATGCTCCTGCGCCTCAGCCAGGAACATGGGCATGTATTCGGAGGTGTCCATCAGGCTTTCCGATAGATGAATGGATGTTGCATTGCCAGGTCCAGAGCGCCGGGGTTCGAAACGCGCTCGGTCGAGCCGATGACGAGGTAACCGCCGGGCCGCAGGGCGTCGGCGAGCCGTGCGTGCAGCTCATCCCTGATCGGCTCGGCGAAGTAGATGACCGTGTTGCGGCACAGGATCAGGTCATAAGAGCTCACCCGCAGCTGCATCTGCAGCAGATCGCCGGCGTCAAAGCGTGTCATCGCGCGCAGCTTCAGCTTCGCGCGCCAACCGTCCTCCACCCGGTCAAAACCGATGTTCATCAGCTTCTCAGGTGCCGTGCGGGCATCGTCGACGCTGAAGACGCCGAGTCGAGCGCGCTCGACCATACGCTTGTCGATGTCAGTGCCCTGGATCGAGACGCGCGTGCCGGGCAGCGCGACATGGCAGAGCGTCGCGAGCGTGTAGGCCTCGGCGCCGTAAGAGCAGCCGGCGCTCCAGGCGCGGACCTGACCCTTCTCGGCAAGCGCGGGCAGCAGATGGCTCTGGATCAGCTCCCACTGCTCCGGGTTGCGCCACAGCTGTGAGACGTTGATCGTGATCCGGTCGAGCAACTGCTCGAGCTGCGCCGGATCGCTGCGCAGACGTTCGATCGCGCCGGTCAGCGAGTTCACACCCTTGTTGGCGTAGAACGTGCGCAGCCGGCGCTCCATCTGCGGGCGCTTGTACTGGGACAGGTCAATCCCCGTGAGTTGGCGCAGGTAGGTGCAGAACTCGACGTAGTCGTCAACCGCGGTGAGCGTCATGCTGCCTCCTCGGCGATCGCCTCGGCCAGTTCGTGCAGGGGCAGCACCGCGTCTGCGAGCTTGGCTTCCTCGACGGCGCGTGGCATGCCGTAGACGGTGCAGGTCGACTGCGCCTCGACCAGGATGCGGCCGCCATGGCGCTTGACCTCGGCAGCGCCGGCGAGACCGTCGTGGCCCATGCCGGTCATCACGACCAGCAGCGTGCGCTCGCCGTAGACCTTGGCGGCGTCGGTGATCATCAGATCGGCGCGTGGGCGCAGCGCACCGATCTCGGGCTCGTCGGTCAGGTTCACGCGCCCGCCGGCAGCGACGCGCATGTGCTTGCCGCCGGGGGCGAGCAGGGCTACGCGCGGATCGAGTGACTCGGTGCCATCGGCCTCGCGGACGTTCAGCGGGGAGGCATTGTCTAGCCGCGCAGCCAGCGACTTGGTGAAACCGGGCGGCATGTGCTGCACGATCAGCGTGCCGATGCCGAGCGACGCGGGGAGCTTGGGCATCAGCGCCGCCAGCGCCTTGGGCCCGCCCGTCGAGGTCGCGATCAGCACGGCGCGGGCGACGCTCGAGCGCGCCTGGCGGGGCGGCGGCGGGGTGGGAATCGAGCGACCGGTGATGAGGCCGAGGCGGCCTCCGGTCGCGGCCTTGACCTTTTCCACCAGCGCGTCGGCGAAGCTGTCGAGGCTCTCGCCCACGGCGGGCTTGGCGACGAGGTCAAAGGCGCCCTCGGCGAGTGCGTCCACCGCCCGCGCGCCCTGCGAGGGCGAGAAGGCGGACACGACGATCACCGGCATCTCCGAGCGGCCTCGCTGGCGCAGGGCGCGCAGCACGCCGATGCCATCGAGGCCCGGCATCGAAAGATCGAGCATCAGCGCGTCGGGCCGCTCGCGTTCGCAGGCGGCGAGCGCCTCGTCGCCGTTGCACGCGCTGCCGACGATCTGGACCCCGGCCCGCGACAGCGAGGATGACACGATGCGGCGCATCATCGCGCTGTCGTCGGCTACGACGACGCGGGGCGGGGCCTGGATCGACATTTGCGGTTCGGTCCCTGATCCTGAACCTAGGCGGCCTGCGCCACGAGATCGGCGACACCGACGAAGATCGTGCTCGGCTTCAACAGCACGACCAGTCGATCTCCGAGCTTGGCGATCGACTCGATCAGCTCCGAGTCGGCGCCGGGAACTTCCTCGAAGTCAGCCTCCTCGACGGTCAGGACCTCTTCGACCTCGTCGACGATCACGCCGACGGTCTCGTCGCCGGACTCGACGATGACGATCTTGGTCGCCTCGCTGAGCTCGGAGTCGAGGCCGAGGCGAGCGGCCAGGTCATACACGGGGACAATGCGCCCACGCAGGCTGATCACGCCGCGGACCCAGGCGACCGGTGATGCCACCGAGCGCGGTTCGTTGTAGCGGATGATCTCGTGTACCTGTTCGATTGGGAGCGCGTACTGCTCGGCACCAAGTGTGAATACGACCAGCTGCCGCGCTTGGCTTTCGTCCGACATATGGTTCCTCCTGGTTGTCTTACATCGGGCAATGACGCGGCGTGCGCGAACCCGTAATACGATCTTCGGCGCTTCGCGGCAGAGCTTTAGCGCTGGCGCGCCCTCGCGCACCGGCTCGTCAACCGAATTGGAGCGTGCGCGGGCCGCACGCTCGGCCCGGAGCGGATGGGTGCGAGGCGCAGGTCGGGCGCCGGAGCAGCGGCGAGGCGCCCGGAGAGACGGCCGCTACTCGGCGGGAGCGGGTGGCTCCTCCGCGGGAGCCGCCGCCGGCGGGGGCATCGGCGACGCCGGCGGGGCGCCGATCACGTCGGTGATGCGCACCCCGAACTGCTCGTCGATCACGACTACCTCACCGCGCGCGATCGGCGTGCCGTTGACGAGCAGGTCAACGGGCTCGCCGGCCATGCGGTTGAGCGTCAGGATCGACCCCGGGCGGAGCTCGAGCGTCTCACCGACCGTCAGGCGCGTGCGACCGATCTCGACCGTGAGGTCGATCGGCACGTCACTCAGGCGCCGCAGATCCGCCATGCCCGGGGGTTCCTGGCTGGCGCCGGAGTCGGTCAGTTGCTCGAGCTCGACAGGTTCGGACATAGGGGTCCCGTAGAAGCCTAGACGGTCTACTGGACCGCTACATCGGTGAAGTAGATGTTGCTGACGACCGTGTCGGTCTGCGACTTGATGTCGGACAGGATCTGCTTCTCCAGAGTCTGGCGGCCAGACTGGGTCACGAGCGCGCTCTCCGGCTGATCGGTCACGTCGTTGGTGATGATCGCGCGGATCACGGCCTCCTCGGTCAACGAGCCGAAGCCGGTCGGTGGGGGGTCGGTCGCGCTGGTCACGCCGACGCTCTGCGTCGGGGCCAGCAGCAGGGCCACGGTCAGGGTTGCGTACTGGCCGCCCTTCATGTTGAGCGTGAACTGCTTGGGAAGGACGTAGATCGTGCCGTTGATCCTGACCTTCGTGTGCTTCTTGGGCATCGCGAAGCTGTAGCCGGCGTAGCCGAGCACGGCGATGACGACGACGGCGATGGGGATGAGGAGCTTCTTGTTCATGGTTAGGCGCCTGGGCTAGGAGAGGGATACTTGCGCTCGAAGACGATTTCCACGCGGCGGTTGCGCGTTCTGCCCTCCGCGGTCGCATTGGAGGCGACGGGGAAATGATCGGCATAGCCCGAGGCGTGCAGGCGCCCACCCGGCACGCCCTGGGAAAGCAGGTACTGCAGGACGGTGGTGGCGCGACCGGTCGAGAGCTCCCAGTTGCTCGGGAACTGCGTTGTGTCGATCGGCACGTCGTCGGTGTAGCCCTCGACGTCCACCGGATGCTCCTCGGTGTCCAGGTTGATCAGGTGCGAGATCTCGCTCAGCAGTGGATAGCTGGCCGGCTCGAGCGTGTCGGAGCCGGAGCCGAACAGCAGGTTGTCGGTGAGGACTGTCACGACCAGCCCGCGCTGCTGGATCTGGGCCTTGACCTGGTTGGCGAAGCCATGCGCCTTGGCGTAGTCGTTGAGCCGGCGCTGCAGGGCACGGAACTCGCTGTTCTCCTGCGAGGCCTCCTGGGCCTCCTTCATCAGCGCGTTGATCTGGGCCTGTGACGCGCTGCTGCTGGTGCCCTGGTCGCCGGGGCTCGGCACGGTCGGGGTCAGCGGCACGATCGAGGGGATCTCGGTGTTGCTCGGCGAGTGCTTCGCCGATGAGTCGATGCCGCCGTTGAGGATCGACTGACCGCCGGCCAGGATCCCACCCGAGAACGCTTCCTTGAGCGACACCTGCAGGCTCTGGAACTTCGAGATGTTCACCGACGAGATCGAGAACAGCACGACGAACAGCGCCAGCAACAGCGTGATCATGTCCGAGTAGGTCAGTAGCCATCGCTCGTTGCTCTCGTTTTCGCCGCCGGCATCGTGACCGCGGCGTCGTGATCCGCGGGCCATCAGGCAGCCTCGGCACGCTCGGGCTCCCCGGCGGCGGCAACCGCCGGCTTGTCTTCCTCGCTCACGCGGTCGATTGGGGCGATGTAGGAGTTGAGCTTCTCGGCGACCACACGCGGGTTGTCACCGGCCTGTACGGCGAGAATGCCGTCGAGCGTCAGCGTGCGCAGCTCGACCTCGGCCTTGGAGAGACCCTCGAGCCGTCCGGCAACCGGCAGGTAGATGACGTTGGCCGAGCCGATGCCGAGCAGCGTTGCCACGAACGCGCTGGAGATCGAGGGACCCAGGGTGGAGGGTGCGGATAGATTCTGGAGCACGTGCACGAGCCCCATTACGGTGCCGATGATGCCCATCGTCGGAGCGAAGCCGCCGGCCTTGGAGAACATCCCGGAGCCGTGGTGGTGGCGGGCGATCATGCCGTCGATTTCGGCCTCGAGCACGTCGCGCACGAGATCTGGGTCGATCCCGTCAACCACCAGCTGCAGACCCTTGCGAGTGAACTCGTCGTCGATCTGGTTGACACGCTCGTCGAGCGCGAGCAGGCCCTCGCGGCGGGCCTGCTCGGCGAGCGACACGAGCAGGCTCACGCGCTCGACCACGTCCGGTGCCTTGGTCTTGAGGGCGATCTTGTAGAGCGGGACGATGTTGCCCATCGTCTCCGGCCCGACACTGGCTCCCGTCGCGCCGGCGGTCCCGAGGAAGATGATCAGAACCGCTGGAATGTCGATGAAGGACGCCGGGCTGGTTCCGCCCATCAGCGCGCCCATCAAGATGCCCCCAAAGGCCATGCCCATGCAGACGCCGGTTGAGAGCTTCATATGCCCTTCATCGGCCGAGCGGCCGGATTCCTTCAATGCAGCTGGACGTCAGGGGTGACGCGGGTGCGGATCCTCACAAGCCTCCGGAGTCAGGGTCTCACTCGTCTCGCACGAGGATGGAAGCCAACCGCACCGGAATCCGGCGCCGGCGGCCGCCGCGTGGGTCAGGCGGCGGCCGCGTGGGTCAGGCGGTTGACGCGGAGTTCAGGCGGCGGCCGCGTGGGTCAGGCGGCGGCCGCGTGGGTCAGGCGGTCTCGTCCGGCTGGTCGGCCGCGTCGTCGCTTTCTCCGCGGTCGATCGAGAGCAGCATCCCCTGGGCGGCGCGGCGCGCTTGCACGCCGTGTGGCTGGGCGCCCTCCTGGCGGCGCTTGCTGAGCGCGCCGGAGAGCACGTCGACGCGGTAGGAGCGGATTTCCGCCACGACGCGGTCCGGCGACTCCGCTACCACGACCTTCGTGCCCGTTGTGAGCGTGATCACGGTGTCGGGGTTGGCCTCGACGGTCACGATCAGATCCGGATTCAGATGAAACTCCTCGGCCTGGTGGCCCAGGCGGTGCAGCGAGATCATCGCGCGTCGTCTCTTTCCTCGGTGTGGGGGCACATAATGACAAGGGGCGACGTCGAAGTGCAGACGCCGCCCCTCATTTGTCGGTCGTTGCCGCCGTCAGGATGAGTTCAAGCCCTCAGGACTAGGCGCCCGCCATCTGGATGAGCGTCTGCATCATCTGGTCGCCGGTGCTGATCACGCTCGAGTTGGCCTGGTAGCCACGTTCGGCCTCGATCATGTTCGTGAACTCGGTTGCCATGTCGACGTTCGACTGCTCGAGCTCGCCCGAGATCGTCTGCGTGTTGGCAAAGCCGCCGCTGTCCGGGGTCCCGAAGCTCGGTGACCCGGAGTTTGGCGACGCCGACCAGGACGTTCCGGCCTGGCGGGTCAGGCCGGCCTCGTTCGGGAACGCCGCCAGGGCGACGTAGCCTGCGACGCAGGTCTGACCGTAGTTGGTGGTGCCTGTGGTGTTGTCGGTGTAGGTGACCGCCCCGGTCTGTCCGATCGAGATGTTCGTCGAGCCCGGCGGGATGTACATGTAGGTGGAGCCGGCACCGGTCTGGGCGGCGTTGCTACCCGGAGCGTTGGCCTGTGCCGCGGACTGTGGGGTCGCGTAGCCGATCACGTACTGGCCGCTTGCCGTCGTCAGGAACCCCTGGGCGTCGGTCGTCAGGTTGCCGGCGCGGGTGTAGCTGACGTCCGTCGGCAGCTGGGCGTCGGTTACGCCAGTGGCGCCGTTGGCGACGCTGTTGGCGTTGATCGCGACCGCCTGGTTGCTGGCTGCCAGCGGCGGCTGGTAGCCGGCGCCGGGCGCCGTGACCGCGTTCGAGCTCGAGCCGACGACCAGGAATCCATCGCCCTGGATCGCCACGTCCAACGCGTTGCCGGTGCTCTCAGGCGAGCCGGCCGACATTATCTGGTCGATCGATCCGACCCCGACGCCGAGGCCGACCTGCTCGGGGTTCGTGCCGCCGTTGGCGGCGGTCTGGCCCGAGCCGCCGGAGATCAGCATCGAAAGCTCGGACTCGAACGTGGTCCGCTGCGCTTTGAAGCCGATCGTGTCCACGTTGGCCAGATTGTTGGCCGTGACGTTGAGCATCTGCTGGTGTGCCTCGAGTCCGCTGATGGCGGAATACATACCTGGGAACATCTGTACCTCACATCCTTTACAGCGGCTTCCTCGAGGAGGTCCGGCCGCAATCGCTTTCGGTTTGTTGGATCCGCGACGCCTAGGCGATCACGGCACTGTCGATATTCGTGAAGACATGAGACTTCATGGCTTCGGGTGTAACCGCGGTGATCACGGTGTTGTTCTGCACGGAGGCGACGAACGCCGTTCCGTCCACCAAGACGACTGAGTTGCGGGCGCCCTTGCTGGCCGCGCGCTGGATTCCTTCGGTCAGACGCCCGAGCGTCTGTGTGTTGATGTCCACGCCGCGCCTCTCCAGACGCTCCACTGCATGCTTCGAGAACGTCGGGGCGGCACCATTGACGCTCTGCTGCGCAAGCACATCGGCGAACGAGGGCCCCGTGGCCGGAGCCTGCCCGGACGTCGTCCCCGCCGGTACGGCCGGCGTGGGTGCGCCAACCGCCGTCCCGGGCGGGATCAGCGCTGGGTTGTTGATCAGATCGCTCACGCCCCGGTTCCCGTCGAGGTCCCGGAGCCCCAGGTCGGGCTGCCCGTGGCCGGGCTGCCCGTGGTCGGGCTGCCCGTGGTCGGGCTGCCCGTGGTCGAGCTGCCCGCGGTCGAGCTGCCCGTGGTCGGGCTGCCCGCGGTCGGGCTGCCCGCGGTCGGGCTGCCGGTGGCCGGGCTGCCTGTGGCCGGGCTGCCCGTGGTCGGGCTGCCCGCGGCCGTCACGTTGAGGATCGAGCCGAGGTCGACACCGGCGGTACCGTCGACCGTCAGGGTCGGCCCGGAGCTCGTGATCTGCACGCTCGAGACTGTGCCCGTGACCTTGTCGCCGGTCGACTGGTCGAGGTAGGTGACCGAATCGCCGATCAGGCCGACCGCCTGGCTGACCGACTGGCCCTGCGCGGTGGTCTGCGTGTTCTGGGCGGTGTTGGTCTCCTGCTCGACCGAGGTCATCTGGGCGAGCTCGGTGAGGTACTGCGTGGGATCGCTGGAGGAGGGGTTCAGCGGGTCCTGGTTCTGGAGCTCGTCCATCATCAGGTTGAGGAACTCATTCGTGTTCAGCGACAGCGAGCTGCTGTTGCTGATCTTCGAGCCGGACGTGCCCTGCTCTGCCTGGCCTGAGGAGTTGGTTCCCGCTGCGGGAGTTGAGACGCTCATCGATATCCCTTTCAGCTCATGCGAGCACGTTGACGAGCGAGCCGTTTGAGAGCTCGACCGTCAGCGCGGTCGGAGTTGACGTCGCGTCGCCTTCGACGCTGTTCGTGTGGCCGCCGGTCCAGCTGCTGCCGGCCTGCGAGCCGTTTCCGTTCGAGCCACCGAAGCTGCTTTGGCCCTGCTGCCCGGCGGTGCCGATATCCAGGCGCAGCAGCGACATGCCGCTCTGCTCGAGCGAGCGCTTCAGGTCGCCAGCGCTCTGCAGGAGTGTCTGCGCCGCTTCCGGATGGTCGGTTGCCACCCGTGCGATCAGACCGTCAGGTGTCTGCGAGAGCGAGATCTTGATGCCGCCCAGAGATTCGGGCGATAGCGTGATCTGCGCCGACGAGACACCCGCCTGGTTGACGGCCGTGAAGGTCGCCTTGACCGCGTCGGCCGCCTCCTGCAGGCTCACGGCGGTGCGCACCGCTTCATGCGGCAGCGCCAGGGCCGCCTGCTGAGCGTTGCCCGTCGGTCCGGTCGTATTCGCAGCTCCAACCGTGAAGACGTTGGAGGCCTGTGACCCGTTGGTCGCGTTCGGCGCGCTGGCGGTCGCGGTGCCGGCGTTGGGCTGGCCGTGGGCGTCGGAGTGGCCGCCAGAGCCGTTGCCACTGTGAGCACCGGTTCCGGTCTGCGGTTGCTGCTGCTGGGCGAGCGTGGGGGCGGCGGCGCCCTGCGTCGGACTCGGTGCCTGCTGCTGAGTGGTCGCGGCCGGCTTGGTCGCGTCGGTGACCACCGCGGGCGCCGCCGCCGCGGTCGTCGCCTGCTTGGCGTCATCCGGCTTGGCCTGCTGCGTCGGATCGGCGCTCTGGGCAGTCGCAGAAGTCTGAGTCTGTGCAGCAGCGTCCGCGGTGACCTGCGTGGTCGTGCTCGTGCCGGTGGGGGTGCCCGCTGCCTGCTGCGTGTACTGACCGGCCGTGGCCGGCGCGGTGGCGGGCGCCTGGGCGCCGGTCTTCGCGTCCGACGTGGCGTCGCTCTTGCCGGCAGCTGCCTGCGCCAATGAGTTGGCGTCGGTTGCCGTAGCTGCCGTCTGAGCAGACGCGGCCGCTGCGGCAGCGTGATCGGCCGTCGCGTCGGTCTTCGTGTCTGAGTGTGTGCCGGCGGTACCTGCCGACGATCCGGCGGTACCTGCCGACGATCCGGCGGTACCTGCCGACGATCCGGCGGTTGCTGCCGACGATCCGGCGGTTGCTGCCGACGATCCGGCGGTTGCTGCGGCGGTGGACCCGGACGTGGCACCCTTTTGTGCCG
>JBOGYJ010000009.1:0-2552 GCA_050696795.1 Solirubrobacteraceae bacterium | reverse complement strand
TGCCGCAACCGACCACACCTACGGACATGCCGATCGCGATTGCGACGAGCGCGGATCTGCGAAGCGCCGCTGGCTGGACGAGCCAGAGAGTCCCCGGGAGTCCTCGTCCGACCTTGCTCATCTGGCTTCATCGGCGATAAATCAAGCGTCCTTGACCTCTTCAGCGCCGATGCTGGCTCGCGGAACGCACGGAAAGAAGAAGTGTGACGACGCCCGGCCGTCGCTCCTGCTCTGTCGCCCGCGGGGCAGTCCGCCGCCTGCTGCTGCTCTGCTCTGCGCCTGAGGCGAAGCAGCAGCGTGACGGACGCCGCGATCGTCGCGCTGGCGCCCGCGTCTTCGTGAAGCCGGGAGTCTCAACGCGGCCACGAGCCGTAGGTGGATGCCTTTACGGTCGACCTCATCGCCGTGCGTCGCGCACGGAATCGGTGAGGGATGTGACAGCGCGTCCGAGCAGCCGCGTGAGGTCTTGGTGTCGGCGACTGCGCGTAAAAGCCACCGGTCCACCACATCGCGATCGAAATCGCTCCCGACCAAACCGCTCTGGACCGACTCGCAGGGCCACGCGAGCATCGACATATGCCCGCGATCGAGGACGACCCGCAAGCCGCAAGTGCGGCGTTCGGTCATCGCGTCCGTGAGCTACGCGATCAGCGAGGAATGTCTCAGGACGCCCTCGCTGATGGAACCGACATCCATCCGACCGCGATCGGCCGCATGGAGCGCGGGGCGCGCGAGCCGCGCCTCGCCACGATCCTGCGTTTGGCGCGCGGACTCGGTGTCACGCCCGGGGAACTGCTCAACCCCGTTGCCTCCGCGGACGCTGGCACGTAGCGCCAGCCCACGTCCTTCGTACCCGCCTGACGCCGCCATACCAGCGCGGACGCGGCACCGACGCTCCCCTTGCGCACCGGAGGTGCGCGGCGGGTTGCGCCGTCACCGCCCCGCTTGGTCTGTCGACGCCACGCCGGCACGCATGCCGCGTGCCGGCATTAGAGTTCGGGACCAAATTCGGGACCCGTTTACCCTGGCACCTGCAACCGATCTCATCAGACAGCGGGTCCGGTATTTGTGCCGTGGGCAGGCGGCTCGCTGATCGAGCTGTCGGCCGCATTTTCGACGGCCTCTCGCCGTTGCGCTCGCGGGAGCAGCGGCCGGCTAGCTGGTCGAAGCGATAGTGGACGCCCCGCTGGGAGAGAGCGGCCTGCGGGCAGCGCGTGCATAGCCAGAAACCGCGTGGTCGCAGCTGGAGCAGCGCAGGACCACCGTCTACGAAGGCCGCGATCGACACTGGCGCAGCCGATCGTGCGTCCCGGCAGAGCGGGTCCGGCGAGGTCGCTTCTCATGGCCAAGACGGTGCCGACCTGCCTGGCCTGTGCACGAGCGGTTGCGTGCGTGTTCAGGCTTGCTCGTGTGTGGGTGGTTCCCACCACGTGTCCATATCGAGTTCGGCGCGTACCCGGTCGATGTCGGGAGCAGGCTGGTTGGCCTGAGCCAGCGGATAGGCGTCGTGCTCGAGCTCTCGCAGTACCGCCTCCAGTCTCGGCCTGCTGCCCGCGCGGCGCGACGCCGCTCGTGGGGTCGCGCCGCCCAGTGCTGGCACACGCTCCTCGGGCCACAGCGACTGCCACGCATCTATCGCGTCCTGGGAGGCACCGAACGGCATCGGTGCCCCAAGCTGGATCGGCGGCAGGTCCTGTGCCGGGTCGATCACCGATTGGCGCTCGATCTTGGGCTGCGCGCCAACCTCGCCGAGGAGTTGCATGAGCGCTTCCAGTCGCTCATCGGAGTTGACGCTTACCTCATACCCGTTCGCGCGCAGTGCGAGCCGACCGCGTAGCCAGCGCTGCGGCCGGTCGGCTTCCTCGGTCGGCTCGTCGTCGCCAACAAGCGAATGGATCTGCGCCAGCGCGGCAGCACGCTCAGTGCCGCTGAGCTCACGTCCCCACCAGCTCAGCCCGCTCTCGTCCTCTGCCCGAAAGTCTTCGTGGGCCACCAGCGTTCGTGTCACCGTGTCAGGGTCGTTCACCGTGATCTGTGCCGTGATCATCCGCAGCCGGTGACCGTCGGTGTTGGTGAGCTTCGGACCGGCAGCACGCTGGTGCCACACCTCGCCGACGATTCCTGGCAGCAGAGTGCCGAGCACCTGGCTCATCAAAGCCGCGACCCTCGGATCCATCGGTTCTCCGACCTCGACGAGCACCCCGTGCGGCTCTGGCTCACGGCGCCGGCCTGGACGCCGCGCGCGCTTGCCCGCCAGCGCCTTCGTGATCGCAGTGCTCGCGTCATGCACCCACTCGGCCGCGCGATCACCCTCAGATGGGCGCAGCAGGACTACCGCTCCGGTGCTCCGCCAGACGCCGTCAAGTGACACCAGCGCCCCCAAAAGCACGCTCCATCGGCTCATGCCTGGAAGCTGCTCCGGTGCGATCGCCGCGTACCGGCGAGCGCCGGTGACGATGTCGGTCAGCCACAGGCCCGGCGCCGGCACAGGGTCGGTGACCTGCCACAGACCATACGTGACCGTCTCAAGCCAATCCCGCGCCAGACTGGAG
>JBOGYJ010000008.1:0-14797 GCA_050696795.1 Solirubrobacteraceae bacterium | reverse complement strand
GACCCGGAATTCACGCACGTGCTGTTCTACACCTACGTCGACGACATGCTCGAGCGCCGTGCGCCGTATCGCGAGCAGCACCTGCAGCGGATCGAGGCGCTGCGCGCCGCCGGCCAGTTGATCGTGGCCGGGGCCGTCGGCGATCCGCCCTCCGGCGCGGTGCTTGGCTTCAGGGGCTTGACCAGGGAGGAGGTCGAGGCCTGGGCCGACACCGACCCCTACGTCAACGCCGGTCTGGTCACCGAGCGCAGCGTCGAGCCCTGGCGGCTCGTGTAGCGACGCCAGTACACGAGCACCGCGCCACACGGGACGCCCGCGACACACGGGACGCCCGCGACACACGGGACGCCCGCGACACACGGGACGCCCGCCACGCCAGGGACGGGCGGCGGGACGCACCACCGGCGTATGCTCGGTTCAGCATGGCTTTTCCCAAGACCCGTATGCGAAGGCTGCGGGCCACGCACCAGCTGCGTGGGCTCGTGCGCGAGACGCAGCTGTCTGCGTCTGATTTCGTCTACCCGCTGTTCGTCGCCGAGGGCATCGCGGGCCGCGCGCCGATCTGGACGATGCCCGGCATCGACCGGCTCGCGATCACCGAGGCCGTCGAAGAGGCCGGCTCCGCGTCCGCGCTCGGCATCCCGGCGGTGATCCTCTTCGGGATTCCGGCGAGCAAGGACCCCGAGGGCTCCGGGGCCTATGACGAGGAGGGCGTCGTGCAGCTGGCCACGCGCGCGATCAAGCAGGCCCACCCCGAGCTGATCGTGATCACCGACCTCTGCCTGTGCGAGTACACCGACCACGGCCACTGCGGCGTGCTGCGCGAGGTCGCGAACCCGATGAACCCCGACGGCGAGGCGTCGGGGGCGGGGGCTGGGAGTCGATTCAGCGTCGACAACGACGCGACGCTCGAGCTGCTCGCCCGCACCGCAGTCTCCCAGGCCCAGGCCGGCGCCGACATCGTCGCGCCCAGCGACATGATGGACGGACGCATCGGCGCGATCCGCGAGGCGCTCGACGAGGCCGGCTTCAGCGAGACGCCGATCATGGCCTACTCATCCAAGTTCGCCTCCGCCTTCTACGGCCCGTTCCGCGCCGCCGCCGACTCCACGCCCGCGTTCGGCGACCGTCGCAGCTACCAGATGGACCCCGCCAACGGCAGCGAGGCGGTACGCGAGTCGCTGCTCGACGTCGAAGAGGGCGCGGACCTGCTGATGGTCAAGCCGGCGCTGCCCTACCTCGACATCATCAGCCGCGTCAAGCAGGCAACACAGCTGCCGCTGGTGGCCTACAACACCGGCGGCGAGTACTCGATGCTGAAGGCGGCGGCGCAGGCCGGCTACATGGACGAGCGCCAATCGGTGCTCGAGGCGCTGACCGGGATCAAGCGCGCGGGGGCCGACATCATCATCACCTACCACGCAAAGGACGCGGCCCAGTGGCTGAATTAGCGCACACAGACGACGGCATCACAGAGCCCAGCGGCAGCAGCTTCGGGCCGAAGCTGCGCTCGCGCAAGGAGGGCGCGGCGATTCCGCTCGACGACCTGGACAAGCGCCTGCTCAACCTGATGCAGGGCAGCTTCCCGATCGCCCCGCGTCCCTACCAGCACGTCGCGACCGCGGCGGGGATCAGCGAGGACGAGGCCATGAAGCGCGTCCAGCACCTGCTCGACGAGCGCATCATCCGCCAGGTCACCCCGATCTTCGACACGCGCGCGCTCGGGTACAGCTCGATGCTGGTGGCCGCCAAGGTCGATCCCGAAAACCCCTGGCGTGCCGCCAACGTGATCAACGAGCACCCCGGCGTCTCGCATAACTACCTGCGCAACCATGAGTTCAACATCTGGTTCACGGTCGCCACAGAGCCCGACTCGCCGCTCGGTCTCGAGCGGACGCTGACGCGCCTGGGCGAGCTCGCGGGCGCCGAGTCGATCCGCCAGCTGCCGACGCTCAAGCTCTTCAAGATCCGCATGGCCCTCGAGATGGAGAAGGGCACGGAGACGCTCGCGACCACCACGGCCGATGCGGTCGCGCCGGCCGAGACCGAGCGCCAGCCCTACGACGAGTTCGACAAGGCGGTGATCCGCGCCACGCAGGGCGACATGCCGGTGATCCCCGAGCCCTACGCGCCCGCAGCCGCGGCGCTGAGGATCCCCCAGGAGCAGCTGCTCGCCCACCTGCAGGGCATGGTGGAGCGCCGGCTGCTGCGCCGGGTCGCCGCGATCCTCTTCCACCGCCGCGCCGGCTTCAGCGCCAACGGCATGGGTGTCTGGAAGGTCCCCGACGAACGCGTGCTCGAGCTGGGCATGCTGATGTCGCAATACCGGGGCATCTCGCACTGCTACGAGCGTCCGACCTACGCCGACTGGCCCTACTCGGTGTTCACGATGGCCCACGGCCGCTCGAAGGAGGACTGCGACGCGATCCTCGACTCGATCGCCGAGCAGACCGGCATCAGCGAGCGCGCGACGCTCTACTCCTCGACCGAGTTCAAGAAGGTCAGGTTGCTCTACTTCACCGATGACTACCGCAACTGGGAACGCAAGCACGCCGGCGTCTAGTGCGCTGTATGGCCGTGCGCAGCGCGTGATCCCTGGGGGCGTGAACTCGCCCGTGCGGGCGATGCGCTCGATCGGCCGCGACCCGATCTTCATCTCATCCGGCGCCGGCTCGCGCATCAAGGACGTCGACGGCAACAGCTATATCGACTGGGTCTGCTCCTGGGGTCCGCTGATCCTCGGGCACGGCAACCCGCAGGTGCTGCACGCGATCACGCGCGCTGCCGCCTGCGGCAGCAGCTTCGGCGCACCCACCGAGGGCGAGGTGGTGCTGGCTGAGGAGGTCGCGCAGCGCATGCCCTCGGTCGAGATGCTGCGCATGACCTCCTCCGGCACCGAGGCGAGCATGAGCGCGATCCGGCTCGCGCGGGCGGTGACCGGCCGCGAGAAGCTGCTCAAGTTCGCGGGCGCCTACCACGGCCACGTCGACGGTCTGCTGGCGCAGGCCGGGTCGGGCGTCGCCACCCAGGGCATTCCGGGCAGCCCCGGCGTGACCGAGGCGGCGGCGGCCACCACGATCACGATCCCCTTCAACGACGAGTCCGCGCTGCAGGCATCGTTCGCCCAGCACGAGTTCGCGGCGGTGCTGTTCGAGACGGTGCCGGCCAACATGGGAGTGGTGCCCGCGGCCGGGGTGGCGGGTGGGAGTCAATACCTGGCCAGGCTTGCGGCCGCGGCGCGGGCGAATGGCGCCCTGCTCGTCGCCGACGAGGTGATCACCGGCTTCCGCGTCGCGCGCGGTGGTGGCCAGCAGCTGTTCGGGCTCGATCCCGACCTCACGATCATGGGCAAGATCCTCGGCGGCGGTCTGCCGGCCGCGGCCTACGGCGGGCGTCGCGAGCTGATGCGGCGGATCGCGCCGGCCGGCGACGTCTACCAGGCGGGCACGCTGTCGGGCAATCCGCTGGCGGTCGCCGCCGGCCTGGCGACGCTCGCGCAGCTCGACGCCGACGCCTACGCGCGCCTGGCCGAGCTCACTGAGCGGCTCGCCGTAGGCCTGCGCGAAGCAGCGGCGAGCGCGGGCCGCCAACTCGTCGTGCAGAGCGTCACGGGGCTCCTGACGCCGTTCTTCACCTCGGCCGATGAGGTGCGCGACTACGCCGGCGCCGGCGCCACCGATCAGCTGGCCTACGGCGCCTTCTGCCGTGGGCTGCTGGCGCGTGGGGTGTATCCGCCGGCCTCGCAGTTCGAGGCGTGGTTCCCGTCGCTGGCGCACTCCGAGCGCGACATCGAGCTGACGGTCGAGGCGGCCGCCGAGGTCCTCGGAGCGTTGCGGCCGTGACTTCCTATGCCGAGGTGATCGCCGACATCGCGCGCGGCGCGCGGCTGCACTACGAGAACCACGACTCGGCCGATCCGGACCTCGACCTGCTGCTTGGCGACCAGAGCTACGCGATCGGGCTGGCGAAGCTCGCGACGCTGGGCGACATCGAGGAGACGGCGCGGCTGGCCGATCTGATCTCCCGCGTTGCACAGCTGCACGCGAACGGCGAAAGCGCTGCAGCACGGGAACTTCTGATGGCTGCCGAGCACCGCCTGGGCGACGCCGGAGCGGGGGAGCAGCGCCCCTGAAGGCGTTTGAATGTAGGCTTACGGGCCGCGCAGTCAAGAGCGATTGAGTAACCGGAAGTAGATGCCAGCAGATCGTCACAAGCAATCCTCGAAGTACACCGCCGACCGCGGAATGCCCGGAGCTTTCGAGGGCGAGACCGTAACTCGCCGCCGCTTCATGGAGGGCGTGACCCACAGCGCGGGCGGGATCGCCGCGGCCGCCTTCGGCCTGCCGGCGCTCGCCTTCGCGCTCGGCCCGATCTTCAAGCGCCAGCCGTGGGCGTGGCAGATCATCGGCAAGACCGACGACTTCACCGAGGCCGCTTTTTCCACCAAGGTGGTCACGATGGTCGCCGGCATCGGCGAGGCCGGCAAGACGCTCGCCTATGTGCGCAAGCGCAACCCGGCGATCGACACCGAGCCGCACGACGAGTTCAACGGCTACATCGCGCTGTGGTCGCGGTGCATGCACCTGGGCTGCCCGGTGCGCTACGTGGAGGCGGCCGAGCGCTTCATCTGCCCCTGCCACGGCGGTGTCTACAACTTCCGCGGCGAGGTCGCCGGCGGGCCGCCGGTGCGCCCGCTCGACCGCTTCTACACGTACACGCCTCCCGAGGGACACCCGGGCCACGGGTACGTCTATCTCGGACCGCCCTACGGCGTCAACTCCGAGCTGCGCCGCTTCTCGGTGCGCGATCCGGCGGAGCCGCTCGACGGCATCGGCCAGTACCTCTACCCGTCGCGCTTCGACACGCCCGTGCGGCCGTCGCTCAGCAACCTTCCCCTGCCCCCGACCGTCCCAGGGACCGCTTCCTGATGCCAGTGCCGAAGTTGCTCAGGCGTCCGGCGCCGACGGCGCCCGACGAGCCGGCGCGGATGGACCCGGTCGAGGCCGCCACCGAGGCCGGCCTGACCGTGGTCGACTGGATCGACGAGCGCACGCAGCTCACCCAGGGCCTGCGCTGGCTCATGTTCCGCAAGGTGCCGCGGGGCATCAACTGGGCCTACACGCTCGGCTCGGCGACGCTGTTCGCTTTCCTCAGCCAGGCCGTCACCGGCGTGTTCCTGGCGATGTACTATCGCCCCGACGTCAGCGGCGGCGCCTACGAGTCGATCCGCAACATCAACGACAACGTCTTCCTCGGGCAGTTCGTGCACGGCATGCACAAGTGGGGCGCGTCGGTGATGATCGTCCTGATCTTCCTGCACCTGGCGCGTGTGTTCTTCTTCGGCGCCTACAAGTACCCGCGCGAGCTGACCTGGATCATCGGCGTCGTGCTGCTGATCCTGACGCTCGTGATGGGCTTCACCGGCTACCTGCTGCCGTTCGATCAGCGCTCCTACTGGGCCACGATCGTGGGCGTGAACATCAACGGCACGGCGCCGTTCCTGGGCCCCTACATCAGTGACTTCCTGCGCGGCGGGCCCGAGTTCGGCGCCACCACGCTGTCGCGCTTCTACGCGATCCACATGATGCTCGTCCCTGGGCTGATGGCGGCGCTGATCGGCTTCCACCTGTACCTGGTGACGAAGCTCGGCATCTCGGCGCCGCCGTGGCTGAAGGCGCGCGAGCCCGAGGCCGTCACCGAGGTCGTGGAAGTTTGAGGTCGGTGCTCCCATGAACCAGGCTGAAAAGGAGCAATACCTCCGCGAATACGGGCTGCTGAAGAACGCCGGCAAGCCGTTCTTCCCGTATGCCGTCGCCAAGGACTCGCTCATGGCGGTGATCGTCATGATCGTGATCATGCTGCTGTCGCTGCTGTTCGGCGCAGAGCTCGGTCCGAAGGTGAATCCGACGTCGACGACGTACGTGCCGCGCCCGGACTGGTACTTCTTCTTCCTCTTCGAGGTACTGCGCGTGATGCGCAACGTGCCGAAGTTCACGCCGATGGCGACGATCGGCGTGCCGACGCTGTGCATGATCGGCCTGTTCCTGCTGCCGCTGTACGACCGCAACCCGGAGCGGCTGATCACACGCCGGCCGATCGCGCTGGCCGCGGGCCTGGCGACGATCGCCTGCATCGCGTTTCTGACCTTCTCGGGCGCCAACACCGGCTCCCCCAACAACGGGCCGACCCTGCCGGTGCCGCCTGGCATGTCGCCGGCCCAGCGGCAGACGTTCGAGGCCGGTGAGGTCATCATCGGGGAGTCGGGCTGCGAGGGCTGTCACTTGATCGGCGCGAACGGCAACAACGGACCCGGTCCGCCGCTCACGCAGATCGGAGCCAGGCGCTCGGCGGCGGCGATCGCATCGACCCTGAAGAACCCGACGGCGCCGATGCCCTCGTTCGCCAACATGGCCCAGACCTCGCCGAAGGAGTTCAAGGACCTGGTCACCTTCCTGGCAAGCCTGCACTAGCTCGGTGATGAGCGGTGGGTGGATCAACCACTCACCGCTTTCATTTGCCGGGCGGCCGGTACTCTCTGGCTGGTGTCCGAACCTTTGCAGCCGAGCCCCGAAAGCGGGACGCTCGCCGAGCCGCAGGTACGCGCGATGTTCGATCGCATCGCCGGCGTCTATGACCGCCTCAACTCTGTGATGACCGCCGGACTCCATCACCGGTGGCGCCAGCGGGCGGTCGAACTGGCGGACGTCGGCTCGGGCAGCCGGGTGCTCGACGTCGCGACCGGCACCGGCGATCTGGCGTTCGCGCTCGCCGAGGCGATCGGCCCCTCCGGCCAGGTGGTCGGCGCCGACTTCTCCGAGCAGATGCTGAGGATCGCGCGCAACAAGGCCGCCGCCGGCTCCGTCGGTCCGGCCAGCGCCTCGGTGCGGTTCGAGCAGGCCAACGCACTGCTGCTGCCGCATGCGGCTGACGAATTCGATGCCGCCACGGTCGGCTTCGGCGTGCGCAACTTCTCGGACCTCGATCAGGGCCTACGCGAGCTTGCCCGGGTCGTGCGTCCCGGGGGACGGGTCGTGATCCTCGAGATGACCACCCCGCAGAGGCCGCCGCTGTCGACCTTCTTCAAGCTGTGGTTCGACCGCGTCGTGCCGGTCCTGGGTCGGGCGGCCGGCGATTCGGACGCCTACACCTACCTACCCAATTCGGTGCGACGCTTCCCCCGTCCCGAGGAGCTCGCGGGCCGCATGGCCGACGTCGGCCTCGGCGAGATTCGCTACGTGCTCACGGCCGGCGGCATCATTGCGCTCCACGTGGGTACCGTGCTGTCGTGAGCATTCCCGGGGTCGCGACAGTCGAGGCGGTCGTCGAAGCCGGCGGCGCCGGAACGTCGCGGGTGATGACCCTTGTCGATGAACGCATGGTCGAGCTGGTCTCCACGCACGGGGAGCTGCTGGCGCGTCATGGCGGCGAGACCATCACCGCCGGCGGTAAGCGCCTGCGGCCGCTGCTGGTCTGCATCGCCGCCGGGGTGCCGGTGCAGGAGAGCGATGCGCTGGTACGCGTCGCGGTCGCGGTCGAGCTCGTGCATGCGGCCACGCTCGTCCACGACGACGTGATCGACGGCGCCGACCTGCGCCGTGGCCGGCCGACGGTGGTTGCCTCCGGCGGGCGGCTGCTGGCGCTGGCCACCGGCGACCTGCTGTTCTCGCGTGCCTTCGCCGAACTGGCCGCGGGGGCGGAGATAGAGCCGATCCGGGTGCTGTCCGCCGCGGCGTCGGCGCTCGCCTCCGGCGAGCTGAAGCAGCGTGCGGACGCCTGGAACGCCTCGGTTGCGCAGGAGCGCTACCTGGACCGCTGCCGCCTCAAGACCGGCGTGCTGTTCCGTGCCGCGTGCGAGCTCGGCGCGTTGGCCGGTGGCGCGCCAGTCGACGCGCTCGGCCGCTTCGGCGAGGGCATCGGCGTCGCCTTTCAGCTGCTCGACGATGTTCTCGACGTGACCGGCCCACCGGAGCGCACCGGCAAGCCGCGTGGCGCCGACCTGCTCGACGGCACCGTCACGCTGCCGCTGATCGAGGGTCGCAAGCGCGACGCAGCGCTGGCGGGCCTCGACCTGAGAACGGTCGAGACGCCGGAGCAGGCGGCGGCCGTGTGCGATCAGATCGAGGCCAGCGGTGCGCTCGACTTCGCGCGTGACCACGCGCTGGCGGTCGTGGCGGGAGCCAAGGCCTGTCTGCCTGTCGGGTTGCCGGAGGCGCAGCGCAGCGCGCTCGAGCTGGTGGCCGACGGCGTGGTCGAACGCTATAGCTGAATCAGACGCCAGCCGCGCGCGTGTCGTGGCTGCGCAGGAACGGCTCGAGTGCCGCGGCCTCGAGTGGCCGTGAGAACCAGAACCCCTGTCCCGAGTCGCAGTCCTCGCGTTGCAGGGCGTGCAACTGGGACTCGTCCTCGATGCCCTCGGCGAACGTCTCGATGTCGAGCGTCTTGCCGAGCTGCACGAGCGTGTGGATCAGCGCGTCGGATTCACGTGAGGTGGCGACCTCGCAGATGAACGATCGATCGATCTTGAGCGCATCCGCCGGGAACTGGCGTAGGTAGGCGAGCGAGCTGTAGCCGGTGCCGAAGTCGTCGATCGCGAGGCGTACGCCGAGGTTCTTGATCGCGTGCAGTTGCTTGGCGGTCAGCTGTGGGTCGCGCATCAGTGCGGTCTCGGTGATCTCGAGCGTCAGCGTGCGGGGATCGAGGCCGTTGCAGCGCAGCGCCTCCTGCACGTCGTCGATCAGCACGTCGTCGTCGAGCTGGCGCGCAGACACGTTCACCGCGACTGCCAGGTCGTGCCCGGCGTCCTGCCAGAGGCGGGCCTGGCGGCATGCCTGGTGCAGCACCCAGCGCCCGATCGGCACGATCAGTCCGTTGCCCTCGGCGACGGGGATGAAGTCCTGCGGCGAGACCACGCCGCGGTCCGGATGCTGCCAGCGCAGCAATGCCTCGACCCCGATCACCTCCTGGGTACGCAGGTTGAAGGTCGGCTGGTAGACGAGGAACAGTTCCTCGCGCTCGAGCGCCCTGACCAGGTCCATCTCGAGGGTCAACTTGTCGCGTGCCGCCACCTGCATCTCGGCCTCGAACCTGGTCCAGCGGTTCTTGCCGGCCCCCTTTGCTTCGTACATGGCGACGTCGGCGTCCGCGAGCAGCCCGTCGGCGGTGGCACGGAACCCGTCGGCGATGCCGATGCTCGCGCTCAGGCTGAGCTCGCGACCGCCCAGGTTCCTGAGGTCGTACGGCAGGCTCAGAACCTCGAGCAGTCGCTCCGCGACCATCTCGGCGCCGGCGTCCAGCGTCGCACCCTCGAGCAGCACCACGAACTCATCGCCGCCCAGGCGTGCCGCGGTGTCGCCCTCGCGCAGGATGCTTCGCAGCCGCTGCGCGACGATCCTCAGCAGCTCGTCGCCGGCTGCGTGCCCGAAGGTGTCGTTGACGTGCTTGAAGCCGTCGATGTCTACATAGAGGGCGGCAACCGGTGTGTTCGCGCGCCGTGACCGCGCGAGCATCTGCTCGGCCCGGTCAAGCGCCAGCACGCGGTTGGGGAGTCCGGTGAGCGAATCGTGCAGCGCCTGGTGGCGCAGCTGCCCCGTCTTCTGCTCGACGAGGCCCAGCGCGTGGGCGCGTGAGCGCGCCAGCGTGAAGAGCACCGCGAACATCAGGAGGCTGACGAGCACACCGGCGATCAATGCGATCAGCTCCTGGGTCCCGGCCGAGAGGCCTGAGACGCCTGCCGAGCCGCTGACGCGGATCATCCATGGGCCCTGGACGTTCAGCTTGAGCGTGTGCGTGTAGTTGCCGTGCGTGTGGCCGGCGACGCCGTAGAGCCCTGGAGACTGGCCCGGATCGGTGTGATAGACGGCCACCTTGAGATGATGGTTGGTGCCGATCGCGGCTCTGATCAGCGAGCGTACGTCGAAGGAGCTCATGATCCAGGCGATCGTCGCGGCGCGGCGCTGGGCAACCGTGTCGAGCGGCATTCCGCTGCGGTAGACGGCGACCTCCACGTAGACGAGCTGGGTGCCAGCGACGATGTTGTGGAAGATCAGCAGACGCCGCGTGTCCATCGTCTCGCGCTGGACCTGGGCCTGCGTCATGGTCGTCCCGAGGATGCTGGCCCCAACTGGGGAGTTCGGGTCGCACCAGTCGCCCTGCAGGAAGTCGCTCATCGTGCCCAGGCCCCCGGAGGGATAGCTGCCGGCGGCGACCAGGCAGGAGCGGTGCGAGCCGTTGCGGGTGACGGGAACGATCCAGCCGCCCGCCAGCCGGTGGAAAGCGGGATCCGCGTTGCGGGTGGCGAGGAACGAGCGCAGCTTGGCCTCGGGCACGGACGCGATCAGGGAGAGGTCCGCTGAGCGCGCCAGCGGTTGGAAGCCCTCGAGCTCGCGGGCCCAGCGGGTGAAGCGCGTGGGCGACATCCACGGCTCCATCTGATAATCCGCACGCAGCGTCTGGACAACGCCGATGTTGCTGCGGATCAGGGTCGAGAGCGTGGCGGAGACATTGGTCGCGGTGGTCTCGAACGCCTGCTTCTCGTGTGCCCCCACGCTCGAGTGCCAGAGTGCTGCCCCGGCCACCGAGCCGATCAGGCCGAGCAGCAGTGTGAGCCACGCCGCGAGCATCCAGCGGCGCAGTGCCGTCGGCCGGAGGGTGCCGTCGTGGTCGTCGCGCGTGAGAGCTGTCGCCGGCGAGCCGGCGTTCACCGCCGGCAAACTGATTTCTTGCGTCTCCATGCAAACTACCTCGGAACTCCGTGTACGAGGCGCCAGTTTTGCACCGGCGAATGCGTTGCCCTACGTGGTCGAGTGGTCCCGCCGCCGTGCGGCGATCAGAAGTCCTCGGGAAGGATGAAGCCGGCGGATAGCGCCGCGACGAAGCGGTCGACGTCGGCAGCCATGTTCGCCTGGGTCAGGCGCTGGAGATCGGCGATCATCTCCGTCAGACCCTCGTCGAGGTGATCCTCGAGCTTCTCGACCTGCAGGCGCGTGAAGGTGCCCGACTCCGAGCGGGCGCAGTTCGGGCACTCGAGGGCGAGGTCCCAACGGCCGTCGGGGGTCTCGCTCCAGGCCATCGGCTGAACGAGGTCCGACTGGCAGCTGGGGCACACGTGCAGGTCGCGGCGCTCGGCGTCTACATCGTTGAAGCGGATCACTTCAATCGTGCGTCCGCTCGGGAGGACGATGCGCCGAACTGCGTGGTTTCGGTGTTGGTTCTGACTCATGTTTCTCTCGGACCTTCTCAGGAACAAAACCCCTATCGGTCGCAATCGAAGCGGGCTTGAGCAAGCTCGCGCGGGTGTGGCCCAAATGCGTCAACCAGGCGTGCCGACGGGCGATCTGAGGTGTCGACGAGCGTTCGCTCGGCTGGTTCGGGCGCGCGCCGGGACCGCTGGAGGAAGCACGCGCGCTTGCATCTCGCTGCCGCCCCTAGTCAGGTTGGCGGTGTGGACGCTAACCTTCTGACTCCAGCAATCGCGAGGAAGCCTGCATGTTCGCAAGTCCCTGGAAGGACGGTCTGATCGTCCTCATCATCGTTCTCCTGTTCTTCGGGCCCAAGCGCCTACCGGCGCTGAGCCGCTCGATCGGGGAGAGCATCAAGGAGTTCAAGGGCGGGATTGGCACGGGTGCGGACTCGGACGAGAAGTCTGAGCTGCCCTCCAGCAACAGCGCCGCCGGGAGCACCCCGGCTGCGGGGGAGCGCGACGCCAGCGCGACCTCCGAGCACACCAACGTCTAAGGCTCCGGGCGAAAATTATCTGCGGTTTCGACGGCGTCTGGACGCACGCGGGTGCGCCCGTCTCGCGGCAGGTGCCTCGGTGCCTGCCTCGCGAAGCGGCCTTCCCCGGCCTGCCCAGCCACTCGTCAATCCCCACAGCTAATTTCCACCCGAAACCTGAATCGCCGGCGTGGCGGGTCCAGCAATGAAGCTCCGGCCGATTGGCCAAGAGGATCGGCTGAGCATCATCGATCACCTCGACGAGTTGCGCTCGCGAGTGATCATCTGCATTGCCGCGCTACTGGTGGCGTTCTGCGTCTGCTTCTGGCAGAACACCGCGCTGCTGAGCGTGTTGAACCGGGCGCTGCCGGCGTCGGCTAAGAACGGTCTCAGTGACCAGCCGAAGGTCAACGCCGACATCGGTGGCACCTTCAAGAGCCTTTCGGAGGACATCCTGGCGCTGCGCCCCTACCTGGCGCACGGCGCCACGCCGGTCCTCGAGAAGATGTCGCGGGACCTCCACAGCGCCGGCAAGCAGATCCCTCGGGACCTCAGCCAGAAGGAGCGACCGCTGGCGCTCGGCGTCGGCGAAGGCTTCACCATCACCATCGCGGTCTGTGCCTACTTCGCGCTGCTGCTGACGCTGCCGCTGATCCTCTACCAGCTCTACGCCTTTGTGATTCCGGCACTGAGCAAGGAGGAGCGCATGGTGGCCACGCCCACGATGCTGGCTGCGCCGCTCCTGTTCCTGGCCGGCGCGGTGTTCACGTACTTCGGGGTGCTGCCTCCGGCCGTGCACTTCCTGCAGGGCTACAACAACACCCAGTTCCAGGTGCTGGTCGGGGCCAACTCCTACTACAAGTTCGAGATCATGCTGATGATGGGCATCGGCGTGGCGTTCGAGGTCCCGCTGCTCGCCCTCGGACTCCAGCGCGTCGGCGCGATCCACGCGTCGACTCTCACACTGAACTGGCGCTACGCTTTGGTTGTGATAGCGGTGATCGTCGCCGCTCTCCCGGGGGTGGATCCGGTCACCATGACAATGGAGACGCTGCCTCTGGTCGCACTCTATGTCTTGAGTATCGCGCTGCTGAAATGGGTCGAACATCGCAACTACAAGCGCGCCCGCGCCGAGGCGGCTCAGGCCGCGGGCCCGGGCGACGTAGCCGACGACTCGTCCAGCGCGAGCTGAGTCCACTTCCCGTCTGCACCTCCTCCGCCCATGCTCTTTGATCTCCGCAGCCGCGGCCGCCGCCGCACCGTCCGTGTCGTCTACGCCTTCCTGGCCCTGGTCATGGTGGTCGGCCTCGTCGGCCTGGGCATCGGCACCGGCAGCTCCGGCGGCATTCTGAACGCCGGCGAGAACGGCGGCTCCGGTGGCGGCGGAAGCTCGATCGCCGACCAGGCGCTGAAGAAGGCGCTCAAAACGGTCAAGAAGGACCCGTCGGCCGCCAACTGGGCGAACCTGATGTCGGCCCGCTGGAGTGTGGCCAACAGCGGCAGCAACTACACCTCCGCCAGCGGCTACAGCGCCAGTGGCAAGAAGCAGCTGGGGTACGGCGCCGACGCGTGGCAGTCCTACCTGAAGGTGGAAGACAAGAAGACCGGATCAGGCTTCCTGCAGAACTCGTTCCTCGCTGCCGAGATCTATCAGAACCTCAATCAGTTCTCCGACGAGGCCGAGGCCTGGAACCTCGCTGCCGGGGCGACGTCTGGCGCGCAGGCGCTCAAGCCCCTGCTTTGCCTCGCCTATTCCTCCTACGCCGCCAAGCAGACCTCCAAGGGCAACCTCGCCGCGGCCCAGGCCGTCAAGCTCCTGCCCAAGGTCGACAAGCTGACTCAGAAGTCGGCGCTCGAGAGCGCCAGCAGCTCGGCCACCGCCGCCCAAACGGGCCTGGCGCAGAACTGCTGAGTCAGGAAGTGTCCTCGCGGCGCTGACCAGCTCGGCGCCGCTAACATCGTCTTTCCCCGGGCCGTTAGCTCAATTGGCAGAGCAGGGGACTCTTAATCCCAAGGTTGAAGGTTCGATTCCTTCACGGCCCACTCAGAAAGCCCCGTGGTTACGGGGCTTTGGTGCGTTTCAGGGTGGGATGCTGAGGCGAAGCCGAGCCGCGAGTACCTGTAGCGAGTACCAAATTTGCCACCAACCTGAACGAAGTGGCCTGTCGGTTAGGTTGGGCGGCGGGGTCGTCGTTACAGACGCCATAACCCTGCCTTATCGCCGGGACGGACGTTCGGCCGGGGTGCCGGTGCCGGTAGCCGTCTCGGGCGGGAGAGAGGGCTCTCCGGACGAGTCAATTGTCACGTCTACGTGCGCGGCGGGCGCGAGCTGCGGCTGGAAGACGTGGTCCCAGGTGAGCACGGCGGCTCCGGTGTTGCCGATGATTGCGACGGCCGTCAACACGGTTGCGGCCCAGTTCTTGATCGGGTCGAAGATCGCTTTCACCTTGGTGGCTGGATGACTGGCAGCGAGCTTCGGTTCGCATGCGTATACCGTCGCGGCGACGGCGAGCACGTCCAGCCGTACCTTCTCCGGGCCGTAGATCCTCACCTGCTCCAGCGTCGTGAGCACCTGCGTGAGCTGCTGGATCAGCAGCGCCTTCACCTCGGGCGGCAGCTCATCCGAGTTCGTGACGGCCGCGATCAGGTCACGCGCGGCTTGAACGAGTTCCGCCACCTCGGCGAAGTCGGGGACCTTCGACTGCATCCCGTTCTGCTTCAGGAAGCGACTGAGGTTCCGAATGCCCTTGAGCACGAAGTCGTAGTCGGCGGGCAGGATCGCCTTGACAGCGGCCTTCATCGGATGGCCTGTCTGGAACAGCATCGCGTTGATCTCATCGAGGCGTTCGGGCAACTCCGGGAACATTGTCAAGCCGGTGTCGCGGTACGCCTGCTTCGTGTCGACAATCAGGTCGGCGACGCCCAGCAGGGCACGCGGAACCTCGGGCGGCTCTACCCCGAGCGCGCTGTTCCACGACGCGATGATCTGCGAGTCACGGTGGGCTCCGAAGTCTTCCAGTACGCGATGCAGACGACCGCTGGATTGTCGAGATAGTGCTCCTCTGCCACGGCCGGGAATCTATCC
>JBOGYJ010000007.1:0-4948 GCA_050696795.1 Solirubrobacteraceae bacterium | reverse complement strand
GTTCGTCAAGGAGACCAAGGTCAAGCGGTCCGGTCGCGAGTACAGCTACCTGCAGCTGGTCGAGGGGTACCGCGACGCGTCGGGGAAGGTGCGGCATCGTGTTGTGGCAAACCTGGGGCGCAAGGATGCGTTGAAGGACTCGGGGCAGCTGGAGGCGCTGGCGGGATCGTTCGCGCGGTTAGATCCGCCGATGGTGGGGACGCGTCGGAGCGTGGGGCCGTTGTTGCTGGTCGAGCACTTCCTGCGCGAGTGTTGAGCGCCGTTCGTTTTGGTCATGGTCGCGCTGTTGTTCGTGGTGATGGATCGCTCTGACGTTGGAACGTTGAAACGTTCAAAGCGGGGTGGCGAGTGCCCAGAACGGCGGCGATGAAGGAGCCGGGTTCGGGGGCGGTGGTTGTGCGTCGCGCGTTTGTGACCGCTTCGCTCTCGCTGGGGATCGCTCGCCTCGAGGTGGTCGAGACCCGCGGGTGTTGCTGGTGGGCGAGCGCGGGCGGGCGAGCGATGCGACCCACTCACGCGTAGCGGTCGCCGGTTTCAGGCGCCGGGTGCCGCGGCGGTCCAGAGCTCGGCGGGGCGTCCGGCGGTGAGGACGCGGCTGCTGGTGATCTTGCCGTCGTTGGCGAGCAAGTTGAGTGCCTGGTCGAGCTGGGTGGTGGTGGGGTTGCGGTGCAGCAGATCACGGAGCTGGGTGCGGGTCAGCCCGCCGGGGAGCGCGTGGGTCAGCGCGCCGTGGATCTGGTGGGCGAGCGGGTCGCCGGTGGAGCGCTCCAGTGCCCAGCTGGCGGAGCGTTGCGCGTAGTTCCAGAGCGCGAGCGCGGCAGTCAGGTGCACGGGCTGGATCTGCCGGTCGTTGTCGAGCAGCGCGTAGATCAGCGCGATACGGATTGTGTGCGCTTCAGCGCGTGCTGCGATCGCGCCGGCGATCCCGGGCTGAGGATCGGCGAGATGCTGGTAGGCGTCTGCCCAGGCGTGGCGTGCTGGGGGTGAGAGACGCAGTTGCCCGGCGTGGCGGGCGGTGTTGAGCGTGGTGGTGAGCCGGCGGTTCAGGCCTGTGCGGCCCAGCGGATCGGGGTCGCCGCCTTCGGGGAGCAGCCGCATTCGGCGGCAGCCGAGCAGGAGGAAGCGGTTCAGCAGCCCGTTCGCGAGCTCGACCGGGTTGATGTGATGACGGAGTTCGGTCGCGGTGATGTGACCGATCACCGAGATATGCGCATCGGTCGCGCGCGCTGGTGCTGTCCGGGTCAGGATCGCCAAGGACCGTCCGTCCCACGCCGAGCGCAGTGTTGGCGACAACGTAGAGATCTCGCGGCTGACGTTCTTCAGCACGCTGACGAACTCCGGTTCGATCACCAAGAGCCGCCGATCGCTCGCGCCCGGGTCCTGGCCGGCAGGGTCGCGGACTGAGTGGATCAGCCCCTCGCCGCTGCTCAGGCCGGTGAGGATCCGGGCGGTGATAGCGGGGTCAGCGCCGGCGATCAGTCGGTGCACGTGATCCCATGACGATCCCTTCCGGGCGCGAGCTGAGTCGCCGATCAACACCAGGAACTCGTTCGGGTGATGGCGGGTCGCTTCGACCTGGAACCATGCGCCACGACCGGCCGCGGCACCGAACGCGACCAGCAGTTGGGAGAGGATCGCGACCGGATCGGCCTCCGTGTGCGGCGCGATCCGGTTCACGATCTCGCCCGCCAGCCCGTGATATGCCGCCGGATCGGGCGGTGACGGCCAGCCGTCGGGGACCGGCACGGTCAGCTCGACGCCCGGCTTCCGGTCCTCAGGCTGGTCAAGCAGAGACAGCGCGCGCTCGGTCATTCGGCGGAGATCTCGGCGACCGCGGCACGGGCTGAGCTCTCGTCGACGATCGCCTGCTTGGCGGCGAACGCGGCGATCAGCGCGGCGACGGCGAGGTTGTTGATCAATCTCGGGAGGCCGCGAGAGGTGCTGTGGATCAGACCGATCGCGTCATCGCTGAAGAGCGTGTCGGAGCGGCCCGCGAGCGCGAGATGGTGCTGCACATAGCTCTGGGTCTCCTTCAGGTCCAGGCCGCTGATCGCGTAGCGGACCGCGATCCGCTGATCGAGCGCGGTGAACGTCCCGTTGCGGAGCTTGCGGCGCAGGGTCGGCTGGCCGAGCAGCAGCAGGCAGAATGGGGCGGTCTGGTCCATCCCCATGTTCGATAGGCACCGGATCCCCTCCAGCGACTCCGCATCCAAGAGGTGAGCTTCGTCGATGATCAGCACCACGTGCTTGCCGCGCTCCGCCGATTCGGCGGCGAGCATCTCCTGGGCTTGGGGGATCAACGCGGCGTGATGAAAGCGCGGTGTGCCGCCCAGGGTGGTGATGATCAGCCCGTAGATCCCGCGCAACCCGACCCCCGGCGTGCCGAGATAGAGCACCGTGTGCCGCGAGGCGTCCAGCCCGGCAACCGCCGCGCGTGCGGCGACGGTCTTCCCGGCGCCGCACTCGCCCGAGATCACGCCGATCGCCTGCTCTGAGATGCACCACGACATGCGGGCGACCGCCTCGGCGTGCGCGCCGTGCGGGTGCAGCATCCCCGGCGCCAAATCCTTGCCGAACGGCATCCTCGAGAACCCATAGTGGCTGCGCAACCTGTCGATACTCACTGTTCGTCCTCCTGCTGGTTGGTGTCACGATCGTCGCCGTCGCCGTCGCCGTCGCCGTCGCCGTCGCCGTCGCCGTCGCCGTCGCCGTTGGCGAGGCTGGCGTAGTCGATCCGGTGCCCGCCCAGCTCGGCGTCGCGCTGCTCGGCGAGCAGCTTCAGGTAGTCGATCCCGGTGCCTGTCGGTGGCGGTGGGAGCTCGCGCTTCGCCTGCGGATGGGTGTATCGGCCGATCTGAAGCGGCGTCGCGAGCCCGAACGGACGGTGCTGGTAGCGCACCTCGATCCGGGTGAGATCGAACGGGTCGAACACCAGCTCAACCTTCCGCCCCACGAGCGCCGGGTCGACCTCGTATTGATTGCCATGCAGCGACACCGTCGCGGTCTTCGTGACCGTCCGCTCTTGGGACCACAGGAACGCTTCCCGCAGCAGCGCCGGAGTCGGCAACTGGGGCGCGCCGGCGCTGTCGAACCGGGCCAACGGCGTCTCCTTCGTCTCTGAGTGAACGCGACGGTGATAGACGACCTCAAGCCACGCGGAGAACAGCCGGTTCAGCTCCGGAAGCTCGACCCCGTCGTCGATCTCCACCAGGAATTGATCCCGTACCGTTCGAAAAAATCGCTCGATTTTTCCCTTCGTAGTAGCCGCGCGTGGGCTTGCGTGAATCAGCCGGACGCCCAGAACCGCGCACGCACGCAACAGCTGCGAGGACACGAACGCGGAACCGCGATCAACCAGGATCGCCTGCGGAACGCCACGAGACATCAGCCCGGATCTGAGCGCAGCCTCCAAGCGGAACACGTCCTCGCCGGTGCCCCACCGCCACCCGACCAACAACCGCGAGTGATCATCGATGAACGCCACAAGCACCGCCCGGGCAGCGCTGTCTGCGAGCTTGGGACCGTGGAGGCCATCCCCGGTCCACAAGTCATTCCGCGCGGCGGCTTCGAAGCGGCCATAGACCTTCCCCGGCGCTCTGCCGTCGGCGCGGACGTTCAGCCCCTGACGGGCGAGGTGCGTCTGCAGCGTGCGCAACCCCGGCACCTGCTCACCCTCGCCAGCGGTCCTGAGCATGATCTCTCTGACCTGTGCCGCGGTCCGCTCCGGCCGCTCGCGCTTGAGCGTGAACGCCAGCTTGAGCATCTCGGCAGCCGTGCGCAGAGCAACGACCCGTGGTTGGGGGACGAGCGCCTCGAACCCGCCATGACGGTACGCGCGGATCCACCGCCCCAGCGTCGTGCGGCTGACCCGGACAAGCCGACCGTCCGGCCCGACATGCTCACGGTCAGCGATCGCGCGAACCAGCCGGCCACGCTGTGCCTTTGACAACCCCTGGTCGGCGGCATCGCGGATCAGCGCGTAGCGGAACAGGCCGACCTCCCGTCGGCGGTCGTCATTCATCAGGTGCTCCCAGCGCTCTCGCTCATCCGAGCGCGGGACCCTCTCAACTCATCACGCCGTCTCCAAGGGTCGATTCGTGTTGCCAAGCAACAGCCCGCCCGACACCCGCGAGGCGATCTGCCACGGCTCGGCCGGCCCGAACCGCAACACCCACGCCCTGGCCGTGATCGCGATCGCTTCCAACGCATCCGCGACGCCGCTCCCCGCGGGCATCACTGGCCCAAGCTCGGGATCCAACGCGACCGCGCGACGCGTGAACAACGTCCGGATCTGCTCGGCCCGCCCGGCGAACCTGCGCAACCAGCCACGCACCGTCTCCGGATACGCGCCCAACCGTGCCGCGATCGGGCGGAACCCCTCACCGGCAACGTGCGCCTCGATCGCCGCCCCGATCACCGACACCTCGTCCTGCCGTCGCGAGAACGCCAGCTCTGGCAGCAGCACATGCGTACCAGCGCAACCCCGGCACCGCGCCCGCCGCGGCCGCAACAGCCGATCCCCGCCCCGGCACCGCAGCACCCGCTCCCGCGCGTGCCCCCACGGCCCCAACACCGCCCGACACGACGGACAACCCAGCAGCCCGCCGACCAACTCAGCCTCGACCCGCACCTGCTCGGCGCATACGATCAACATCGGGTGCCACCTCCGGCATCCAAGAGAGCCCTCCCGACGACGATCAATCAGACGGGAGGGCTCTCGGCGTTCAAGAAGCCGAGAATCCTGCCAGCGCCAACAGCGCCATCACCACGATCAACAGCGCGAGCAGTCCCGCTCGTGCTCAAACTCAGCGGCGCTCAACAGCGAGCTGAACGTGAAGGACACCGTTGATGGTGCTTTGCCGCGCAGCGCCCGGTCTGTCTTGTCTGTCGGGGAGGTCGTGTGCGCGCTGGTCGCGAGCCGGTTGTGCTCACCCTCGCCGCTGTATGA
>JBOGYJ010000006.1:0-6531 GCA_050696795.1 Solirubrobacteraceae bacterium | reverse complement strand
GGCGGCCAGCGCGGCGCCGCGCAGCAGGTCGCGCCCGGCCTGCGCGTCGCTGACGATCGTGGCCTTGACCAACAGCTCGGCCTCGTCGACCAGTTCGATCGCCTCGAGCGCTGCCTCGGCGAGGCTCAACGGTCCGCGGGTGGCGGTCACCGTGGCCTCGTCGATCGCCCGGCTACGCGAGGCCCGTTCGGCGTCGGTGTCGCGCGGCATCCGGTAGCAGGCCATCAGCGTGTCGAACTCGGCCACGTCGCGATCCGCGGCCGCTGCGACCAGTGCCTGCAGCGCCCCGGCGCGGCTCTGCGCATCGGCCAGCCTCGCCAGGTTGTCGGCGGGCCCGTCCGCGGCGGATAGGGTGACATCGATCGCCATCCGCACCAGGCTCAACCCGAACGCGGCCACCACCGCTGCGATCGCGCCGCCACCCGGCGTCGGGTCGGCAGACGAGGCGCCGCGCAACAGTTCCTCGGCGGTGCAATCCCACAAACTCGCGCTCACGAGGGGCTCAGCATATCGGCAGCCGAATCATTCCTTCGCTGTATGCGGCATGTGCGCGCGAGGTCTGTCCGGGTGCGGCCTATCTTTGATCGTCCCCGATGAGCGCGACCGCCACCAACACGATCCCCCACAACCCCGTGGCCGAGAAGTCGGTGCTCGGCGCGGTGCTGCTCGACGAGCAGCACCTGCACGCGCTGCTGGTGGATGAGCAGCTGCGCCCCGATCACTTCTACCTGCGCGAGCACGGCGCTGTCTTCCAGGCGATGCTCGAGCTCTACGAGGCCGACAAGAAGATCGACCACCTGACGGTCGCCGAGCAGCTGCGCGACAACAACCGCCTCGAGGAGGTCGGCGGCGCCGACGTGGTCGAGGAGCTGGTCGCCTGGGTTCCAGCCACCGGCCACGCCCGCGATTACGGGCGCATCGTGCGCGAGCAGGCGCAGATGCGGGCGCTGCTCGACGCCACGCGCGGGATCCAGACCGACGTGATGAACCGTGTCGCCTCGCCGCGCGAGCTGATCGAGCAGGCCGAGCGGGCGATGCTCGAGGTCGCCCACGACGAGCGTCAGAAGGCGATCCGTTCTGTCGCTGAGGTTCTCGATGAGGAGACCGACCGCCTCCACCACCGCTCCAACCAGAAGAGCCCGCTCAGCGGCACCCCATCGGGCTTCCGCGACCTCGATGACATGACCGGCGGGTTCCAGCCCGGCAACCTGGTCGTGATGGCGGCCCGTCCCTCGATGGGCAAGTCGGCATTGGTCAGCAACATGGCTGAAAACGCAGCCCTCGCCGGCTTTCCGGTGGCGCTGTTCTCGCTCGAGATGTCCGAGTCCGAACTCGCGCAGCGCTTTGTCGCATCCCAGGCCAAGGTTCCCGGCGACGATCTGCGTCGCGGCCGCGTCGCTGAGTCCCGCTGGCCCAAGATCCTTGAGGCGTCGGGTCGACTCTCCGACTCTCCGCTCTATGTGGACGATTCGAGCGACACCGGCGTGCTCGAGATCCGCGCCAAATCCCGACGCCTGCACCACCAACTGGAGGAGCGTGGCGGGCTCAAGCTGATCATCATCGACTACCTGCAGCTGATGCGGCACGAGGGCCGAGTCGAAAGCCGCGTCGAGCAGGTCGGCCAGGTCAGCCGCGGGCTCAAGAGCCTCGCGCGCGAACTCGAGGTGCCGGTGATCGCGCTGTCCCAGCTCAGCCGCAACGTCGAGCAGCGCGCCGGTGACAAGAAACCGATCCTCTCCGATCTACGAGAATCCGGTGCTATAGAGCAGGACGCAGATCTGGTCATGTTCATCTTCCGCGAGGAGTACTACAACCGCGAGTCGACCCGGCCCGGTGAAGCCGACATCATCATCGCCAAGCACCGTAACGGCGCGGTCGGTGAGATCACGCTCACCTTCCAGAGCCAGTTCCCCAAGTTCATGAACTACGCACCGCCGCAGTTCGCCGGCTGAACGGAGGGACCGATGGCGACCTGCATCCTCGGCATCTGCGACGGCTCGGGCTTTCTCTACGACGAGCAGACCAACACCGCGCGCGACTGCCGGTGCCGGCCGCAGATCATCGCGCGCAACAAGGCGCGCAGCCTCTCGGCCGTGATCCCCGAGCGCTACCGCGACATCGCCTTCAACCGCTTCCCGGTAACGGAGATCGAGCCGAAGATCGTCGCCGCCACCCGCCGCTACGTCGATCGCGTCGATGCCAACCTCGACTCCGGCCGCGGACTGTGGTTCATGGGCCCGGTCGGCACCGGCAAGACGACGCTGGCGATGCTCGTGACCAAGGCGGCGCTCGAGGCTGGCCGTTCCGCGGCGCGCTATTCACTGCCAGGCCTGCTCAGCCAGATCCGCAAGACCTTCGACACCGGCTCGCACAACGACCTGCTCGAGCGGCTGACCGCCGTCGACCTGCTGCACATCGACGACATCGGCGCCGAGCAGACGACGCCGTGGGTGCTGGAAGAGCTCTACTCGATCATCAACGCCCGCTACGAGGAGCAACGCGCGATTGTGATCACCACCAACATCCTGGATCGCGAGACGCTCTGTCAGCAGATCACCGAGCGCACCGTCTCGCGCCTGACCGAGATGTGCGACGAACTGCCGCTGCTCGGCGCCGACCACCGCCTCGACGTGCACGTCGCCTGAATCAGCCGTCGGCTCGAGACGCCGATCGGTCGGAGCGCCCCTAGCCAGGATAGGTTCCGCCGGATCCCTCGCCGTAGCTGAACGTGACCGAGCGCAGCCAGGCGCGCGGGACGCCGCCCACGAGGCTCTGGCCTGGGCGCACGACGCGTGGTCGTCTCGCTCGAGGTCACCGTCGCCTGCGCACCCTACACTGGAGAAGAAATGCCTGGAATCGTGATCGTCGGCGCCCAGTGGGGCGACGAAGGAAAGGGCAAGATCACCGACCTGCTCGCGGAGCGCGCGGACGCGGTTGTGCGCTTTCAGGGCGGCAACAACGCCGGCCACACGATCGTGCAGGGTGGTCAGACCTACAAGTTGCACCTGATGCCCTCGGGCATCCTGCATCCGGGCAAGCTGTGCGTGATCGGCAACGGGGTCGTGATCGACCCGAAGATCCTCACCGACGAGCTCGATGACCTGCGGCGGCGCGGCATCGACACCAGCGCGCTGCGGGTCTCCGCCAACGCGCACCTGATCATGCCCTACCACATGCTGCTCGACCACGCGGGCGAGATCAAGCTGGGCAAGCTGCAGATCGGGACCACGCGTCGTGGGATCGGTCCCTGCTACTCGGACAAGGCCGCACGCCTCGGGATCCGCGTCCAGGACCTGCTCGACGAGAAGATCCTGAAGAAGAAGATCGTCGCGGCGATGGAGCCCAAGCGCCTGTCGCTGCGGGAGTTCGCGCGCGATCCGCGGCTCGATCTGCAGGCGATGACCGAGGAGTACCTGACGTACGGGCACCGCATCAAGCAGTACATCGCCGACACCAGCCGTCTAGTGCTCGAGCGCCTCGACGATGGCGAGCTCGTCGTGTTCGAGGGCGCCCAGGGCACGCTGCTGGACATCGACCACGGCACCTATCCGTTCGTCACCTCATCCAATCCGATCGCCGGCTCGGCGACGATCGGCGCGGGCGTCGGCCCGCGCGACATCGACGAGGTCTGGGGCATCACCAAGGCCTACAGCACGCGCGTCGGCGCCGGCCCGTTCCCGACCGAGCTCGAGGGCCCGCTCGGCGATGAGCTGCGTGAGCGCGGTGCCGAGTTCGGGACCACCACAGGACGCCCGCGGCGCGTCGGCTGGCTCGACCTGGTCGCCCTGCGCTACGCCTCACGCCTGAATTCGCTGACCGCGCTGGCGATCACCAAGCTCGACGTGCTCTCGGGACAGGAGACGATCTCGGTCTGCACGCGCTACCGCGGCGACGAGGGGCTCGAGGTCGATCACTTCCCCTACCACCAGACGGTCCTGCACCACTCGGTCGGCGAGTACGAGGAGCTCCCCGGCTGGAGTGAGGACATCACTGCCTGCCGCAGCGAGGAGGAGCTCCCCGAGGCGGCCCTCAGCTACCTGCGGTACATCTCGGACTTCGTCAGGGTGCCGGTGGCCCTGATCAGCGTCGGCCCCGGCCGCGAGCAGGTCATCTGGACCAAGGCCGGCGAGGGCATGTACGGCTCCGGAGCCGCGGCGGCGGCGTAGAGCCGGCGACCGTTCTCCCGCGGCGGCGGCGTAGAGCCGGCGACCTTTCTCCCGCGGCGGCGGCGTAGAGCCGGCGACGCTTCCTCTTCCGTCCGCGTGTCACATGCCGACGCGGAGGCGAGATGAACCCAGCGCGCCGGTCTAGTGGGCTCAGTGGCGCGCGTCTACCGACTGGCGCCCGGCGCCGTTGCCGGTCTCGCCGGCGCCGTTGCCGGTCTCGGACTCATCCGAGTCCTCCGGCACCTCGGCGCTGAACGGCAGCGCCTCGAACAGCATCAGCGTGAGCCCGACCAACCGCTGCGCTTCGGAATCCGAGCGCCCCCGCTCCGCGGACTCGCGCGCGATCTCCTGCGCCCGTGCGAGCCACTTCTTCGACTCCTGCGCGAGCTGCTCCCAGCCCGTGCGGTCGAGCCTCAGCGCATCGGTCGAGATGTGCGCCTCCTTGGCATCGAAGCCGCCGGCGGCGGCGGACCTGGTGGCGTAATCGGTCGCCTTCGCGATCAGCGCGGTCAGCAGCCGCTGCTTGGAAATGGCATCAAGACCCTCCCAGGCCTCCTCGGAGGAGGCCGGATGCCCGGTGGTCTTGTAGTAGTGCTCGGTCGCGCCGCGCCGCTGGCGCGTGTTGACGAGCCTCAGCAGGCCCAGGTCGTAGAGCGTGCGTACGTGGTAGGCGATCGTTCCCAGTGGCTGATTCAGCTTCGAAGCGAGTATCACGGGGCTGGCGGGCTCCTCATCCAGCATCGCCAGCAGGCGGATGCGGATGGGGTGCGAGATCGCGCGCAACCAGCGTGGATCCGTGATGTTCGTGACCGGTTCTTGATTGGGCATCGAGTGTTCCCCAGGCCGTCAGGAGGCCGGCCACCCGTCAGTCCGAATGAACAGCGGCCTCAAATCACTCACCTCCCCACATATATCAGCGCCATCGTTCGATCAGCTCATTTGCGTCAACCTGACGCACCAGCCGCGCCGGGAGACCCACCACGACCTCCCTGGCGCCGACGTCGCGGGTGACCACCGCGCCCGCACCGACGAAGGCCTCCTCCCCGATCTCCACCCCGGGCACAAGCACCGTTGCGCCCCCGACACGCGCGGCGCGCCGGACCACGGGCGCGTCCAGCGTCTCGCCCTTGGGGTGGCGACCCATCGTGTCGTCGTTGGTCATCAGCACGCCGGGACCCAGGAACACGTCATCCTCGACCACAGCCCAGCTGGTGACGTAGACGCCCGTCTGGATCGAGACGCGGTCGCCGACCGTCGCGTTGAAGTCGACGCACGAGGCCCGGCCCACCACGGAGCGCTCGCCAACGCGTGAGCCCTCGCGCACCTGGGCCTGATCGCCGATGATCGCACCGGCGCCGACCGTGGCGCCCGCATACACGACAGCGCCGCAGCAGACGGTCACCTCGGCCGCGAGCTCGAGCGGGCCGAGCTCGATCGCGGCGGCACTCGAGCCGCGCTTCAGACGCGGGCGCTTGCCGAGCACGACCAGCTCCTCGATCAGGCAGCCGGCGCCGAGCCTCACGCCCGCGTGCACGACGCTGTTTGCCCCCACCGACGTACCGTCGCCGAGGACCGCGCCGGCGCCGATCACCGCCCCGGCCGCGATCGTCACGTCGGCGCCGATCGAGGCGGTGGGATCGACGTGCGCGGCAGGCGAGATCTCAGCCATCGCGACGCCCGCCGGCGGGCGTCCCCGCGGACGTGCTCAGCGAGTTCTGCAGCGCTTCGAGCACGCGCACCACGCGCAGCCCGCTGGCCCCGTCGGAGCGCGGCGCGCGGCCCGCTCTGATGCTGTCGACGAACTCCTGGCACTCGACCCGCAGCGGCTCGACGTTGGGCAGGCGTGGCGAGTAGATGTCGCCGCTGCGCGTGACCCACTCACCGTAGCCGCGCGGGGCCTCGTCGAAGCCCTTGTCGTGGACGGTGATCTTGCCCTCCATGGCCATGTCGTCGAAGGTGGCCATCTTGTTTGCGCCAACGATCGTGAAGCGCCGCTCCTTGTGCGGGTCAAGCCAGCTCAGGTGCAGGTGCGCGGCCAGCCCCGAGGGGAAGCGCAGGTAGCAGAAGACGACGTCCTCGACACCGGGTCGCACATACGACTCACCGTGCGCGACCGCCTCGATCGGCTCCTCCCCGGCCAGCGCCAGCAGCACCGAGACATCGTGCGCGCCGAGCGACCACAGAGCGTTCTCGTCCGCGCGCAGCTTGCCGAGGTTCAGCCGGTTGCCGTAGATGTAATAGATGTCGCCGAGCTCGCCGCTGTCGGCCAGCTCTTTCAGCTTCAGCACGCCGGGGTGGTATTCGAGCAGGTGGCCGACCATCAGCAGCTTCCCGGCCTGTTGCGCGGCCGCGACGGCGCGCTCGG
>JBOGYJ010000005.1:0-32140 GCA_050696795.1 Solirubrobacteraceae bacterium | reverse complement strand
CTACTACCCGGCTCCCGCGGCGGCGTTCGTCGCCTGCGACGCCGAGGGCAGGATCGTCGACTGTGGCCGTGGCTCGTTCGAGTTCACCGGTCTGCGCACCGAGGCCGCGATCGGCCAGCCGCTGCAGAAGGTGCTTGGCCTGAGCTTCCCCGACGGTGTCGACCACATCGCCACCGCACTCGAGTGGGAGGTGCGCGTGAGCGGAAAGCCGGTCCTCGTGAACGCAAGCGCGGAGCAGGCCGACGCCGTAGCTGACATCTTTCCCGCGTACGATGACGAGGAGGGTGGGCTGCTGGTTGTGCTGACCCCCTCCAACGGGCGCTTGTGATCTCCAGCGGTCCGACTCAGCCCTAACAGCGCCAAAAACGAACCTCTTCTAGCATCAAGCCTTCGCGATGACTGACCGCCAACGCCACGGATTCATCCTGCTGCTCGTGGCAGGGCTCATCGCCGCGTCGATCGCCCTGATCGCGACCAGGCCGACGCGGCTCGGCCTCGACCTCAAGGGCGGCGTCGAGCTCGTCTACAAGGCCGAGCGGACGCCCGAGACGCCGGTGATCACCGCCGATGCGCTGCAGCGCGCCGTCGACGTGATGAACAACCGCGTCAACCAGCTCGGTGTCTCGCAGCCGTCGATCACGACCGACGGCAAAAACCTGATCGACGTGCAGCTGCCCAACGTGTCGAACGTAGCCCAGGCTGAGAAGGCGGTCGGCAAGACCTCGCAGCTGTTCTTCTACGACTGGGAGGCGAGTGTTCTCGTCCCCTCCGGCCACACCGCCGCTGGCGGGATCATCACCGATGACTCCGCTTCTGTGGCGCTCAGCCAGGGCGGAGGTCAACAACCTGGATCGAAGTACGCGGCCGCCGGGGCGATGGGCTTCTACCAGGCGGTCGAGTTCGCATCCAAACAGCCGCTCGAGAAGAACTACAAGAGCACGTCGGGCACGGGTAACCAGTACTTCATCTTCGGCACACCCGGAAGCTCCGCGTGTGCCGCGGCTGCGGCGGCGACCAACGCCAAGGCGCAGAAGGGCGTGCACTGCCTGATCGCGCAGAACCAGGCTCCGGTCGGGGTCAGCGCCGCCGCGGTGGTCGCGCAGATGAAGTCGAGCCTGACGAGCGCCGAGACGGCGGGCACGCAGGTGCTCGAGGTCAAGCAGGGCACCCAGGTCCTGCAGGCCGAGCCCAACAGCTTCGCGAACTGGGTCAAGTTCGGCACACCCAACGCCGGTTACTACGTGGTCAAGGATCGGGTGGTGCTGCGCGGCGACCAGATCACCAATCCGCAGTCGAGCACGGACCAGACGGGCCGTCCTGATGTCACCTTCGGCTTCCAGAAGGGCGGCGCGAACATATTTCAGAAGGTCACCGGGACGATTGCGGTGCGCGGCAAGCTGGACAGCCCGCCCGGCGCGAAGTACTTCCAGCACTTCGCGATCGCGCTCGACAACCAGCTGATCAGCGTCCCGCAGATCGACTACACGCAGTTCCCGGACGGGATTCCGTCCACCGGTGGCAGTGAGATCACCGGCGGGTTCACGACCAACACCGCGGCGCAGCTCGCCACCCAGCTGCGCCTGGGCGCGCTGCCGGTCAAGCTCGTGCAGATCTCCGAGAACCAGATCTCCGCGACGCTCGGCTCGCAGGCGCTGCATCAGGGCCTGGTCGCGGGCCTCATCGGCCTTGGCGTGGTCGTGCTGCTGCTGCTCGCGTACTACCGCGTGCTCGGTGTGATCGCCGTCGGTGGCCTGATCGCGTACGGCATCTACTTCTACGCGCTGATAAAGCTGATCCCGATCACGATGTCACTGGCCGGCATCGCCGGTCTGATCCTGACGATCGGCGTCGCCGCCGACGCGAACGTCGTCATCTTCGAGCGCGTCAAGGAGGAGATCCGTGGCGGGCGCTCGATCCGCCAGGGCATCGCGACCGGCTACCGCAAGGGCATCACCGCGATCATCGACGCGAACGTGGTCACGATCATGACTGCGTTCATCCTGTTCGTGCTCGCCACCTCAGACGTCAAGGGTTTCGCCTTCACGCTCGGCATCGGTACGTTCGTCTCGCTGTTCACCGCCGTGCTCGCCACCCAGGCGATCCTCACGACGATGGGCGACTCGCGCGCGATCCAGACCCCGTCGGCGCTCGGCGCCGGCGGGCAACGGCGCCACTGGCGCTTCGACTTCATGGGCGCGAGCCGCTACTTCTTCTCGATGTCGGGCGTGATCCTGCTCGTCGGGGCGCTGGCGGTCGGCGGCCGTGGCCTCAAGCTCGGGATCGACTTCACCGGCGGCACGCAGATCTCGGTCGGCCTGCAGCACAAGGCGAGCGTCGCTGAGATGAAATCGCTGGTGGCCGCTGCCGGGGGCAACGACGTCACGGTGCAGGCTGTAAGCCACAGCAAGACGCTGGGGAACGACGGGTTCCAGATCGCGTCCAAGTATCTGTCGCCGGCGCACTACGACGGCCTGCGCACGGTGCTCGCGAACAAGTTCGGGATTCACGGCGGCACCCAGGGCTTCAACGCCACGTCGGTCGGGCCGGCGTTCGGCTCGACGATCACGCACAGCGCCGTGGTGGCGATCATCGTCTCGCTGATCGTGATCTCGCTGTATGTGGCGCTGCGCTTCGAGTGGAAGTTCACGGTGCCCGTGCTGATCGCCTTGATGCACGACCTGCTGATCACCGCGGGCGTGTACGCGCTCGTCGGCCGCACGGTCAGCGCCGACACGGTGGCGGCCCTGCTGACGATCCTGGGTTACTCCCTCTACGACACGATCATCGTCTTCGACCGAGTCAGAGAGAACGTGCCACGAATGCCGCGCGCCGCCTTCTCGCAGGTCGTCAACCGCTCGATGTCCGAGGTCCTGACCCGATCGCTGATCACCACCTCGTGCACGCTGCTGCCCGTGATCGCGCTGCTGCTGTTCGGCGGCTCGACGCTGCAGGACTTCGCCTTCGCGCTGCTGATCGGTGTCGCCTCCGGTGCGTACTCGTCGATCTTCATCGCCTCGCCGGTGCTGACCCACTGGAAGGAGCGCGAGCACACCTATCGCGCCCGCCGCGACCGCATCGTCGCGGAGCTCGGTCACGTGCCCGCGTATGCGGATGGCGGCGATATCGACCCGACCTCGGCGCGCGGCCGCTCGCTCGGCGGGCGCCTCACCACCCCGGAGGAGGAGAAGGTCTCCAACTCCGAGTTCGAGCAGATGAAGCGCGACCTCGGGCTCGAGGACGACTCGCCGCGCGGTCGGCCCTCGCGCCTCTCCGAGCGCACGGCGCACACGACCGAGGATGACGAGACACGGGGTGCCACTCCGGGCCGTGCCTCCGGCAGGAGCAGCTCGACATTGACGCCGAGGCCCTCCGCGGCTTCGCCGGTGCCGGGCGTGATTCCGCCGGTGCCGGGGATCCCGCCGGTGCCGGGCGTGATCCCGCCGGTCGGACCGGGCGCGCCGGCCGATGACGGGCTGGACGTGACCGAGTCCGCAGGCCCGCTGGACGGCCCGGTGACGCCTGCGCCGGATGGCCCGGCGACGCCTGCTGCGGATGGTCCGGTGACGCCTGCCCCGGACGAGCCCGAGAACGAGAGCGTGCCCAAGCCCCCGCCGCCACCACCGCGCCGGCAGCAGCGCTCGCGCAACCGCCGCCACGGAAGGAAGCGCTGATCTCATGGGTCTGCTCGCCTGGGCGATGATGGGTCTCGCGATCTGGCACTTCACGATCTGGCTGCCCGACCGCTACTGGGGCGGGATCGTCGGCGCCTTCATCGGCTCGCTGATCGGCGCCGTGCTGGTCGGCCTGATCATCCACGGCTTCTCGATCCCCGGGCCGCACAGCACCCACCTGGTGACCGCGCTCGAGGGCATCCCGGGCGCACTGATCGGTATCGCCGTGATCTACGCCGAGGGTGTGCGTCGTGAGCGCGCCCACGCCGCGCCCGGCCTCGCCTGAGCCGCGGCTCACCGCGATCAGCCGGACGCGATTGTTCCGAGCGTTTCCGTCGGTACCGCCGCCTACCCTGGCCTGATGGCCAGCGTCAGTCTGTTGCACTCAACCCCCGCGCCAGACGTCGCGCCGCGCGCTGCGCCGCCGTCCGAGCCGTTGCTCGCGACGGCCCGACTGGAGCTCGGCGGCTATGACCTGGCCGCGGCGCTGCGGCTGGAGCAGGAGCTCGGCATCAGCCATGTGCTCGCACAGATCCTCGTGCGCCGCGGCCACCGTGAGCTCGATGCTGCATGCCGCTTCCTGGCAGCGGACCAGCGCCATGAGCCGCGCCTGTTCGCCGGTATCGAGGCGGCGCTCGAGCTGATCTGGCGACACGTGCGCGGCGGTGGCCACATCGTCGTGCACGGCGACTATGACGTCGACGGTGTCTGCGCGACCGCCGTCCTGGTGCGCGCGCTGCGGGCACTGGGTGCCGACACCGGCTGGTACCTGCCGAGCCGCAGCGAGGACGGATATGGCCTCTCCGCGGCGACGGTCGAGCGCCTGTGCCAGTCCGGCACGGGCCTGCTCGTGACCGTCGACTGCGGGATCACCGCCGTCGAGCAGGTGCGGTCTGCCCGTGCGGCAGGGCTCGACGTGGTGATCACCGATCACCACGCGCCCCGCCCGGACGGGGAGCTGCCGGACTGCCCGATCGTGCACCCGGCGATCTGCCGGTACCCCACCGCCGAACTGTGCGGGACCGCGGTCGCGCACAAGCTGGCCGAGGCGCTGGGAGCGCCGACGGCCGCCGACGATCTGGAGCTGGTGGCGCTCGCGACGGTCGCCGACCTGATGCCGCTGCGCGACGAGAACCGCCGGATCGTGCGTGAGGGCCTGCTCCAGATGGCCGGCACCAAGCGCGCCGGCATGCGCGCGCTGATGCGCGTCTCGCGCACCGACCCGAGCGGCCTCGACGCCAGCTGCCTGGCCTTCCGGCTCGCGCCGCGGATCAACGCCGCCGGGCGCATGCGCCGGGCCGACGCCGGCCTCGAACTGCTGCTCACCGACGATGCGCAGCGGGCCGAGGAGATCGCGCGTGAGCTCGATGCCGTCAACGCCGAGCGTCGTGCCACCGAGCGGCAGATCACCTGGGAGGCGGACGCGATCGCCATTGAGATGGGGGAGCGCAGCGCCTACGTGCTGGCCGCCCCCGGCTGGCACGCCGGCGTGATCGGGATCGTCGCCTCGAAGATCGTCGAGCGTCACAACCGCCCGACGATCATGCTCGCGCTCGACTCAGGCGATCCCGGTGCGCCCGCGCACGGTTCGGGACGCAGCATCCCCGGTTTCGATCTGCTGGGCGCGCTCGAGGCGACCGGCGAGCACCTGATCACCTTCGGCGGCCATCGCGCCGCCGCCGGCCTCAGCATCCTGCCCGAGCAGATCCCGGCCTTCCGGCAGGCGTTCGAGCTGCACGCCGAGCAGCTGCTCACCCCGGAGCTGCTGAGTCCGGTCGAGCGCGTGGATGCGGTCGTCTCCGGTGCCGACATGTCGCTCGATCTGGCCGAGGAGCTGGAACGGCTCGCGCCGTTCGGCAACGGCAACCCCGAGGTCCGCCTGTACGTGACCGGAGCGAGCTTCGACGCGGTGCGCACGATGGGCGACGCCAACGAGCACGTGCGCTTCAACGTGAACTCGGGGGGCGTGCGCGCCAATGCTGTCGCCTTCGCCTGTGACGGTCGCATCGCCGGTGCCGACGGTGGGCCGATCGACGCCAGCTTCAAGCTCGAGCGCAACGTCTGGAACGGCGTGGTCGAGCCACGGCTGATCCTCCGGCGGGGCGTCCCCTGCAACCCGCTTCCGATCCACGTTCTGGGCGAGCCCGACGACTATCTCACCAGCGTCCTGATGGAACTAGACCGCGAACTCGAGCTCGAGCTCGGTTGTGGCGCCGGTGAGGACGCGCCCCAGCCAGCGATGGATACTGGCGGGCTCGGGGAGCGACGAGTCGTGGACTGGCGTGGCCGCAGCCCCCTGGCCACGATTGCAGATGCCCAGGCCGCCTCGGGCGCGGATAGCCCAGTCCTGGTGATCTGTGCAAATACGCCGCGGCGACTCGCAGCTCTTGCCAGTCGCCGCGGTGGATTTGCGCTGATCAGCCACGACTCACTACTCGAAGAACCCGAGCTGGCTGCCGACTACATGCACATCGTGGTCCTCGATCCACCCGCATCGGCAGCGCAGGACTCCATCACCAAGCTCGGAGACGGCTACACCCACTTGGCCTGGGGCGAAGCTGAGCTACGCTTTGCGCAGCAGATACATGAGTTGGAGTACGGACTCCGTGCTTCGCTCGTGACCCTCTACCGAGCCCTGCGGGAGCGGGGGAGGGTTGCCGGTGAGGAGCTGGAGCACCTGCTTCGTGGCGACGGATCGCACGCTCGGTCCGCAAGGTTGTCCGGGCGCATGCTGAGGGTATTCACGGAGCTCGAGCTGATCAGCCTCGATCCGGATCTGCCGGCCCTGGCGATCGCCGGCGCCCAGCCGACCGAGCTGGAGCGTTCGGCGGCGTACGGGACCTACACCAGATTGCATGAGGACGGCCAGCGATTCCTGAGCGCGCAACAACCACGACGAGCGAACTGAGCCCCGCGGCTCAGGCGTCCGCGGCTGCGGCTGGCGCTGGGCTTGCCGACGGCACGACCATGACCGAGGGTGCGACGCTGGCCGATGGTCCTGCCGTGGGCGGCGGCTCGAGTCTCTCCGGGCACCACGCGCCCACGCAGGAGCCAGACGCCTCTGACCAGCCGCAGCAGTCGTCGCTGGCGGCGCTGAGCGAGTTCCAGCAGGGGCTGCTCGGTGACCTGTTCGCGGTCGTCGAGGAGCACGCCGACGAGGCCGCGGTTGCCGTCGACCGCGAGCGCGTGCGCGACGCCTTCCTCTACGCCTGCCAACACCACGCCGACCAATTCCGCCGCTCCGGGGAGGAGTTCATCGTCCATCCCGTCAGCGTCGCCAAGATCTGCGCGGGAATGCGGCTCGACACCGAGACGCTGTGCGCGGCGCTGCTGCATGACACGGTCGAGGACACGCAGGCATCGCTGGAGGACATCGAGCAGCGCTTCGGCGAGGAGATCGCCGGCCTGGTCGACGGCGTGACCAAGCTGACCGAGCTGACCTTCCAGTCGCGCGACGAGGCGCAGGCCGAGAACTACCGCAAGATGATGGTCGCGATGGCCTCGGACATCCGGGTCATCCTGATCAAGCTCGCCGATCGTCTGCACAACATGCGCACGATCGAGGCGATGCCCAAACAGAAGCAGATCGACAAGGCGCGCGAGACGCTCGACATCTACGCGCCGATCGCGCACCGGCTCGGTATCCACGCGATCAAGTGGGAGCTCGAGGACCTCGCCTTCCAGGCGCTGCATCCGCGCAAGTACACCGAGATCAAGACGCTGGTCGCGCAGCAGCGCGACGATCGCGAGCGCTACGTCAACGCCGCCGGCGACTACCTCGCCAAGGAGCTGAGCGAGGTCGGCATCCGTGCCGAGATCTCGGGTCGCGCCAAGCACTTCTACTCGATCTACTCGAAGATGACCAAGAAGGGTCGCGAGTTCAACGAGATCTACGACCTGACGGCGATGCGCGTGATCGTCGGTTCGGTGAAGGACTGCTACGGCACGGTCGGCGTCATCCACTCGCTGTGGAAGCCGCTGCCCGGCCGCTTCAAGGACTTCGTCGCGATGCCGAAGTTCAACATGTACCAGTCGCTGCACACGACCGTGATCGGGCCCGAGGGACGGCCGCTCGAGATCCAGATCCGCACGCGCGCGATGCACGACCTGGCCGAGTTCGGGATCGCCGCCCACTGGATGTACAAGGAGGGCGCGACGCCCGCCGGCCGGGTGCCGGGCAAGGCCAGCGGCGATCCCGCGCTGCGCGACCCCGAGGGCAAGCTCAAGTGGCTGCGGTCGCTGGTGGACTGGCAGAAGGACGTGTCCGACCCACGTGAGTTCGTCGAGACGCTGAAGGTCGACCTGTTCGAGGACGATGTCTTCGTCTTCACGCCCAAGGGCGAGGTCAAGTCGCTGGCTGCCGGCGCCACGCCGCTGGACTTCGCCTACGACGTCCACACCGACGTGGGGCACCGCTGCGTGGGCGCCAAGGTCAACGGCAAGATCGTGCCGCTCTCCTACCAGCTGCGCTCCGGGGACATCGTCGAGGTTCTGACATCCAAGCGCGAGCGCGGGCCTTCACGCGACTGGCTCTCGCTGGTGAAGACCACGCGGGCCCGCAACAAGATCAAGGCCTGGTACAAGGCCGAGAGCCGCCGCGACACCGAGCACGCGGGACGTGAGCTGCTGCAGGAGAACCTGCGCAAGCAGGGGCTGCCCTCGCAGAAGATCGTCGGTTCGCCGTTGATGGCCGAGGTCATCCGCGAGATGGGCTTCCGCAAGGGCGATGACTTCTACATCGCTCTGGGCGCGGCCAAGGTCTCGCCGCAGGTCGTGGTCAACAAGCTGATGCAGCGGCTGAAGGCGGGCGAGGCGGCGGGGACGCAGCAGACCGCCGCCGCCGACCTGATGTCGGCGGGCCGCCGCCGCTCGCGCCCGACCACGTCCTCGAATCGCTACGGGATCACCGTCGACGGGATCGACGAGGTCATGCTGCGCATGGCCAAGTGCTGTCATCCGGTGCCCGGTGATGAGATCGTCGGCTACATATCGCTCGGCCGCGGGATCACGATTCACCGCGAGGATTGCCCCAACGCCGAGGTTCTGCGCAAGGACCCGGAGCGCTTCACGCCGGTCTCCTGGGACGGCGACGCCGACACCTCATTCCAGGTCGAGATCGAGGTCCAGGGCTGGGACCGCCACCGCCTGCTCGAGGATATGTCGCGTACCTTCGCCGAGGCCGGGATCAACATCATCGAGGCGCGTTGCACCGTCAGCGACCCGATGATCCGCAACCAGTTCGTGGTCGAGGTCGGCGATACCCGCACGCTCGACCAGGCGATCACGCGGTTGCGCAACATCGATAACGTCTTCGACGCCTACCGCGTAACGCCCGGCGCCGCCGGCTGAGTCTCCGTCAGCGCGATAGGTCCGGGGCGGGCGGCGCGCGCCGGATGCGCGTCACATGCGAGCTGGCGTGGGGTGATTTGATCACGACCAGCGCCTCGCCGGTGCCCATCGTGCTGATCTGCTCGGGCTCGACGCGGTAGCGCTCGACCAGGCGCGCGCTGGTGCTCACGCCGGCATTCGGGCTGCCGGCGCCAAGTGCCGCCGCGAGCCCGCTCGTGCCGCCGCGGCGCTGGTAGCTCTGCTCCCAGACCCGCTCGGTGCCCGCAAGTCTCGCGACGTGCTCGGCCGACTCGGGAACGTCCTGTCGATGCGCGATCTTGAGCGCGGTGTTGCCGAGGATCTGGTCGCGCAGGCCACGACCGGCGCGGTCGAGGTCGGCCAGCTCCTGGGTGGCGAGCAGCACGCCGACACCGGCCTCGCGCCCGCGCACCAGCAGGGCCAGCACGTTGTCGGAGTGCAGCGCCGAGAACTCGTCGATCGCCACCACCGCACCGAGGCCGCGTCCGCTGCCGTCCGTGAGTCGCGCGCCCGCGGCGGAGACGAGGTCCTGCACCGCCAGCGTCCCGAGCATCGCCGCAAGCCCGCCGTAGGTGCTCGAGTTGAGGCTGAAGAGCACGACCTCGCCGCCGCGCAACGCGCGACGCAGATCGAGCGTCCGCTCCGGCGGACCCGGCTCCAGCAGCGGTCCGGTGTGGGATTCGCTCAGCACCGCCAGCCTCGAGGCGACGCCGCGGACAGCACTGAGTTGATCCGGGGTCAGCGAGCTGACGTACTCACGCACGTGGTTGGAGCGCTCGCGCGAGGCCGAGCGGCTGGCGGCGGCGAGCCGCCCGGGTGACATCAGCTCGACCACGCGTGAGAGCGTGAGCGGTTGATCGGGACGGGTCTCCTGCGCGACCTGGATCGCCATCTGCAGGTAGCGCTCTGCCGCCCGGCGGTAGTGGGGCTCGGTGAAGCGCTCGGTGCTGAGCAGCTTGTCTTTGAGCTCGGTTGCGTTGCCGGCGGCCAATGGATTCCAATGGCTCGGGCCGTCGGGCGTCCACTGGATGAAGCTCCGTCCAGCCGCTTGCGCCGCTTTCCCCAACTCATCCGCGAAGGCGGGGCTGCCCTTCAGGTCGATCGCGATCACCGGGCGGCCGCGGTTGATCTGGTCGCTCAGCAGCGTCAGCATCGTCGTCGACTTGCCGGACCCGGTGGCGCCGAGGATCAGGCCGTGGGCGGCGAGCGTGCGTTCGGGGATCCGCACCGGGCGGCCCGCCGAGTCATGCCCGATCGTGATCATGTGACCGGCCGCGGCGCGCGCCTCGATCTCGCGGTCGCGGGCGCGCACATGGCGCACGGCGCGCCGGGTCCCGCGCGCGAGCACGGCGGCGGCCAGCACCGCCAGCGCGACGCTCGGCGGCATCGTCATCAGCACCAGGAACGCAACCGCGGGCCAGATCAGGTTGCGTGGGCGCATGCCGCGCGGGGGAGGTGGGTCGGGAGTCACCGCTCTGCGCTCCCACGAGCGAGCGTTGCCGCGCGGGCGCGGGTGCCGGATCGCACCCGGCCGATCTCGGCTCCGGCGATTCCGTCAGCTGCGAGCCGCCGCACGTGCACCCTCTCGGGAATGCCCGCCCGGCGCGCGGACTCGAGCACGCGCTCGGCGATCGTACGGGTGGCGGCCAGGTAGAGCACATGGTCGACGCTCGCGTCACTTGCGTATGCGGTCATGATCGCAGCCATGCGCCCGGAGCTCTTGGCGGTGAGCTCGAGCTCGACCGCGAGCCGCTGGCCGCTCGCCGCGTCGAGGATCAGGTCGGCGTAGTGATGCTGTGGTCGGCCGTTGCTGCCGAGCGTCCCCAGCCCAAGACCCCACGGCGCCGCACGGCCGGCTGCCTTCGCGGATAAGTCCTCGGCCTGCATGCGCCGGTCTGTGGCGATCCCATGCAGCTCGCCGAAGCTACCCGCCCGCGCCGCGAGGTAGAGCCAGCCGACGCCGACCTCGTGCCGGTACTCGTTGAAGTTCACGTGTGGCGGCTTCAGCGCGGAGCCGAGCGCGCGCAGCCCGCGGCTCTGGATCGAGGCGGCCCAGGGCAGGCCGTCGAAGATCGATCGCAGCCGGATCGTGCGGTCGTGCTCGAGTTGCCTCAGGCGCTTCACCGCGGTTCGCTCGGTCACCCCGAGGAGCACGGCGACCTGGGGCACGGTCAGGAGCCGGTGCTCGGCCAGCGGGCCGAGCACCGAGGTCTCCCGCTCCGTCAACGAGATGTTGCCTGCACGCGTCATGATCAATGGAGGCGTTGAGGACCTCGAGTTGACCCCCTCGGCCGCACGATTACTGCGCTGCGAGCGGGAAATACATGTCGAAAACCGGGAGCAGGAATGGCTGAGCAGCACCAGAGCAGGGAACAGCAGGCCCGCGAAGATGCGCTCGTCGACGCGGTGCTGGAGTCGTTCCGGGAGACCCCCGACGGGCGCCTGAGGCTGGTGCTCGAGTCGCTCACCAGGCACCTGCACGCGTTCCTGCGTGAGACGCGGCTGACCGAGGACGAGTGGCGTGCCGGCATCGATTTCCTCACCGCCGCCGGTCACATCACCGATGAGCGCCGCCAGGAGTTCGTGCTGCTCTCAGACGTGCTGGGCGCCTCGATGCAGATGATTCAGGTCAACAACGAGGCCTATGCGGACGCGACCGAGGCGACGGTGCTCGGCCCGTTCTTCGTCGAGGGCGCACCTGAGGTGAAGCTGGGTGCCGACATCGCCTTCGGAGCGGCGGGCGAGCCCTGCTGGGTGCAGGGCAGCGTCCACGACACCGACGGCAGAGCGCTGCCTGGTGCGCTGCTCGAGATCTGGGAGTGCGACGAGGACGGCTTCTACGACGTTCAGTACGAGGGCGAGCGGACCGCCGCGCGCGGGCGGCTGCGCACCGACGAGCAGGGCAACTTCCGCTTCTGGGCGCTGACGCCGGTGCCATACCCGATCCCTCACGACGGGCCCGTGGGGCGGCTGCTCGAGGCCACGGGCCGCTCGCCGATGCGCGCACCGCACCTGCATTTCCTCGTGAGCGCAGCGGGGCGGCGGACGCTGATCACGCACATCTTCGTCGAGGGTCCGGAACTACGGACCGGCGGCGACGCCGTGTTCGGCGTCAAGCAGTCGCTCGTGCGCGAGTTCCAGCGCCAGCCGCCGGGAGCGCCGACGCCCGACGGCCGCGATCTGGGCGACCGCTCGTGGGCGCGCGTGCGCTTCGACATCGTGCTCGCGCCAGCGGGCGTCTGAGCGACGTGCCGGCGCCGTGAGGAGCGCTCAGGCGAGGATCGCGAGCGCGCGCGGCGCGACCGAGAACGTGAACTCGGCGGCGCAGCCGATGAAGTCGCCGTCGACCTGCAGGGGCAGCTCGCGGTCATCCAGGGAGCTGATGCGCAGCTGCTTCTCGGCACTGAACGGCTCGATCTGACGGTGGTCGGCGACGCGGGCGCTGGGGGAGAGCGCGCGCCAGGCGATCGAGGGGATGTCCAGCGGGCTGGTGCGCTTGAGGATCAGGCCGGCCAGGTCTCCGCTCTGAAGCGTCGCGCCCTGCGCCATCTCGACGCCGCGGTCGCCGAAGTAGGTGTAGGGCGAGGCGTTCTGGATGACGACGGTGACGCCCTCGACGCGCTCGGTCTCGGCCGCGCCGTGGTGGGAGCCGAGCTCGGCGGCCAGGCGCGGGGGCCTCACCAGGTAGCGGCGGCCGAAGGTCGTGGTCGCGACCCAGGCGTAGTAGTACTCGCCCAGCCGTGCCTTCAGGCGCGGGCGCGAGTCGACCCGCTGCACCACGCTCGCGTCGAGCCCGACACCGGCCGAGAAGAGGAAGAAGCGCTGCCCGACGCGGCCGAGGTCGACCTGGCGGGGACGCCAGTCACCGGCGAGTCCCAGCAGGTGCTCGGTCGCATCCACGACGTCGGAGGGGATCCCCAGCATGCGGCAGTACACGTTGGCGCGCCCACCGGGCAGGCAGGTGAGCGGCGTGCCGGTGCCGGCCAGGCCGTTGGCGGCCTCGTTGACGGTGCCATCGCCGCCGAACGCGACGATCGCGTCGTAACCCTCGTGGGCGGCCTCGCGGCAGATCTCGGTGGCGTGGTCTCGGCGCTCGGTATCGACCGCGTCGACGGTGTAGGTGCCGCGCAGCGCTGAGATCACGAGGTTCTTGAGCCGGCTCGAAACGGTTGTCGCGTACGGGTTGACGATCATCAGCAGGCGTTTGCGCTGCTGCTCCTCGGCGCTGCTCGCGCCGGCCTGAAGCGCCAGACCTGCGTCGTAGTCGGTCGTGCTCACGAGCGGGAGTCTGGCAAACGAACCCTGCTAAGGGTCCGTGGGGGAATCGGAAGATAACCTCTCTACGGACCCTAAAGCTTCCGGTGTCCGCACCGATTCCATATACTGCAGCGCACATAGCAGTACGCATCCAGAGGGGTGGAGGGAAATGGCCCTACGAAGCCCCGGCAACCGACCGCAAGGAAACGGTGCCAAGTCCATCAGGCTCCAACGACAAGCCTGGGAGATGTGGGTAGGGCGGTTTCGTACCTCCGACCCCTGACACCCGGCGGAGGTTTTCTCATATGCCGCCAGAAGCACTCAGATGTAAGGAATGTAAGACGGAGTATCCGCTGCAGGCACGCTACGTGTGCGAGCAGTGCTTCGGTCCGCTGGAGGTCCGCTATGCCTCGCGCGCGGACTGGGATCCCGACGAGCTGAGGGCCCGCATTCAGGCCGGGCCGTACTCGATCTGGCGCTACGCGGATTTCCTGCCGGTCGAGCACCCGCACTCGGCGCTCGGGGCCGGCTGGACCCCGCTGGTGCGCGCCGACCGCCTGGCGAAGGAGCTCGGTATCGGCGAGCTCTGGATCAAGAACGACGCTGCCAACCCGACGCATTCGTTCAAGGACCGGGTCGTGGCGGTTGCGCTTGCCCGCGCCCAGGAGCTCGGCTTCACCACGATCGCGTGCGCCTCGACCGGCAACCTCGCCAACGCCGTGGCGGCGCACGCCTCGGCCGCGGGGCTCGAGTCGTTCGTCTTCATCCCGTCCGACCTGGAGGAACAGAAGGTGCTCGCGACCGGGATCTACGGAACGAATCTGGTTGCCGTCAAGGGCAACTACGACGATGTCAACCGGCTCTGCACCGAGCTCGCCGGCGAGCATGACTGGGCCTTCGTGAACATCAACATGCGGCCGTATTACGCCGAGGGCTCGAAGACGCTCGCGTTCGAGATCGCCGAGCAGCTCGGCTTCGAGCTGCCGGACCGGGTCGTGGGGCCGATCGCCTCGGGCTCGTTGTTCACCAAGCTCGCCCGTGGTTTCGACGACTGGATCGAGGTGGGACTGCTCGACGGTCGGCTTCCGATCTTCAACGGCGCGCAGGCCGAGGGTTGCTCGCCGGTGGCAACCGCCTTCGCGGAGGGACGCGACTACTGTCGCCCGGTGAAGCCCGAGACCATCGCCAAGTCGCTGGCGATCGGCAACCCCGCCGACGGCCCCTACGCGCTCGCACTGGCGCGCCGTACCGGCGGCTCGATCGACGCTGTCTCAGACGATGAGATCCGCGAGGGCATCAAGCTGCTCGCGCAGACGACCGGCATCTTCACGGAGACGGCCGGCGGGGTGACCACCGCGGTGCTGCGCAAGCTCAGCGCCAGGGGCGACATCGGCTCGGAGGAACGGGTCGTCGCGGTCATCACCGGCGAGGGTCTGAAGACGCTCGAATGCGCCCGCGGTACGTTCGAGGCGTGGGAGATCGACCCGAATGCAGATTCGTTCGAGCGGGCGCGGGAGACGCGCCTCTCGGTGACCGTCTAAGGAGAGCCAGATCAGATGTCAGTCAACGTCAAGATTCCGACCCAGCTGCGCGCCGCCACCGACGGCGAGGCGGTGGCCGTCGTCGAGGGAGCCACGGTCGCCGAGGTGCTTGACGCGCTGTACGAGCGCTTCGGTGAGCTCAAGGCGCGGATCGCCGATGACGAGGGTCTGCGGCGGTTCGTCAACGTCTATGTCGGGGGCGAGGACATCCGCTTCCTCGACGGCCTCTCCACGCCGGTGTCCGATGGTGCCGAGATGACGATCCTGCCGGCGGTGGCCGGCGGCAGCTGAGCGGGGTCTCCCCGGGGCTGCTGCACAGTGCAGCCCCGGAGCTGCGGCGCCGTTCCCTGGGCTTCGCTAAGGAGTCGTGACGATCCCTCAGGGCTCGTCACGACCCCTAACCGATCAGCCCGTAGCGCCCGAGCACGGCACGCGCCTCGGTGACGCCCAGCGCCTGCTCCGCCTGCAGGCCGGCGGCGCGCGCGCCCTCGACGTTGAGCGCGACGTCGTCGAGGAAGAGCACCCTGGCCGAGGAGACCGGGAGCCGCTCGATCACGCGCTCGAAGATCAGGGCATCCGGCTTCACCGCGCCCAGCTCGAACGAGAGGTAGCGGTGCTGGAAGTACCTGGACAGCGGCCAGTGCGAGATCATCCCGCGCCACTGCAGCGAGTTGGTGTTGCTGAGGCAGCCGACGCCGACGCGCTCGCTGGTCTCGCGCACCATCTGCTCGGCGCCGTCGAACGGATCGTCGAGCCAGGTCGGGAAGATCTCGAGGAATTCACTGCCCGAGTACGGGAGCTGCCACTCCGCGACGATGCCTGCGCCGAATTCCTCATCGGTGCAGTCGCCCGCCTCGAAGCGGCGGACCCACGGGCTCATCAGCCAGCGCGCCGAGACCTCGAGCTCGGACTCGCTGCCGGTCAGCTCACGCAACACCTCGAGCCCGGCAAAGCGCGCGAGTACCCCGCCGATGTCGAACAGCACCACTTCGATCTGCTCACCCTCCTGCACCGGCGGGTGAGCCTGCGCCGCGTCACTCACTCGGCGAGCTTGACCAGCCCGATTGGGCAGCTGACACCGGTGCCTGCCAGGCCGCAGTAGCCGTCTGGGTTCTTGTCGAGGTACTGCTGGTGGTAGTCCTCGGCGTAGTAGAACGGCCCGGCCGGGGCAATCTCGGTGGTGATGTCGCCATACCCGGCCGCCCTGAGCTGGTCGGCGTAGGCGAGCTTCGAGGCCTCCGCGACCTGGCGCTGCTCCTCGCTCGCGTAGAAGATCGCCGAGCGGTACTGGGTGCCGACGTCGTTGCCCTGGCGCATACCCTGCGTCGGGTCATGGTTCTCCCAGAAATGCCCCAGGACCTCCGCGTAGGAGATCTGGGTCGGGTCGAACACGACCAGCACCGCTTCCGCGTGGCCGGTGCTGCCGCTGCAGACCTCTTCGTAGGCTGGGTTCGCCGTGTAACCGCCGCTGTATCCGACCGCCGTCGTGTAGACGCCAGGGAGCGTCCAGAAGACGCGCTCGGCACCCCAGAAGCAGCCGAGCGCGACGATCGCCGTCTCGAGTCCCGGCGGGAACGGTATCTTGAGCGGCGCGTCGAGCACCGTGTGCGCGCTGGCCACCGGCATCTCCTGCTCACGACCCGGGAGCGCGCGCTGCGGGTCGATCATCTTGGTCTTCTCACGCCAGAGTTCGAACATAGACCAAGCTTAGCCCTGGCCGCCTGGCGGGCTCGATGACTCGAGCACGGCGCTCAGCGAGGCGCCGCTCTGAAGCAGGTCGGCCCGGGTCTGGGTCGAGAGCTCGTCTGCGAGGGTCGAGATGCGCGCGACCAGCCACTTCTCCCTGGGCATCTCGTAGGTCTGCATCAGCGCCATCAGGTTCGTCAGCGCGAGATTGGCCTGACTGGAGGCCTTGTCGTAGGTCTGGATGAAGGTCCGGGTGTCGTCGGGCACCGTGTCGGGATGCAACGCGGCATTGATAGCGTCCAGACACAGGTTGCTGGCGTCCACGGCGAGCATGTTGGCCTCGGCGTTGGCGTAGGCCCTGATCACCTGGTTCGCGCCGCTGAACCGGGTCCAGCGCAGGCCCTTCAGAACGCCGGAAAACTTCGTGAACGCCTGCGTGGCCGCGGAATCGAAGTTGAGCGTGATGTCGTAACCGATCTCCTGCCCAAGCACCATGAGCGTGTGCTGCGCCTTGGTGCTCACCTGGTATGGAGGCTGCGTCAACGGCGCCAGCGTGGCCTTGCAACCATCCGTTCCGGAGATCGTCGCGATGTAGCTGATGTCGTTCGTCTGCCCGACGTAGGACTGGTCGAGCAGCGACGTCAGGTACGCCACATAGGCGTTCAGCGCCTTGCGATCCGAGAAATTGTTGAGCGTCAGCTTCAGCGGCCTGGTTCCGCCGGTCGTGGTTGTGGTGGTGGTCGTTGTCGTCGTAGTCGTCGCGCCGGTCTGGGTGGACCTCGGTCCAGACAGCGGCGCCGCCAGTGTCGGCCCGGCAAACGCCTGGGCGGGGACCGCGAATGCGGCGATGGCTATGACTGTTGCGGCTGCTCGCTTCATCGGGTGCACATAAATCCGTCGATGTCACCCAATAGACACTTCTGCAGCTCTGGAGTTTCGCTCCATACCCATGATCTGGTCAAGCGAATCCTCCGCTCAACGGCCGCGCATGCGCTGGAAACTCACCCGGCAGAAACGCGCCCGGCTGGATTCGAACCAGCGACCTTTCGCTCCGGAGGCGAACGCTCTATCCCCTGAGCTACGGGCGCTCTGCTGGCGGGGACGCCAGAGGCGAGCTTAGCGAGCCGGCGGGCCCGAGGCCAGCTGGGCGAGCGGCGTGTCAGGGGCCGACTGGGCGTGTCAGAGGCCGACTGGGCGTGCCGAGACGCTGAGTGTGCGAGCCTGTTGGCATGGAGCTCACCAGATTCGGACTCTGGATCGGGCGCTCGCTCGGCGAGGAGCGTCACGGCGAGGCCGCCCGGTTGGCAGAGGAGCTGGGATACGGCGCGTTGTGGCTCGGAGCCTCGCCACGGCTGCCGCAGGTGCGGTCGATGCTCGAGGCAAGCGAGCGGATCGTGATCGCCACCGGGATCGTGAACGTGTGGGCCTACGACCCGGTGGTGCTCGCGGACGAGTTCGCCGCGATCGATGCCGACTTCCCGGGGAGAGTGCTGCTCGGCATCGGCATCGGGCACCCGGAGTCCACCCAGGAGTACGAGCGGCCGCTGACCAAGATGCGCGCCTTTCTCGATGGCATCGCCGCCGCGGCGCGGCCGGTGCCGCGGGAGCGCATGGCGCTGGCGGCGCTCGGTCCGAAGATGCTCGACCTCAGCCACGAGCGGACGCTCGGCACCCATCCGTATTTCACGCCCCCGGCGCACACACGCTTCGCGCGTGAGCGGCTGGGTCCCGACGCATTGGTGGCGCCCGAGCAGGCGGTGGTGATCGACCACGGCGACCCCGAAGCCGCCGCCGGGGTCGCACGCGAGTACGCCGCACGCTACCTGCAGCTCAGCAACTACACGAACAACCTCAAGCGCTTCGGCTACACCGATGCGGCGATCACCCAGGGCTCGAGGGAGCTGATCGACGAGCTGGTCCCGCAGGGTTCGGCCGAGCAGGTCGCCGCCGCGGCGCGCGCTCACCTGGACGCCGGCGCCGATCACGTGTGCGTGCAGACGCTGCAGTCGGGAGGCAGCACAGGCGTTCCCGAGCGCGACTGGCGCGCGCTGGCCGCTGCGCTGATCGGCTGAGCGCTCAGCGGCAGCGCCGGCTGACCGGCACGTTCATGCTGGGAATCGGCGGCGCGACGCGCTGGCAGTACGTGATCTCCCCGGTGCTGGTCTGGACGACGCCATCAAACGGGTAGGTGACCATCTGCGCCGTGGTGGTGACATCGCAGTGGAACACACGGCGATCACCGCTGCTCCCGGTCGCCGCTCGGCAGGACGAGCGCCTGATCGGCCCGTCCATCGTCCCGAGCTTGATCTGGTGGCTGATGTAGGCGACGACCGCGGCATGCACGCCGGCCGCGGGCGACTGCCCGGAATTCAGCTTCGCGTCGCGCGGCGCCTGCTGCTGGCGCACGAGGACGTTGGCCTCGCGGTACTGCTCGGCGACCGCCTCCGGGTTGCTGACGAGCGCGGTCTGCGGCACGTCGTCGGTCTCGTATCGCACGAAGAGCACCAGCGCCAGCACCAACCCGCCCGCCACGGCGAACGGCAGAAACCACCGCAGCCAGAGGGGAAGGGAGCGATAATGGAAGCCGCGGCGCCCCGGAGAACCGCCGCCGCGCAAGTGGTTCACAGCTGGCACACCACCAGCGTACCCGCCGTCTGTTTGCCGCTGATCTCCGAACCGACCCGCGGCTTGGCAGACTTGGCGCTGAATGGAACTATCTGTGTTCTTCGCCGGAACCGGCGGCTCGCTGCCGAGCCAGCGCCGCGGGCTTCCCGCGATCCTGATCCGCCGCGGCGGCGAGCGCATCCTCGTCGACTGCGGCGAGGGCAGCCAGCGCCAGCTACTGCGCTCGATCGGGCTCACCGACCTCGACGAGATCTTCATCACGCATCTGCACGCCGACCACTGGTTAGGCCTGCCGGGGATGCTCAAGACCTTCGACCTGCGCGATCGCGACCGCCCGCTTCAGATCCACGGCCCGCGCGGGCTGCGCGACCTCGTCCAGGGCCTCATGCGCTACGCCGGCGCGACCGCCTACGAGCTTCACCTGGACGAGCTCCACGATGGTGAGATCCTCGAGCGTGACGGCTACGAGGTCGAGGCGGTTGCCGTCTCGCACCGTGGCCCGGCGCTCGGTTACGTGTTTCACGAGTTCGACCGCCCCGGGATCTTCGACCCCGACAAGGCCCGTGCCGCTGGTCTCGTGGAGGGTCCCGACTTCGGCCGCGTGCAGCGCGGCGAGACGGTCGACGGCGTCACCCCCGAGATGGTGATGGGCCCCTCGCGTGCCGGCCGCAAGCTCACGATCTCCGGGGACACGCGTCCGTGCGATGCGCTCCGCGATGCCGCGCACCGCAGCGACGTGCTGATCCACGAGGCGACCTTCGCGATCGAGGAGGCCGAGCGCGCGGCCCAGACCGGCCACTCGACCGCGACCCAGGCGGCGGGCATCGCCCGCGACGCCGAGGTCAAGCTGCTCGCGCTCAACCACTTCTCGATCCGCTACCCGACCTCGATCATCCGTGACGAGGCCCGCGAGATCTTCGCCAACACGGTGCTCCCGCGCGACTTCGACACGATCGAGATCCCGTTTGCGGAGCGCGGCAAGCCGGAGTTGCACCGCTGGTCGGACCGTGACGCTCCCGGCGGCCTCCCGCTGTCGGCCGCCGACGCCGGGACGCCGCACGGGGATGCCGACACCCCTCTGGCCGAGCCGGCTGATAAGTTGAACTGACTGTCGCCTTTAACCCGGTCCTGTGAGGCCAGGAAGGACGCAAAGATGCCTGATGCAGCGGTCGTCCTCGACCGCGATGACATACGCCGCACGCTGGTGCGGATCGCACACGAGATCGTCGAGAAGAACCCGCCGCACGACGAGGGCGCTGGTGCCGGTCTCGCGATCGTCGGTGTCCACCGCCGTGGCGCCGTGCTCGCCAGCCGGCTGCACGCGCAGCTGAGCGAGCTGACCGACGCCGAGATCCCCTTCGGGACGGTCGACATCAGCTTCTACCGCGACGACCTCGGGATCCGCGAGCCCGGACCAGGGGCCGCCCCGGTGGTGCACTCCACGCAGCTCGACTTCTCGATCGACAACCGCACGATCGTGATCGTCGACGACGTGCTCTACACGGGCCGCACGGTGCGCGCCGCGATCGACGTGCTGTTCGACTACGGCCGCCCCGCGTGCGTACAGCTCGCGGTGCTCGCCGACCGCGGCCACCGCGAGCTGCCGATCCGGCCCGACTACGTCGGCAAGAACCTGCCGACCGCGCGCGAAGAGCGCGTGAACGTACACGTCGAGGAGATCGACGGTGGCGACGAGGTCACGATCACAGCGTCGCAGAGGAGTCACGCGTGAGCCGCCACCTGATCTCGATCGATGACCTGGACCGGGCCGGGATCGAGCGGATCCTCGAGCTCGCACGCTCCTTCGCCGAGGTCTCCGGGCGCGAGATCAAGAAGGTGCCGGCGCTCAAGGGCCGCACCATCGTGAACCTCTTCTACGAGGCTTCCACACGTACGAGCTCCTCCTTCGAGCTCGCCGCCAAGCGCCTCAGCGCCGATGTCGTGAGCATCCGCAGCGCCGGCTCGAGCGTCGACAAGGGCGAGTCGCTCAAGGACACGGTGCAGACGCTGAGCGCGTATGACCCGGCCGCGATCGTGGTCCGCTCCCCGTGGGCAGGCGGCGCCCAGCAGATCACGAATTGGACCGATGCCGCCGTGGTCAACGCCGGCGACGGCAAGCACGAGCATCCGACCCAGGCGCTGCTCGACGTCTTCACGCTGACCCAGGCACTGGGCAGTCTCGAGGGCCTGAACGTCTGGATCGTCGGCGACGTCCTGCACTCGCGGGTGGCGCGCTCGGACATCTTCGCCTTCCAGCGCATGGGTGCGACCGTGACCGTGTGCGGGCCACCGACGCTGATCCCACGCGAGATCGAGGCGCTCGGCTGTAGCTCCCAGGACACGCTCGCGAGCCTCCACGAGGCCGACGTCGTCTACGTCCTGCGCATGCAGCACGAGCGCATGCACGACTCCTACGTCCCGACATTGCGCGAGTACGCCCAGCGCTATCAGGTGAACCTGCCGCGGCTGCGCGAGGGCCAGCTGGTGATGCACCCAGGCCCGGTCAACCGCGGCGTCGAGCTCAGCGGCGACGTGATCGACTCCGACATCGCGCTGATCGGCGCGCAGGTCAAATCGGGTGTGGCGGTGCGTATGGCGGTCCTCTACGAGCTACTGGTCGGCGCGCCGGTGCTGCAGGCGGTGGCGTAGGCATGGCTACCGGCCAGACGCTGTTCCACAGGCCCGGCCGCCCGGCCGAGCTGCTGATCAGGCAGGCGCACGTGCTCGACCCGCGAGCGGGGCTGGACGAACCGCGCGACGTGCTGATCCGCGAGGGCGAGATCGCCGAGATCGGACCGCCTGGTGCGACGTCGGGGTCCAGCGGGACCCCGACGATCGAGGCAAGAGGCAAGCACCTGTTCCCGGCCTTCGTAGACCCGCACGTGCACCTGCGCACGCCCGGCCAGGAGTACAAGGAAAACCTCGAGACGGGGACCACGGCGGCCGCCGTCGGCGGTTTCTGCCAGCTGATCGCGATGCCCAATACCTCACCGACGGTCGACCAGGTCAGCGTGCTCAAGGCGCTGACCGCGACCGCGGGCGAGCAGGCCGTCGTGCCCACCGGCTTCCTGGCCGCGATCACGATCGGGCTGGCCGGCGGTGAGCTGACCGAGATGGCGGCGCTCAGCGACGCCGGCGCGCTTGGCTTCACCGACGACGGCAGGCCGGTCGTCTCCGCGGGGATGCTGCGCAAGGCGCTGCAGTACCAGCGGCTCGCGGGTGGCGTGATCGCCCTGCACGAGGAGGACCCGGCGCTGTCGGGCGACGGGGTCATGCACGAGGGCGCGGTCTCGGCGAGGCTCGGGGTGGCGGGAATCCCTTCGATCAGCGAGTCGACCTTCGTCGCGCGCGACGCGGCGATCGCGCGCTACGAGGACGCGCGCGTGCACTTCCAGCACATCAGCGCGCTGGAGTCGGTGCAGGCGCTGGCGGCGGCCCGCAGCATGGGGGCGCGCGTGAGCGGCGAGGCTACGCCCCACCACCTGACGCTCACCGACACAGACGTGCTCAGCCTCGACAGCAACTTCAAGATGAACCCGCCGCTGCGCGCCGAGGCCGATCGCCAGGCGGTGATCGAGGGGCTGCGGACGGGTGTGCTCGAGTGCATCGCCACCGACCACGCGCCGCACGCGCGGCACGAGAAGGAGATGCCGTTCGAGCAGGCGCCGATGGGCACGGTCGGTCTGGAGACCTCGTTCATGGCGCTCTACACGGCACTGGTCGAGCCGGGCGTGCTGCCGCTCGGTCTGGTGGTCGAGCGGATGACCGCCGGTGGCGCGCTCTACGGGCTGCCGATCCCGCGCATCGCTGTGGGGGAGCCCGCCAACGTCGTGCTGGTCGACCTCGAGCGGGAGTGGGTCGTCGGCGAGGGCGGCTACGCCAGCCGCTCGCAGAACTGTTGCTTCCACGGACGCCGGTTGAGCGGTGTGGTCGAGCTGACGGTGGCCGCGGGAAGCGTTGTGTTCGCATCCCGCGGCTCAGGGACCACCACGCTGCGGGTTCCCGCTACGGGCCCCAAGGAGATTGCATGAACCGCGATGCCTACGTGCTGCTGGAGGACGGGACCCGCTTCGACGGGCTCGCCTGCGGCGCCGACACCCATGCCGTCGGAGAGATCGTGTTCACGACCTCGATGTCCGGCTACCAGGAGGCGATGACCGACCCGTCGTACGCCGGCCAGCTGATCACCTTCACCTACCCGCAGATCGGCAACTACGGGACCAGCGATCGTGCGATGGAGTCCGACCGCGTGCACGCCCGGGCTGCGATCATGCGCGCCGCCGTCGACTACAACGACGCTCCGAGCTCTCGCGATGGCTGGCTGAGCTGGCTCACGGAGTCTGGCGTGCCGGCGATCACCGATGTCGACACGCGCGCGCTCGTGCGCCACATCCGCGACGAGGGCGCGATGCGCGGCGGAGTGTTCCCCGCAACCGTGTCCGAAGCCGAGGCACGGGATCTGATCGCGGCCGAGCCGTTGATGGAGGGGCGTGATCTGGCGCGGGAGGTGACCCCTGCGGCCGCGGTGGCGCTCGACGGCGTTGGTGGGGATCGGATTCGCATCGCGATGATCGAAACGGGCGTGAAGCGCTCGATCCTCGAGCAGCTCACCCAGCGCGGAGCCGATCTGACGCTCTACCCCTGCACCTACGGGCCGGACCAGCTGTTGGCCGAGGACCCCGACGCGATCTTCCTGGCCAATGGCCCGGGCGACCCGGCCGCGCTCGATTACGTGGTCGAGACGGTGCGCGCGCTCGTAGGCAGGAAGCCCGTCTATGGCATCTGCCTGGGCCACCAGCTGCTCTGCCGCGCCGTGGGCCTGGAGACCTACAAGCTGCCGTTCGGCCACCATGGCGCCAATCACCCGGTCAAGGACCTCGCCACCGGGCGGACCGAGATCACCAGCCAGAATCACGGCTTCGCGGTATTCGGTCCCGCCCACCGCCCCGGCCAACCGGACGGCTCGAGGCGCATCGAGGGCGACGAGCCGGTGCGGTGGGAGACCGACTTCGGCGCCGCCGAGCTCAGCCACGTGAATTTGTACGACCGCACGGTCGAGGGGCTCACCCTGCTCGACGTGCAGGGCGGGACGATCCAATATCACCCCGAGGCCGGACCCGGCCCGAACGACTCGCTGTACCTGTTTGACCGCTTTGTCAACGAAATCCGGAACGGCCGCTGATCGCTGATGCCCAGACGTGAAGACATCCACAAGATTTTGCTGATCGGCTCCGGGCCGATCGTCATCGGCCAGGCGGCCGAGTTCGACTACTCCGGCACGCAGGCCGCGCGCGTGCTCGAGCAGGAGGGCTACGAGGTCGTGCTGGTCAACTCGAACCCGGCGACGATCATGACCGACCCCGAGGTCGCGACCACCACGTATGTGGAGCCGCTGCTGCCCGGCCCGGTGGAGAAGATCATCGAGCGCGAGCGGCCCGATGCGCTGCTGGCGACGCTGGGCGGCCAGACGGCGCTGAACCTCGCCAAGACCCTGCACGAGAACGGCGTGCTCGAGCGCTATGGCGTCGAGTTGATCGGCGCCAAGATCGACGCGATCGAGCGCGGGGAGGACCGTGACCTGTTCCGCCAGACGATGCACGACGCCGGCCTACGGGTGCCGCGCTCGGCGATCGCGCACACGCTCGAGGAGGCACGGGCCGCGGTCGATGAGATCGGCCTGCCGGTGATCATCCGCCCGGCATTCACGCTCGGTGGTGCCGGTGGTGGCGTGCTGCACGACATCGCCGACTTCGAGCGGGTGATCGGGCGCGGGCTGGACGCCTCGCCGATCAGCCAGATCCTGATCGACGAATCGGTGCTCGGCTGGGGTGAGTTCGAGCTCGAGGTGATGCGCGACCGCACCGACAACGTCGTGATCGTCGCCTCGATCGAGAACCTCGACCCGATGGGCGTGCACACCGGTGACAGCGTCTGCGTCGCGCCCCAGCAGACGCTCCCGGACCGGCTCTACCAGCAGCTGCGCGACCAGGCCATCACCGTGATCCGTGCGATCGGGGTCGAGACCGGCGGCTCCAACGTGCAGTTCGCGGTCAACCCGGCCACCGAGGAGATCATCGTCATCGAGATGAACCCGCGCGTGTCGCGCTCGAGCGCGCTGGCGTCGAAGGCCACCGGCTTCCCGATCGCCAAGATCGCGGCGCGGCTCGCCGTCGGTTACACGCTGCAGGAGATCTCAAACGACATCACCCGCGCCACGCCGGCGAGCTTCGAGCCGGCGATCGACTACTGCGTCATCAAGTGGCCGCGCTTCGCCTTCGAGAAGTTCCCCGGCTCGGAGCAGGAGCTGACCACGCACATGAAATCCGTCGGCGAGGCGATGGCGATCGGCCGCACCTTCCGCCAGGCGTTCGTCAAGGCGCTGCGCTCGCGCGAGCTCGATGCGCAGCCGCAGTTCCCGGCCGACGATGCGCAATTGCTCGTCCGCGTGGCTCAGCCCGGTGCCGAGCGCTTCGACCACCTGCTCGAGGCGCTGCGCCGCGGCCACGGGATCGTCGAGCTCAATCAGCTGACGCACATCGATCCCTGGTTCCTACGTGAGCTGCAGGCGGTGGCAGCCGACCCCGAGGCGGCCTTCGCGGGGGAGCGCACGTTCAAGTCGGTCGACACCTGCGCCGCCGAGTTCGCCGCCTCGACGCCCTACTTCTACTCGGCGTGGGAGCGTCCGCGCCGGGCCGGGCCGGACGGAGTGCCGTTACCCGCCCACGAGGTCGATCGCGGTACCCAGCCGAGCGTCGTGATCCTCGGCTCGGGTCCGAACCGCATCGGACAGGGGATCGAGTTCGACTACTGCTGCGTGCACGCCGCGCAGACGGTGCGGGCATCCGGCCGCGACGCGGTCATGATCAACTGCAACCCGGAGACGGTCTCGACCGATTACGACACCTCGGACCGCCTGTACTTCGAGCCGCTCACGCTCGAGGACGTGCTCGGTGTCTGCGAGGTGGAGAAGCCCGAGGGTGTGATCGTCCAGTTCGGCGGCCAGACGCCGCTGAAGCTCGCTGCCGGGCTGCTCGAGGCCGGAATCCCGATCCTCGGCACGACCACAGATGCGATCGACCTCGCCGAGGACCGCGCGCGCTTCGGGCCGCTGCTTGACGAGCTTGGCTACCGGGCACCGCCCTACGCCTCCGCCAGCACGCCCGAGGAGGCGCTCGAGCGAGCCCCGCAGGTCGGCTTCCCGCTGCTCGTGCGCCCAAGCTACGTGCTGGGCGGGCGGGCGATGGAGATCGTCTACAGCGTCGAGGGTCTGCAGAACTACCTTGAGCGCGTCGGCGTGATCGGTACGGCGGGGGCGACCGGAAAGAGCCCGACGATCTACCTCGACCGCTTCCTCGAGGACTCGGTCGAGGTGGATGTGGACGCGCTCTGCGATGGCGAGGAGGTCTGGATCGCGGGGATCATGCAGCACGTCGAGGAGGCCGGGATCCACTCCGGCGACTCTGCCTGCGTGCTGCCTCCGCACTCACTCGGCGAGGAGATGCTCGACGAGATCCGTGCCCAGACCACGGGGATCGCCAAGGCACTCGGGGTGGTCGGCCTGCTGAACGTGCAGTTCGCGATCCACGCGGGCCAGGGTCTGCACGTGATCGAGGCCAACCCGCGGGCCTCGCGCACGGTGCCGTTCGTGTCCAAGGCGATCGGCCTGCCGGTGGCGAAGCTTGCCTGCCGGATCATGCTCGGCGAGAAGCTCGCCGACCTCGGCCTGCCCTCCGAGGTGGTGACCGGCCACGTCTGCGTCAAGGAGGCGGTATTGCCCTTCGACCGCTTCGCCGGCACCGACGTGCTGCTCGGTCCCGAGATGCGCTCGACGGGCGAGGTGATGGGTATCGCGCGGGACTTTCCGACCGCCTTCGCCAAGGCCCAGGCCGCGGCCGGCGCGCGGCTGCCCTCGAGCGGCACGGTGTTCATCTCGGTCGCCGATCGCGACAAGTCGGCCGCGACCGCGATCGCCACCCAGATCCACGACATGGGCTTCGAGCTGCTCGCGACCCGCGGTACGGCAAAGGCGCTCGAGCGCATGGGCATCCCCGCGAAGGCGATCAACAAGCTGAGCGAGGGCTCGCCGCATGTGGTCGAGGCGATCGGTCGCGGCGAGGTGAGCCTGGTGATCAACACCCCGGTCGGCACGGGCGCGCGCTCGGACGGCTACGAGATCCGTGCCGCGGCCGTCGCCCACCGCATCCCCTGCATCACGACGATGTCCGGCGGGATCGCCGCCGTGCGGGCGATTGCGGCCGCCGCGCACGGCGAGCCGGGCGTCGTTTCGCTACAGGAGCTCTATGCCGAGTCGGCCCCGGTTGCCTGAGCATGCGCCCTTCGCGCGGGCGAGATCGCTCCGCAGGACACACTTTCGTGATTGCCGGGCGTTAACTCGGAGAGAGCTCCAATCCTGAGCCTGAAGGATCGGGGCGCAACGTCGTTTTGCATACGTTTGCCGGTCGCCGCGTGAGCCCCTGCCTGCAAAAGATTGCGCCTACCAGATGCCCGTTGTGGTATGGGCCGCCGGTCAATGGTCTCCTCCATTAGGCCAGGCAAACTGCCTGCAAACATGCCTGATTGCCGCAACCTTCCTCGACAATGCTCAAGCTTAGGTTGAGGTCGAGCTGAAATTGGGGGGGAAGGGTGTGATCCGCGCCTTTCAAGATGTATAGTCGCCCGCCATGCCGCCGGTCAGTGATTCCCCTACGAAACCCATCGCCGCACCCGAGCGTTCGCTCGTGCAGCGCATGGAAGCGCTACAGCGCGCCAATGACATTCGCAGCCGTCGCGCTCAGCTCAAGCGCGACCTCAAAGCGGGCCGCCAGGCCATCCATGAGCTGCTGCTGGATCCGCCTGAATACCTCGAGACAGCAAAGGTGTTCGACCTGATGCTGGCGGTGCCGAAGTACGGCCGTGTGAAGGTCAACAAGATCCTGTCTACGTGCCGGATCTCTCCTTCCAAGACGATCGGGGGGCTGTCCCAGCGTCAGCGCACCGAACTCGTCGAGATGATGCGTCGCCGCTGAGCGGCGCGCATCTTTGAGCCGCGAGCAGCCCGCGTCAGCGTGGCCAAGGTGTTCGTGATCACGGGTCCCTCCGGTGTCGGAAAGGGGACCCTGATCCGATCGCTGCTCGACCGCGTGCGCGAGCTCGAGCTCTCGGTCTCCGCCACGACCCGTCCGCCTCGCCCCGGCGAGCAGGACGGCGTCGCCTACCACTTCCTCAACCGTGAGGAGTTCGACGCCCGCGTCGCTGCCGGCGACTTCGTCGAGTGGGCCGAGTACTCCGGCAACCGCTACGGCACGCTGCGCGCGGAGCTGCACAGACGGCTCGAGCGGGGCGCACCGGTCGTGCTCGAGATCGAGCTCCAGGGTGCTCGCCAGGTGCGCGAGAAGATGCCCGAGGCGGTCCAGGTCTTCATCGCGCCGCCCTCACCCGAGACGCTCCGTATGCGGCTCGTCGGCCGTGGCACAGACACGCACGAGCAGGTCCAGCACCGGCTCGAGACCGCCGCCGCCGAGCTGGCCGCCCAGCCCGAGTTCCCGCACGTGGTCGTCAACGACCGCCTGGAGGACGCCGTGGGCGCGCTTGTGGCGATCGTGCGGGGCGAGCTGGCCGCCGCCTGACGGCGGCGCGCGGGAACTACCGGCAGGACTCCGGGTACTCTTGAGGAAGAACCAGCAACCAAGGAAGACCTAGACCGTGATCTCTCCCCGCATCGACAAGCTTCTCGAGCACGTTGACTCCGACTACGCGAGCGTGGTCGTGGCCGCCCGCCGCGCCCGTCAGATCAACTCCTACTACCACAACCTCGGTGAGGGCACGTTCGACGAGTTTCCACCACCGATGGTGGAGACCCGTTCGAAGAACTACCTGACGAACGCGCTCTAAGAGGTCGCTCCGGGCAAGCTGAAGTACCACTACCGGTAGGTAGGCCTCGCGCCCACCTGCCGCTCCTGAACCCTCCAGCGGAGGTCGAGGTTGAGACTCCTGATCGGTGTCAGCGGCGGGATCGCGGCCTACAAGGCGCTCGAGATGGCGCGGCTTGCCGTGAAGGCGGGCCACGCCGTACGCGTCATCCAAACGCCGACCAGTGAGCGCTTCGTCGGCAGGGCGTCGTTTGCCGCCATCACCGGTGCGCCCGTGCTCACGTCCGAGTTCGAGGCCGACCCCGCCCGCGGCGCCTATCCGGGCGAGCCTGTGCCCGAACGTGCACCGATCAGCCATCTTGCGCTGGTCGAGCGCGCCGACGTCTACCTGGTCGCGCCCGCCAGCGCCAACACGCTGGCGAAGCTCGCCTCCGGGCAGGCCGACAACCTCCTCACCACGGCGGCGCTCGCCGCCGCTTGTCCGGTGATCGTCGCGCCGGCGATGAACCACCGCATGTACCTGAACGCGGCGACGCAGGCGAACATCCGCACGCTCGAGCAGCGCGGAGTCACGGTGATCGCGCCGGGTGAGGGCGAGCTCGCCTCGCACGACGAGAGGGGCGTCGGGCGCCTGCCCGAGCCTGCGGATCTGCTCGCCGCCGTCGAGACCGTCGCCGCGCAGGGCCTGCAGGTCGGCGCCGCCGTTACGCCTGGACACGTGACGCCGATCGACATGACGCTCGGCGGCGTGAGAGTGCTCGTGACCGCCGGCGGCACCCGCGAGCCGATCGACAGCGTTCGTTACCTCGGCAACCGCTCCTCGGGTCGCATGGGTCTGGCCCTCGCCGAGGCCGCGGCACGGCGTGGGGCGGAGGTCACGCTGGTGCTGGCCAACGTCGGCCTGCCGGTGCCCGCGGGCGTACGCGTACTGCGGGTGGAGACGGCAGCGCAGCTGAGCGTGGCCTGCGCCGAGGAGCTCCTGGCCTGCGACGTGCTCCTGATGGCTGCCGCCGTCGCGGACTTCCGCCCGGCGCAGCCGGCCCAGCACAAGCTGAAGAAGACCGGCCCGGAGGTGCCCTCCGAGATCGAGCTCGAGCCGACCGAGGACGTGCTCACGAAGCTGGTGGAGCTCCGCCGCCCCGGCCAGTTGCTGGTCGGCTTCGCGGCCGAGCATGGCGAGGGCGCCGTCGCCTACGGGCGCGAGAAGCTCGCGCGCAAGGGACTCGACGCGATCGTGATCAACGACATCTCGCGCGCGGACATCGGCTTTGACTCGGAGCACAACGAGGTGCTGATCCTCACGCGCGAGGGCGTCGAGCAGCACATACCGCGCACGGCCAAAGGCGAGGTTGCCGACCACGTCCTCGACCAGGTGTGGCGGATGCGCGAAGCACCGGCGAGCGCATCCAGCTGATTCCTTCGCGGGCAACGTCCGGCGCCGTCTTAGACTGATTGACGCCATGGACGATGTGTATGAGCTCTTCAGTCGTGGCTCGGCGCTCCTGGCAGACGGTCACTATCACCAGGCGGCTGTGCCGCTGCAGCGAGCGAGCCGGCTCTCGCCCGACAGCACATCGATCCGCGAGGCTCTGGGGCGCGCGCTGTTCCAGGCCCAGCACTACAACGAGGCCGCCGATGAGTTCCGCGCGGTGGTCGAGCGGGCGCCCACCAACGACTACGCCCTCTTCTGCCTGGGCCGCAGCCTGCAGATGCTCGGGCGCCACGCCGAGGCACGTCAGCCACTCGCGCTGGCGGCCACGATGGCGCCCGAGCGCAGCGACTACAGGGCCTACCGCGACCGCGCCAGAGATGCGGCCGAGCGGGCGTCGACATCATCGGACGACGCCGCTTAATCTGGGCTTGAGGCTCGGAACTGGCGCCCACGCGGGGCCTTTCCGGTGCTAGGCTAGGCGCACAGCTTCTGTAAGGCCGGGGCGAACCCGGTGGATGTACAGGAAGTGGGCGCTCGCCCGCTTTTTTTATGACCACGTGTCGGAGGGACGAGTTGAACGCAGCACTCACGTCAGATATCGAAGCCCGGCTCGCCGCCGGCGCGCCCGGTATCGAGGTGCTGCTCGTCGAGGTCTCCGGCGAGGTCCTGCGGTTGTTCGTCGACCATCCGGACGGCGTGACTCTCGATCACTGCGAGCAGGTCACGAAGCTGCTCGGTGACTACAGCGAGCAGTATGCGATCGAGGTGTCCTCACCGGGGGAGGATCGTCCGCTTACGAAGCCGCAGCACTTCCGTCGCTTTCTCGGGCAGCGCGCGCAAGTGCGATTGCGCGAGGCACGCGAAGGTCACAAAAGCCTTACGGGCGAGCTCGTCGGCGCCTCCGATCAGGAGGTGACGATCGCCGCTGGTGAGGGGGTTGTCTCGATCCCCTACGACCAGATCGCCCGCTCCAACCTCGTACCTGGTGACTGAGAGGACCCATGTCGAAAGAGATCCTTGATGCCGTCCGCGGTCTGGCCGCCGAGAAGAACATCTCCGCCGAGAAGTTGATGGAGGCGCTGGAAGACGCGCTGCTGTCCGCGTACAAGAAGACGCCGGGCTCGGCGCCGTACGCCCGCGTGGAGATGCACCGCGAAACGGGGGACTTCACCGTCTGGGAGCTGAAGATCCCGCCGGAGCTCGAGGAGCAGCTGCTGGTCGAGGCGACCACCGACCAGGAGCCGAGCGTCGACCCGGAGACCGGTGAGATGCGCGAGCCGCCGGCACCGGAGATCGACCTCGAGAAGCTCAAGGAGTACGAGGATCAGATCGAGACCGCGGATGTCACCCCCCATGACTTTGGCCGGATCGCCGCGCAGACCGCCAAGCAGGTGATCCTGCAGCGCATCCGCGAGGCCGAGCGGGACATGATGTTCGAGGAGTACCGCGACCGCGTCGGCGAGCTGATCACCGGCATCGTCCAGCAGTCGGACTCGCGCTACACGCTCGTCCAACTGCGCGAGCGCGTCGAGGCGCTGCTGCCCAAGTCCGAGCAGGTCGAGGGGGAGCGCTACGACCACTCGCAGCGGATCAAGGCCGTGATCAAGGACGTGTCGAACTCGACCAAGGGCCCGTCGATCATCGTCTCGCGCCGTGATCCCGAGCTGATCAAGTCGCTGTTCGAGCTCGAGG
>JBOGYJ010000004.1:0-1975 GCA_050696795.1 Solirubrobacteraceae bacterium | reverse complement strand
GTCATACCCCGTTCCCGGCGACCGAAAGCGCCGGGCCTCAGGCTCCCGACTGCCCGAACACCGGCATCGTCCAGACCCCGTTCTTCTGCACGGGCTTGAACGTGTATGGCTTGGCCAGCTGCTCCTGGAGGCTCGGGAAGCTCGCGGCGGTCTGCTGGGTGACCGGCGGGATCGCCAGGTGGATCTGCTTCGGGATGGCCTTGCCCGCGAGTGCCTGGCTCGAGGCCCACGCGGCGATCCGACCCAGCAGCGCGATGTTCTCGTAGTAGCAGACCGACAGGAACTTGCTCTTGAGCAGGCTGAGGCACGTGTCGGTGCCGCCGTAGGTCGTGATCTTCGGCTTGAACGAGGAGTCGACGACCGACGACAGTGCGGCCGCCATCGCGCCGAGCGGCACGAACATGCCCTGGACCTTTGACCCGTAGTGGGTCTTCCAGTCGGAGGCGATGTTGGCGGTGTCGGTGGGCGAGAGCTTCGGGTCGACCTGCGTCGCCAGCAGGTTGATGCCGGTCTGCTTGACCCCGGTCTGGAAGCCCTGCGCGATCTGGCGGAACTGGTCGACCTGGGGCGGGCCCTGGACCGCGACGACGCTGGCGTGCGGGCCGATGTTCTGCGCGAACCAGTGTGCGGAGCCGAGACCCACGGAGGTGCCGTCGAAGATCAGATCCGTGTAATAGGAGCTGGGCACGAGGTCGTAGAGCGCAATCACCGGGATGTGCGCCTGGTTGGCCTGGGCGATCGCCGGCTTGATCGCCTGATCGTCGAGCGGCCAGACGATGATCGCCTTGACCTTCTTCTGGACGAACGCCTCCACATCTGAGATCTGCTTCGACGGGTCGAGGTTGGCGTCGGTGGCAATCACGTGCATCCCGAGCTTGGCGCCCTCGGCCTTCACGCCCGCCAGAAGCGCCTGAATCTGCGGACTGACGCCCTGCGGTTCCGAGAGCGCGATCGTTCCACCCTTGGCCGACGCCGGCGCGGCAGCCGCGCTGGACGTGCCCGCAGCCGCGCTCGAGGTCGCGGCCGGCGAGCTGGGCGTCGCCGCGGCCGAGCTCGATGTGGAGCTGGAGCTCGAGCCGCACGCCGCAAGCACGAGCACGGTCGCAACCGCCGCAACAGCCGCGGCCAGTCGGATGCCGCGCCCAAACCCTCTTCTGATCATCACGTACCTCCTCCTCTGGATCTACGTCTTTGTAATCGAGGCCAGCGCCGGTCCACGGTCGGCGGAGGACTTCACAACGAACCGATCGACGGCGATCGCCAGGATCAGCACCACGCCGGTGACGACGTCCTGCCAGAACGCCGAGATGCCCGCCAGCGTCAGGCCGTTGGACAGGACCCCCAAGAACAGGACGCCGAGCAGCGTCCCGAACAGGCCGCCGGAGCCCCCGAACAGACTCGTGCCGCCGATCATCACCGCCGCCGCAGCGGTCAACTCCATGCCGGTGCCCGTGTCCGGCGCCGCGGACGCCAGCCTGCCCGTGGTCAGCACGCCGGCGATCGCGGCGCATCCCGCCGCGATCGCGTAGACCGCGATCTCCACCCCGGTCACGCTGATCCCGGCCAGACGCGCCGCCTCCCGGTTTCCGCCGACCACGAACACCTGCCGGCCGAACCCGGTGAAGTGCAGCACCGCCATCCCGACCAGCAGCACCACCGCCGCGATGATGACCGCCACCGGTACGCCGACCACCGTGTTGGTCCCGATCGCGTGGATCAGGGAATTCGTGTACAGACCCTGGGTGTTGCCCTGGGTCTTGACCTCTGCCGCCCCCGTGAACAGCGACCCAGTGCCGAGCGTGACGACGAAGAACGAGAGCCCCGCCCGGGCGATCAGGACCCCGTTGAGGACGAGCCCCACGAGCGTTCCGCCGACGACCACGATCGCGATCGCGAGCCCGGTCGGTATGCCGCTCTGGATCAGCGTCGCGAGCATCACCCCGCTGAGGCCGAGCATCCCCCCGATCGAGAGGTC
>JBOGYJ010000003.1:0-1687 GCA_050696795.1 Solirubrobacteraceae bacterium | reverse complement strand
GCACTGATGGAATGTCTCAAGGCAGAGGGTGTCGACGTTGTATTCGGCATGCCCGGCGGCGCCAACCTTCCAACCTACGACGCCTTCTATGACGCCGGCATCCGCCATATCCTCGTCCGGCACGAGGCCGGCGGGGGCCACGCCGCCGAGGGCTACGCCAAGGCGACCGGCAAGGTCGGAGTCGCGCTGAGCACCAGCGGACCTGGGGCGACAAACCTGGTCACGCCGATCTGCGACGCGATGATGGACTCGGTGCCCGTCGTGTTCTTCACCGGCCAGGTGCGGACCGAGCTGCTCGGCACCGACGGCTTCCAGGAGGCCGACACGATCGGGATCACGATGCCGATCGTCAAGCACAACATGATGATCCAGCATCCGCTGGAGCTGCCGCGGGCAATCCACGAGGCATTTCACATCGCCCGCAGCGGCCGCCCCGGCCCGGTCGTGGTGGACATCCCGCAGGATCTCAGCCGCGCGGACATCCCCTACGAGCCGATCACCGACGTCCACCTTCCCGGTTACCAGCCCACCACGGAGGGCAACCAGAAGCAGATACGGCTCGCCGCCAAGGCGCTCGCCAACGCGCGGCGTCCGGTGATCTACGCCGGCGGCGGGACCGTCGGCGCCGCGGCCGAGCTGACCGAGCTGGCGACGTCAGACCGGCTGCCCGTGACCTGCACGGTCATGGGGCTGGGTGCCTTCCCGGCGAGCCATCCGCAGTGGCTGGGGATGCTCGGGATGCACGGCACCCGCACCGCCAACTACGCGATCGACGAGGCCGACCTGATCGTGGCGATCGGAGCGCGCTTCGATGATCGTGTCACGGCCAAGCTCTCCGAGTTCGCACCGCACGCCAAGTTCGTGCACATCGACGTCGACCCGGCGGAGATCTCCAAGAACGTGCCGGCGCACATCCCGATCGTGGGATACACCAGGAACATACTGCCGCGGCTGACGGCCGAGTATCGGGCGCTCGAGCCCGATCCCAGCCGCCTAGACGAGTGGTGGCACCGGATCGCGTCCTGGCAGGAGCGCTATCCGCTCAGCTACCAGGACAGCGCAGACGAGGAGATCAAGCCCCAGTACATGATCGAGGCGCTGTACGAGGCGACCGCGGGCGACGCGATCGTCTGCAGCGACGTCGGACAGCATCAGATGTGGGCGGCGCAGCGCTACCACTTCGACCGGCCCCGCCGCTGGATCAACTCCGGCGGGTTGGGCACGATGGGGTTCGGTCTGCCGGCGGCGATGGGGGCGAAGGTCGGCTGCCCGGATGAGACCGTCGTCTGCATCACCGGCGACGGCTCCTTCCAGATGAACGCGCAGGAGCTGGCGACCTGCGCTCAGAACGGGGTCGGCGTCAAGGTGTTCATCATGAACAACGGCTACCTGGGCATGGTGCGCCAGTGGCAGGAGCTGTTCTGGGATCGCCGCTACTCGCACGTCGAGCGTGGCGAGTTCCCGGACTTCGTCAAGCTCGCCGATGCCTACGGCGCGACCGGCGTGCGCCTCAGCGACAAGCGCACCCTCGTCGACGACATGCGTGCCGTGCTCGAGACCGAGGGGCCGGTGCTGGTCGACGTCCGCGTGACGCCTGAGGAGAACGTGTACCCGATGATCGCGCCGGGTCAGGCCGCGCGCGACATGGTGGGGTGAGCGGCCATGGGTGAGCCTGGGACCAATGAGC
>JBOGYJ010000002.1:0-4330 GCA_050696795.1 Solirubrobacteraceae bacterium | reverse complement strand
CAGCTCGCCAATCTCGATACGAACATCAGCTCGCTGGAAGGGATCCAGGCCAGCGCGGGCGCCACGCAGGACAGCCTGCAGATGGCCGCGACCCGCCTGACTGCCCTCAGCACCTCGGCACAGACCGATGCCGGCAACGTGCAGGACACCGACATGGCCAAGGCCACCGTACAGTTCTCGACCGAACAGGCCGGCTACCAGGCAGCACTGCAGTCGGCCGCTGACATCATTCAAACCTCGTTGCTCAACTTCCTCCAGGGATGAACGCTACATCTGTATTCACGCGCGGTGCAGCCGCCGACCCCGATCACGAAGTGCAGACCCAGACCCACGAGACCTCTCGCTTCGGTCCGGTCGATGTCATCCTCGACAGCATCATCGAGTTTCCCGACGGCCTCATCGGTCTGGGCGGCAGCCGCTACGCGCTGCTCAGCACGGACGCGAAGAGCCCGTTTTTGTGGCTGCAGTCGCTCGACAACGAGTCGGTCGCGCTGCCGGTGGCGAACCCGCACCGCTTCTTCCGAGACTTCGTGGTCGAGCTCACCGACACGGATGCGAGTCTGCTCGGCTTCGACGATGGCGTCCCCGCCGATGTCTACGTGACGGTCACCGCCTCGAGCGTCGCCAGCGAGATCACGGTCAATCTCAAGGCGCCGATCCTGATCCGCGATGGCAGTGGCCATCAGGTGATCAACCAGAGCGCGACGGCCGCCGTCAAGACGCCGCTGTTCCCGGTCCAGCCGACCGGCGCGCCGGCCGCGGCAGCCTGACCGCCCGCCGGACCATCGTCACCCGCACGCAGCCTGCGGCGCGCAGGACCATCGTCACCGGCACCCAGCCGGGGCGCGCAGGACAGACCACGTGCCTCTGTCTGCCCAGGCCCTAAGCTTCCACGCATGCTGCGAGTGACGCGTCGAGCCGGTGAACGAGTGATCGTCGGCGGCGAAGTGGTGATCGAGGTGCTCGAGGTTCGAGGCGCCACCGTACGCCTGGGTATCGAGGCGCCACGCGAGGTCTCGATCTATCGCGAAGAGCTCTGGCTGGAGATCAAGCAGGAGAACGAGGCGGCCGCCAATTCAGGCCTGGAGTTGCCGGCGCTGCCTGAGGGCTTCGGCAGCGAGTCTGACTGAGTGGCCCCCACCGGGAACCACTGACGGTGGCCCAGAGCTCGAAACGGCGGGCGCGCAAGGCGCGTGGTGGAAGTCCGACGGCAGTCGCGTCAACCCGGCGCGGCGACCGTGCCGCACGCGCACGCCGCGACCGCAGCGCGAGCAGGCAGGCCGAGCGCTCGCTCGGCACCGTCGGTGAACGCCCGGTTGGGATCTTCGGAGGCGTGCCCGTCTCCGAGTTCGCGATCCTCGCCGGGCTGGTCGCGCTGGTGGTGGGAATGATCGACCACGGTGGCCCCGCGCTCGAGCTGGGGGTCATCGTGATGGGGCTGGGCGTCACCGAGGTGACGGCTCGCGAGCATTTCTCCGGCTTCCGATCGCACACGACGCTGCTGGCGCTGATGCCGGCGGTGGTGGCTGAGGCGATCTACGCGCTGATCGTTGGAGTCCCCAACCAGCGGATCCTGCTGCTGGTGCCGGTGATCCCGATCTTCGCGCTGTGCTACTGGCTGCTACGCCGACACTTCCGCGTCGCCCGGCACGCTCGGGTCGTCGGGCATCGCTGAGACCCCGTCGCCCGCGCCCGAGCCCGATGACCACAGACGGCTGCGTCGCGGCGGATCCGGTGCCTGCTCCGGAGCGGCTCGCTCCCCGGCCGCGGCTGCTGGCAGCTTCAACGTGAACACGGCACCGCCGTCGGGAGCGTTGCTGGCGGTGGCGCTGCCGCCATGCTGCGTCGCGGCCTGGCTGACGATCGATAGACCGAGGCCGCTTCCCTGCCGTGCGCGCGAGTTGGCGCCGCGGTAGAAGCGGTCGAATACATGGGGGAGGTCGGACTCGCTGATCCCGTCGCCGTGGTCGCGCACGGTCACGCCGGTGTCGTCAACCGTCACCTCGACCGGGCCTCCGTGTCCGGCATGCAACGCCGCGTTGTCGAGCAGGTTATTGATCGCGCGCATCAGGCGCTCCGGATTGCCGTGTACGGAGACCGGGGATAGGTGCTCACGGAAATCGACGTGCGGAGCGTTGCGGCGAGCGCGGTCGACCGCGTCCTCGGCGAGCCGATCAAGGCGGATGTCCTCGACGTTGGTCGGCGGGGTGTCGCCGCGCGCGACCTCGATCAGGTCGGAGACGAGGTTCGAGAGCTCCTCACTCTGCTCGACGACGTCCGTCAGCAACCGCGTACGGTCATCCTTGTCGAGCTCGGCGCCGGAGAGCAGCACCTCGATGTTGGTGCGCAGGCTGGTGACGGGCGTGCGCAGCTCATGCGAGGCGTCGGCGACCAGCTGGCGCTGGGCGGTGACCGAGGCGTCGAGCTGGACACGCGACTTCTCGAGCCGCTCCAGCATCTCGTTGAAGCTCGTCGCCAGCTGACCGACCTCGTCGTAGTGCTCACGGACGGCGATGCGGCGGCTCAGGTCCTCGGTCTCACCAATCAGTTGCGCGGTCGCGGTGACCTCTCCGAGCGGTCGCATCACGCGGCGGGTCGCCATCCTGGCGAGCAAGGCCGCCAGCGCCACGACCGCAAGGAACAGCAACGTGAGGATCAGACGCAGGCTCCTGAGGATGCTGAGAACCGGCCCCAGCGGACGCGCGAGCTCCATCGCGATCGGGAATGTGTAGCCGGTGGTGTTGTTCCGAGCGGTCCAGTGGAAGACGAACATCCGCAGCTGAGAGCCGTCGACCGTGACCGTCTGGAGGAGACTGCTGGACTTCCCGGCGGCGATCGCACGAATCGTTGGGCCGGCGGGTAGATGCAGGTTTCCCTGATCGAGGTACCTGTCCCCGTTCGTGTTCACGAACTGGACATAGGGCGCGGTGGCACCGCCGTTGGCGGAGTTCCCCGGCAGCGTGGCGCGAGGACCGAGGGCGTGATTGCCAAAGGCCTGGATCTGTTGTGCCTGAGCGGTCAGCTCACCGTCGACCTGCCCGACCAGCTTGTCGCGCACGATGAAGTACGAGGCGAGCACCGCGATCGCCACGGCGAGCGCGACGCTGGCGGCGGCGATAATGCTGATCTTTCTGCGGAGCAGCACGGCTGGGACTCAGTCTCGCAGCACGTAGCCGATCCCACGCACGGTGTGCAGCAGGCGCGGCTCGCCGCCCTCCTCGGTCTTGCGGCGCAGATAGCCGATGTAGACACCGAGGGCGTTGGAGGTGGGGCCGAAGTCATAGCCCCAGACGTTCTCGAAGATCGTCGAGCGCGTCAGCACCTGGCGCGGGTGCTTCATGAACAGCTCGAGCAGCAGGAACTCGGTCTTGGAGAGCTCGACCAGGCGGTCGCCGCGATGGACCTCGTGGGCGACCGGATCGAGCACCAGATCGGCGAAGCGCAGCGTCTCGGCGGCATCGTCGTCATCGCCGGTGCGGCGCAGCAGCGCCCGCAGGCGGGCCTGCAGCTCGCGCAGCGCGAAGGGCTTGACCAGATAGTCGTCGGCGCCGACATCGAGTCCGAGCACGCGATCGTCGATCGCGTCGCGCGCGGTCAGCATCAGCACCGGCGTGCGGTCGCCGGCGGCGCGCATGCGTCGGCAGACCTCCAGTCCGTCCACGCCGGGCATCATCACGTCGAGGATCACGGCGTCGACCGGCCGTTCGGACAGGCGATCGAGCGCCTCCTCGCCATCGACGGCCAGCTCGACCTCGTAGTTGTCGAGCCGCAGCGCCCGCTCGAGCGCCCGCCGCACGGCGGGCTCGTCGTCTACGACCAGGATCTGTGCCATTGCCTCTGGATCATCGGCCGCGCGTGTGAACGTTTCCGAAGAAGCATGACGCGGACCGAATGAGAGCCGTCTGCAACCAGCTCAAACCGACAATGTGTGGGCTGGACGAGCAGATATGCGAAAAACGGCCGATTCTGGGGACGTGGCCGACAATCTGGAACTCGTCACGGTCAAAGTGTCGGTTCTCACTGGCTGGACAAGCCGTCCTCGGCACCGATCGGCCCGCCGAGCTCAGTTGAGCGGCCGGTAGACACCGCTGTGGAAGACCAGCGCGCCGGCGTCCTCGAGGCCGCTGAGTTCGAGCACCTCGCCCAGCACCAGCCAGTGGTCTCCGGCCTCGTAGCGCCTGTAGATGTTGCAGTCGATCCAGGCTGGGCCGACCTCGACCAGCGGCGCGCCGGTCTCGGGCGCCGGCGACCAACTGACGCCTGCGAACTTGTCGCCCCCGGACTCCGCGAAGCGCTGGGAGAGCTGTTGCTTGCCCTCTCCGAGCACGTT
>JBOGYJ010000001.1:0-6593 GCA_050696795.1 Solirubrobacteraceae bacterium | reverse complement strand
AAGCCGTAGCGCCCCCCAAGCGCCGAGCCGTTGAACGCGTACACCGAGCTGGCGCTGTTGAACTCACGCGAGAAGATCACGAACGCGTAGGCGACAAACGACATCGCGACCAGGCCGAGAACGTCCGCTAGCGCACCGGAACCACCAACGATGCTCGCGAGGATCGCCGGGGACACGATCACCCCAGCCGTCGGGCCCTGAATTCCAACCGACAGCGCGACCGTGCGCAGGTAATGCAGCTTCCCGCCGCGCAGCGACCGGCGGGGATCATCGCTCGCCACGCTTGCTCGCACGCGTTCGGCGGTCTCCTCGGCTACGACAAACCTGGTCATCGTGGGTTATGACCCGGCGCGAATCCGAACGGTTTTCCCCTTACGAGACCGACGCTGCCGATGATGGCGGAGGCGGTCAGGAGGCGGTCGGCGACGCGCGGCTGCCCGAGCGCCCCGGTGGCGAGACCGCCGAGCAGCAGCGGCACGTGCCATTGGGTGAGTGGCTGCGGGTCTGGTGGTGGTCGGTGTGATCGCGCGAACCAGTGCCACAGGGCACGACCGGTGAGAATGGATTGCCTGGCTGTGAGGACCCTGTGTGAGGTTTGATCGATCCAGCCTTCGCGTCGGGCGCCGTTAGTCGCGGCGGCGCGGAACGCGAGGTCGGCGAGCGAGTCGAAGTCGCGGCCTAGGCGGGTCGGGCCGGTGCGGCGTGCGAGCTGCCCGTCCAGCAGATCGGTCGCGCCGGCGACACCGAGCAGCAGGATGAACCAGGTTCTGTCTGGTGGTGCTGCGGCGGCGAATGGCGCGAGCGCCGCCCGGGTCAGAGTCAGTGCATCGGCGGAAGAGAGTGCGTCACGAACCTCACCTGTCGGGCCTTCGAGCATGCCGAGATGCCAGTCGAGCATCAACGCATCGAACGCGAGCCACACGACCATCATGCTCCGGCCAGGTACGGGCTTATTGAATCGGGCGGCGATCTCGCGGACAGCAAGGGTCCCGAGCGTGCCTGCGATAACCCAACTGCAGGCTTGCCGGGTAAGAGCCGGACGCCCGGTCCGGGTTGCCGCGGCCCGGTCAAACGACGCGCGCAGGAACGCACTGACCGCGGCGGGCGTGAAGCGCGCGTTGCGCAGCGCGGTTAGTTCGTCAGCGGTCCACCGCTCGCCCGCAGTCGCCGGCTGGATTAGCGGGTCCTGTCGAGCCACCGCAGGATGCTGAGGATATGGGGGGAGACTTTGCTTGCGCGGCCCGCGAGCAGCCGGGCGCTCAGAAAGTCGTCGGCGGCCCGAGCTGGTCCCTCCGCAAAGGTCGGGTAGGCGTGCAGGGTGCGTGACACATCGTGGATGCGTCCTTTTTGCGTGATCCAGGCGGTTAGCTCGGCGATCGCCTCGCCCGCCGCTGGTGCGCAGACCGTCGCGCCGACCAGCTGGCCGTTCGGGTCGCCGATCAGCAGCGCGAACCCATGCGCTCTGCCGGCGGTGATTGCCCTATCAAGATGGATGTAGTCGCTTTCCGCGATCTGAACCCGGTCACCCCACCGCTCCCGCGCCTGCTCCCGCGTGAGACCGACGTGCGCAAGCTCGGGATCAGTGAACGTCACCCAGGGAACCACGCTCGCGACCTTACTGCGAGCGTGAAACAGCGCGTTCGGGGTCGCGACCCGCGCGTGATGCGCCGCGACGTGAGTGAATGGATAAGCGCCCGTCACGTCACCGACCGCGTAGATCGACTTCGCCGTGCTCCGCAGGTGCGTGTCGACGTTGACGGCACCGCGGTCATCTACCGCAACACCAACGGTCTCGAGTCCGAGCCCAGCAGTGCGGGGGCGACGTCCGGTGGCGACGAGCATGCGATCAAACGTCACCGGCTCCTGGTCATGGTCGTCGAACTCCAGACGAAACCCTCCAGGTATGCGGGTGACGCAGCGAGGTCGCGCACCAAGCCGAACGGTGATCCCTTCCTGCTCGAGTCGATCGCGGAGGAAGTCACTTGCCCGCGGCTCTTCCTTGAGTAACAGCCGCGGGGCCAGTTCGACAACCGTGACATGCGCTCCAAGCCGCGCGAACGCCTGCGCGAGCTCACAACCGATCGGGCCGCCACCCAACACCAGAAGCCGTCGCGGTAGCTCCTCGAGCCCCCAGACAGTCTCGGTGGTCAACGGGTCAGCATCACCAAGCCCATCAAGGCCCGGGACTACCGGCTCCGATCCGGTGGCAATGATCGCCGTCCGCCAGCACAACTCACGGCCGCCGGCCAGGATCCGGTGTGGAGCTGTGAACCTGCCGTCGGCGGTGATCACCTCAACTCCAGCGTCGCGTAGCCGCTCGACAGAGGCCTCCGGCTCGATCGTTGCGATCACGTCGCGGACGCGTCGCATCACCGCTGTAAAGTCGATGCTCGGCCTGACCGCTGTTAGCCCAAGTTCGTCGGCGGTTCGCATCGCCTGCACGACAGCCGCTGTGGCGATCAGTGTTTTGGAAGGCACGCAGCCGGTCCACAGGCAGTCACCACCGGTCCGGTCACGTTCGATCAGCGCGACTCGTGCGCCGAGGGCGGCGGCGATCGGCGCGGACACCAGGCCGCCCGTCCCGCCGCCGATGATCACGAGGTCGTGACGCTTCACGTCGTCGATCTTGTGATCGGCAGCCGCTTTCGCAGCGCCTTGTTCTCGGCCGGGTCAAGGATCGCGTGTTGCACGCACGCCGGCACAAGCCGATCCTCGTCGGGATGCGCCATCGCGTACGAGCAGGCCGCGAGCCGCTCTTGCGCAGCCCGGATCTCGGGATCTGTCGCAGTCTCCCCGCGTTGGGTTGCGGCCCACGCCGGACCGACAACGTCGGCGTCCATAAATGCGTGCACCACGAACGTCAACACCCTCGGCTTGCCGAACAGAAGCCGGCGCCAGCCGGCACGGCGACCCAGCCGCCGCGCCCAACCGACCGCGACCGGTACGACCTGAGGGCGATGCACGATCACACGCGCGGCCGCGGCCGCGGTGATCCACGCCGGTCGCTCGAAGTCCATGCCACCAAACACATCAAAGAACAGATCCCGGGTAGCGAGATCCCGGCGGTCGAGGTCGTCGAGCAGCGAGGTCCAGCGGCCGGCGGCGATCACGCCATGGCAACTGCGGTTACACCGTGGGTCGCCCATCTGCACGTGTTGCCAAGAAATACGCGTGCCGATACCGCGCTCGATCTCGCGCCAGACCGTGTCGATCGAAACGTCATGAAACTCCTCGCGCCACCGCTTCGGGTTACCGACGTAAGCGGCGGGCTGGAAGGACATCATCCCGTACCGCATACGCGCACAAGCCCGGACGACCTCGGCGACCTCCGGCAGGTTGTGGGGCGTGACCGTCATGTTGTGCGCGAGGTCAAACCGCACGCCGTGTTCGCGTTCGAGCCGCTCGAAGTGCGCGACGAACTGCGCCCGGAATGGGTGAAGATCAGCCTCACTGCGTGGGCGTGGGATGTCGCGGCGTCCACGCATCAGCGAGTCGAAATGGCCGGCGAACCGCAGGAAGCCGAAGCGCCGTGTCCCGTCGGGGGCGATCGCGAGCCGCTCGAGGTATTCATAGTCGAAGTCGCCGTGGGTCATGCTCATCGGCTTACGGCGATGGTGCTGCATGGTCAAAAGCGCCTGAGCGTGCGCTTCGGGCCCCAGCAAGGTGACCTCCCCGCCGATCAGCTGAGCGTGCTGGTCTACACCACGGACCTGGCGCAGGAATGCCATCTGCCGATCGATCTCACCGAGCGTGTGTTCCGCATCGGTACGGACCTGGTTGGCCTCAGAACCGAGGTAGCAGGGCGAGCAGGCGAAGTTGCATCGCGGGAAGACCCCGTGGGTGCCCTCACAGCCGCTGGAGCGGCGGCCGAGCAGCTGCGCCGGGGTGCGAACCGCCTCGGGCAGATCCTCCCAGCGGCGCTGCAACGCGGCCTCGGTCTCAGGGTTCCACGGGCGGGTCCGGACCTCCAGCGCGTGGGCCGCCCGGCCCAACGACTCAACGAGGTGCGGCAGTCTCATGCGGCCGTGGCAGCGGCTGGGGCCGGCTTGACCTTGACGCCATGCCAGAACGCGACGTAACCGGCAATCTGTTGCGCCGCAGGCTTGGGGCTCGGGTAGCACCAAGCCGCGCCAGCATTGTGCTGCCCCTCAACGACCACGTCGTAGTAGCTCGCGGTGCCCTTCCACGGGCACACCGATTGCTTATCACTCAGCTCCAGGTAGACGTGGGACACGTCGTCAGGGGGGAAGTAATGGTTGCCCTCGATCACGACCGTGTGATCGCTCTGTGCGATCACCTTGCCGTTCCACACCGCTTGCACCGGACCCTGGGCACCCTTGTCATTCTCGCCTACGCCCATGATGCTGCACAGCTTCTGCATCATTGTGCCCATGTCATCTCCATCCGATCAGACTTGCTTGCTGAGCCACCGCTGGCGGCTTTTGAATCCTTGGACCCGCTGTCGTGGTCAAAGATTCAAATGACCCGGATCCACGCTGACAGCGATCATCGCGCTCCGATGCCCGCGCGGCGCCTTGCGGCGCGATCGGTCGTCACCGGATTGCCCTCAGCGGTGGCGTTTGAGCGCCGCCCATTGCAGACGCTTGAGCGTCGGCGAGCGGACGGCGACATGTTCCCGCTCACCAGTCTGATCGCCGGGGGGATGCTCGTGCTCGCAGCGCCTGAGCTCGCGCGACAGGTTCTCCACGCTCCCTCTGGACGCTTTCTGGCCGGCGCGGCGAACCAGCGCATTCTGCCGCCGCTGCCAGCGAACACGCTACTGGCGCTTGACGGGGCGGCACATCGCGAGCGCCGCAGCCAGCTCGCTCCACTGTTCGGTGGCGCCCCCCTCAAGAGCATCGCTGATCAGCTCGACGACCTGATCTCAGGCGAGCTTGACCGCTGGCCGATCGGACGACCATTTGCCGTGCTGCCACGGCTCCGGTCGCTCACCTTCAGCATCGCGGCACGTCTGCTTCTCGGCGTCACCGACGAGACGGATCTGGCCGAGCTCAAGACCGGCCTCGCGTCAGGGTTGGGACCCTACGCGATGCTCTCGGGTTACCCGACGCTAAAGCGCTTGCGGTCTGTGAGCCCGCAGGCCGCCGCCGGACGCGGCCGCGAACGCTTCGCTCAGGGCCTCGTCGGCGTACTGCGGGGACGTGAGTTGCCGTTTAGCGCCGATGAGGCGTTTGCTCTGCTGCTCGCGGGGCGGGACACGACCGCTACGGCCCTCGCATGGGCGCTGATGCAGCTCGCGCATCTCCCAGGAGTTCAACGTATGGTCGCCGATCAGGCCGCGGCTGACGATCGAGGCTGGGTCGACGCTGTGATTCACGAGACGCTGCGAGTCCATCCGCCGCTGGTCGACATCGTCCGCCAGCCAGCCGAGACAGTGCGGCTCGCAGGACAGCACCTGCAAGCAGGGACGCTGCTGATGATCTGCCCCGCCCTTGTCGGGCGTTCAAACGTTCACCCAGACCCCGGCAATTTCAACCCCGAGCGCTTCCTGGGCCGACACCCCGACCCGCTGGGTTGGATTCCGTTCGGCGGCGGAGAGCGGCGATGCCTGGGAGCGCCCCTGGCAATGCTCGAGCTACGAGAAGTCCTCGCCCGCGTCATCGCACGGTTCGAGTTGACGCCCGGGGCCCCGCGGCTCGAGCAGCCCCGGCTCTATGGCACCGCCGTAGTTCCAAGCAAGGGCGGCGAGATCGTGCTCACGCCACGGTCATAACGAGCGGAGGGCTACGTTGAATATCACCGCCACCCAGATCGGGTAAGACCAATGACCACCCCGACCCCAACACCGATCACGATTGAGATTCTTTACTTCGATGGCTGTCCCAGCCACGAGCAGCTCGTTGAACATCTCCCGAGGCTGCTCGAGCGGGAAGGCATCACCGCCAACATCGTGCTGCGTGACATCCCCGACATCGAGTCCGCGTTAGCGGAGCGGTTCCTCGGCTCACCAACAGTCCGTATCGACGGCCGCGACATCGAGGCAGGCGCCGCAAAACGGGATGACTACGGGCTGAAATGTCGCATCTACAAGACCGAAGCCGGACTGGTCGGATTGCCAGCTGACAAATGGATCCTCGACGTGATCACAGCTGATCGCGGAGCACCCGAGTGAACCTGGAGCACGGCCAGTCCTGACGTCGGTCTACCCGCCACTTCGCACTCTGAAAGCTGAACAAACGCGTTGGGTTTATCGACCCACAGACCGTCTGGCAGGTAGGAGAGCCGAGCGCTTGGCCGCGGTCGCGATCACCGCCAGATGCAGCCCCGCGAAATCGCCGAAGCAGGTCTCAACCGCTCAAGCTCAGCCTTCCCGCTTTTCGCGACGAAGGGGAAGCGGCCGAGGGCCGGGCGAGCTGCTCCTAGCCGCGCGAAGCGGGTTTCAGCGGCGGCTCACCCGAGGTGCCGCGCATAGCCGAAAGTGAGACCGTTGCCGCTTGCGCTGGGGTCGCTAGATCTGTCGCGTGATCCCGCGCTGGTTCCGAACGAGGACCTGGAATCCCGCGAGCTTGAGTTGAGCGAGCCGGTCGGCTGAATCGACGTCCTGCGCCCAGTAGTCGATCAGCCTTTCGATG